>VGRX01000045.1 GCA_016875215.1 Deltaproteobacteria bacterium
CCGCTTCCGGCCACCCTGGCCCCTGCGGAACTCGTCGCCCCACGCCCAACACCCCCTCGACCACCGCTTCCGGCACCGAACCCGCCCGTCCGCCCTTGCCTGCCCGAAAACCAGCGGACGATTTGGGGCCGCACAGCAGACTTGAGTCCCCGCTGCGGCGGGCATAGAATGAGGGCGGCAAGGGGGCGGGCAGGATGACCGACCGCGACCGGGACATAGCACGACAGTTCAAGGCGGTCATTGAGAGGTGCGGCGTGCCCGTGGTGAAACTCATCCTGTACGGCAGTCGGGCGAGGGGCGATGCCACGGACGAAAGTGATCTGGATCTCATGGTCGTGCTGGAAAGCGCGGATCCGGACTTCGATGAGGCAGTTGAACGCGTGGCCTGGCAGGTCGGCTTCGACTCCGGCATTGTGGTGTCGACCGTGGTTTTCACGCGGGACGAACTGGAGAAATCGCCCCTCCGCTGCTCGCCGTTCGTCAACACCGTTCAACGGGAGGGAATCGCGGTATGACCGACCTCCCGGTGCAGGCGCTGGTCAAGTACCGGCTGGAGCAGGCAGCGGCAGCGCTCCGGCAGGCACGCCTGCTGGCGGATGCCACCGAGTGGAGCGGTACGGTGAACCGGGGCTACTCCGCTGTAGCGCCCAATCATTCCTTCTGGCCGGCCGTTCGGAAATCGGTTGACGTCGTCCCCCGGAATTCCAGGTGCCCGTAGCGCAGGAGTACCGTCTCGACCGCTCGGTGTCCAGCGCTTTGCTGCTCGTCACGCGAAGCTGCCTGAGCTACCAGAAGTTGCCTGGTCTTCTCCACCTCCTTCTTGAATTGCGCTGACAGGTCGGAACCCGAGCAGGTTCTCGTTCGTGGCGACCTGTTCGCAGCCTTGCTCCATTCTGGGAGCAGATTGGGAGTTGACTGGGAGCGGAAACCGATCGGCCGGCATGACCGACGACCGGACGGTCACCCGCGGAAGGTGGGGTCACGAGGCGTGTGTCATGGCCTAACTGCTCGAAGGAGTCCGTGGCTTGCGGCAGCAGCGTTCCGGTACCATTGCTGCCGTCTCGTTCTCCGTTCTCTGGTTTCTCTTCTTCTTCCTCCTTCTCCTTGATAGAGTTGCGGGCGGAAGGTGAGGGGCATCCGGCCTGGAGGCAGGGGTGGAGCTAGGTAGGCCAGAAAAGGGATTATCGAGTTGCCCCCGGCCAGCCAGAATCGCTTTGGCCAGCCTGCTGCTGGGACTGGCGTGCTTCTTGTCGTTGCTTTTCGGTCCCGTCGTTTTCGGCTACTACAGCACGCTCTTGCGTTCGCCCGCAGCGGTGTTCTTCAGTTCGGCGCTGCTGGCATTCCTAGTCCTGTGCGTGACCGTTTCCCTGTTCGAAGGCATTCGCGGCATACGCCAGCGGCGAATTGGTGGCGTCGTTGCCGTAACGTGCTCGGTGCTGTGGCTGCTCCTATGTCTCCTGTTCCTCATCCTGAAACTGGAAGGCGGGTGGTGACACCATGAACCAGGCCAAGACAGTCAGGCCGCCCCCGAGCTTGGCCAGCGGGGCAGTCGCCCTGGAACTCATAGCCATCATTGTTGGAAGTATCGGACACGGGTTGGCTCGTGGTTACCCTCTGACTCAGTTGGGCTACTGGTACGCCTATGCCGCATTCGTTGTTGGCATCGCTGCGGCCCTTACCGGCTTTGTGTGGGCAGTTCGAGGGTGGCGGAGGAATCCGATCATGTCATCCATTGCCGTTCTGCTGGGTCTGTTGTTCTTCCTGGACCATGCCCACGTATTTGGGCTGGAGGGCTGATGAGATTCGCACGTGGCGGAACCATGGGCACCGGCACACAGAACCGAGGGCAACTGGTGACCATTCAAACGGGAACTTGCCCACCAGGCACGAAGTGGACCTCATCGTGGACCAGGGAGAACGATTGACAGCCATCGAGGCCAAAGCAGCGGAGACCGTCAGGCCGGACTTCTTCAAGGCCATCGACTACTTCCGGGAATTGGCCGGCGATGCCTGCGAGCGCTGCCATGTCGTGTACGGAGGGTCCGAGGCCTTCGAGCGTCGAGCCACCCGCCTCGTCCCCTGGTGGCTCGTGTAGGAGGAGAGGCTGGAGGACGTCGTCATGCCGCTTCGACTCGGCTGGCAGGTCCTCCTCGCCCCGCCCCCCAGTGGCTCTTTCATGACCCTCGAGGATCTGCCCCGTTGACGGCCAGGGGACTGGCCAATGCTCGATGGGGTGCCTAACTTCCCGATGGATGACACTTGCGAGGTGACCATGAACAGCATCCTCTTTTCGACATACCGGCTGGGCCGGATCGATCTTGCGAACCGAGTGGTGATGGCTCCGATGACCCGAAGTCGGGCCTTGGGCAATGTCCCGGGTGCAATCACGGCGAAGTACTACGCCCAGCGAGCCGAAGCAGGCCTCATCATTACCGAGGGGACATCTCCGTCCCCCGACGGGCTGGGCTACGCCCGTATCCCGGGCATCTTCTCGGAGGAGCAGGCCGAAGGCTGGAAGGTGGTGGCCGCAGCGGTGCATGATGCCGGAGGGAAGATCTTCGTCCAGCTCATGCACACCGGGAGGGTCGGTCATCCGGCCAACCTCCCTGCCGGAGCACGGCTGTTTGGCCCCTCCGCACTTGCGGCCCCCGGAAAGATGTGGACCGACAGTGGCGGACTCCAGGATCATCCAGTCCCCGTGGAGATGACCGAGGACGACATCGGGCGGGCCATCGATGAGTTTGCGGACGCGGCAGCCCTTGCTGTCGGAAGCGGACTGGATGGTGTGGAGCTGCACGGTGCCAACGGCTACCTCATCGACCAGTTCCTGAACGCACAGTCGAACCACCGCACGGATGCCTGGGGAGGGACGATTGCGGGGCGCATCCGGTTTGCAGTTGAGGCTGCACGCCGGGTCACTCAGCGTATTGGAGCCGACCGGACGGGCATACGCCTCTCCCCCTATGGAGTCTTCAACGGCATGGGCCCGGACGAGGAGCACGACGCACTCTACCTGGCGTTGGCGGAGGAGCTTGGGGGCATCGGCCTGGCCTACATCCACTTGGTCGACCACAGTTCCATGGGGGCTCCGCCCGTCAAGGGGGAGCTCAAGGCCCAGTTGGGGCTTGCGTTCCCGGGAACTATCATCCTGTCCGGAGGGTATGATCGGGTGCGCGCCGAGGGCGACCTGGCGGCCGGCCGCGGAGACCTGGTTGCGTTCGGTCGTCCGTTCATTTCCAACCCGATGCTCGTATCGAAGCTCCGGCGCAATGCCGAGCTGGTCGTTGCCGACAGTGCGACCTTCTACACGCCGGGCGAGGCTGGATACACGGACTACGCTGTGGAACCGTAGGGCGGCTTGCCACTGAGTGTGGATGCTCCGGATACCGTCCTTCGTGTCGACGGTGAGGGTTCCGGACTGGTCGGTGCGGCAGATTCCGGGGGCAGCGGCCTTTGATTCGGCTACGACGGTCGGGGCAGTGCCGTTGCGGTCAGAACCACTCCGACCTGGCGTTTCTCCAAAGCTGACCGATCCCCAGGTTTGAGCCCGTGATGTGCTGATGGGTGCTGGTGTGGCCGGTGGTGGGTCCGGGAATCTGTCGTCGAAACGTCGGCGAGGCCGAGGCGGCGGTTCGGTGGGGGAGCAGCGGGGTGGTTCGCCAGGTCGGGGAGGTTGGCCCGTGGAGAGGTCCACGAACTGGATCCGCCGCCAGGAGATCCTGCGGACAGCGGAGATGTGGCATGCGCAGGGATGACGCAACGCGCATGTCGGCCCGGCAGGCCGGCCAAGCCGCCACGGACGACAAGCAGAGCGGACGATTTGGGCCAGACCACCGAGATTGCGTCCGGGCCTCCGGTGCGATATCGTGAGGGCACAGCGACTCGTCAGAGGAGCGGCCCATGATGTCATCGGTTCGTGCGCTATTCGTCGTGATGGTTCTGCTGGGGGGGGCTGGAGCTGCGTCCGGGGAGACCGGGCTGGCCCGGAAGGGGAACATCCTCACGGCCAAGCCGTTTCCCACGCCGGAATGCCCGGAGTTCGACTTCATCATCGACGATCAGGACGGAGCCCCGAAGTTCACGTTGACCGGGGATGACTGGGCCACCTGGGGGACCGCGGGATGCGGTTTCTCGGCGAAAGATACCAGCTACCACTACCTTTCCAAGACGGTGGGCGGACCCGACAAGAAGGGGACTGCCACCTGGAAGCCGAACCTCCCCGTCGCAGGCACGTACGAAATCACGACCTGGTTCCGCAAGACCGTGAACCGCAGCACCGACGCGGATCATTTCATCCACGACGGGAACGGCAAGGTCACCCACCTGGTGGTCGACCAGAAGGCGGACTCTCCGCCCGAGGGGCAGGAGCCGCCCGGCTACCAGTGCGGATCGGGTTGGTATCCGCTGGGCACCTATTTCTGCCAGGCCGGGGATGGGGGCTGTTTCGTCGTCCTGGATGGAACGGACGATGACCAGTCCGACGAGGCAAACGCAGTCCGGTTCAAGCTGCTGGAATGCTCCGGCGTGGTCGATCCGGTGGACCCGGAGCCGACTTGCGACTTCCCCGGTGCCGGGCCTCACGAGACGCAGGTGGTTGCGGACTCGGTGGACGGCAAGGGGTGGGAGAGCCCTCAGGCCGCTGTCGGGGAGGCGGACGGTGCCGAAGCGCATTCCCCCAACGTGGACAAGGGGGAGCTGTTGCAGGCCACGTTCCCCGCCTTGTGCGACCCTGCGGGCAAGGAGACCATCCAGAAGGTGGAGATCGGGGTCAAGCTCCGGACGCAGTACGACTCGGGGAAGTACGACATCCTGCTCAAGTTCCATGCCAAGGGGGCGGCCGGTCTCGTCACGCACCACACGAGCTCGAAGTGGGACGTGCTGGACATCACCGGCGACAAGGCATCGTGGAGCTGGGCGGAGGTCGGTGCGGTGACCGCAGTGCTCGAGCTCGACGACCATCCGGGCGGGTTCGTCGATTCCGACGTGTGGGTCGATGCGTTCCAACTGAAGGTGACGTACGTCACGGAGCAGCCGCCGTGCCTGGACGGCGAATGGCGCTGCAACGGGGATGACCTGGAGCTATGTCAGGGGTACGAGTGGAGCCTGTACCAGTCGTGCCCCTACGGCTGCATCGAGGCGGACCATGCGTGCGCCGCTGTAGGGGGGGAACCCGGTCCTGCCGATGTCGTGAGCGGGCCGGATGCGGTCCTGCCGCCCGACGTGCCCGTGGCAGCGGACGGGGCGCCGGCATCGGATCTTGCACCGAGTGGGGAGGGGGTGACCGTCCTGGTGGAGGAGTGGGCGAACACTCCGGCCGGGGAGGGCGCGTGCACTCCCGGCACCCGACGCTGCAGCGGTGCCACCAGTGTGGAAGTCTGCTCGATATCCGGCGAGTTCTGGACGCACTACCAGGCGTGCGCAGCGGCAGAAGTCTGCTGGGAAGGGGAGTGCGTTGCGTCCGGCGCGGCGGCGAATTCGGGGGGCGGCTGCAGCCTGTCCCGGTCTGCGGGTGGTAGCAACACGGCCCTGCTGCTGCTGTTCCTCCTCCTCCTGGCGGTGCCGACAGCCCGTGCGGCCGATCGGTGGCGTGGCCAAAGCGCCGGTCGCCGGCACTCGATTCCCTCCCCCTCCTCCCTTTGACTCACTGGGCTCTGGCTGAGCCGGCCCGCCGGAAGTCAGGCACCGGCCCTGACTTCGCCCTTGACGACCGGCCGCAGATCTGCCAAATTGAATATTGGAAGTTCAATTTGCCGCGATCTTTGTTGGGAGGACATGGGCGAATGGGGAAGACGACAGTAGTGACAGCGGGGGGCGGGCCATGATACCGCGGCACCTCTCCAACGCCCTGCTCGAAGTCGCGGGCCAATACCCGGTCGTGACAGTGACGGGCCCCAGGCAGTCGGGAAAGACCACGCTCGTCAAGTCGCTGTTCCCAAGGCATCGCTACGCCAACCTCGAGATGCCCGATACCAGAGCATTGCTCCAGGACGACCCTCGTTCTTTTCTTCGGACCGCAGGCGTGGGGATCGTCTTCGACGAGGCACAGAGAGTGCCGGAGCTCTTCTCCTACCTCCAGGCGGCTGTCGACGATGACCCCCGGCCGGGCCGATTCATCCTGACCGGCTCTCAGAACTTCCTGCTTCTTCAGGGCATCTCGCAGACACTGGCAGGTCGCGTTGCGGTCAAGCACCTCCTCCCGCTGTCGCTGAGGGAGTTGATGCTCCGACCGCCGGCGCCGCCGGCTTTGCTGGGCGACCCCGAGCCTGGCATCCCGGCCCCCGCCTTCGATGTCGCCACCGCACTCTTCAACGGGTTCTTTCCCCGAATCCATGACCGGGAATTGGACCCACAGGAGTGGCTAGGCAACTACGTCGAGACGTATCTCGAGCGGGACGTACGTACCGTGACCAATGTCGGCGACCTCCAGGCGTTTTCCCGCTTCCTGTCTTTGTGCGCCGGTCGGGCAGGCCAGTTGCTGAATGTATCCTCCCTGGCCATGGATGCAGGGATCTCGCACACGACCGCCCGCCGATGGCTGTCGATCCTGGAGGCATCGTTCCAGATTGTCCTGGTCGCCCCCTACCACCGCAGCTTCACGAAACGCCTGGTGAAGAGCCCAAAGATGCACTTCCTGGACCCGGGGCTGCTCTGCAACCTGCTGCGTATCCGCTCTCCCGAAGATCTTCTGCTGCATAGCGCCCGAGGAGCGGTTTTCGAGTCCTATGTCGTTTCCGAAGTCCACAAGCGGTTCCTGCACGCGGGGCAACGTGCGTCGCTCTACTTCTGGCGCGATCGGTCGGGGCACGAAGTGGACCTCATCGTGGACCAGGGAGAACGACTGACAGCCATCGAGGCCAAAGCAGGGGAGACCGTCAGGCCGGACTTCTTCAAGGCCATCGACTACTTCCGGGAATTGGCCGGCGATGCCTGCGAGCGCTGCCATGTCGTGTACGGAGGGTCCGAGGCCTTCGAGCGTCGAGCCACCCGCCTTGTTCCCTGGTGGCTCGTGTAGGAGGAGAGGCTGGAGTACGTCGTCATGCCGCTTCGACTCGGCTCCCAGGTCCTCTCCGCCTGTTCGCCTTCTGGTTTTTCGACGAGAAAGGGCGGAGCGCCACGTCTGCCGCATCCGGGTCGAGTCGGAGGAGGGAAAAGGGGGCAGCGTTCCTCTTCACCCTTCCCGCTGCCCCGGATGACTCCGACTGAGGAACGTAGGGATTTCTCCCAGCCGTTTTCCGGCATTCGACTGATTGACGAGCCGGGGGGCGTCGATGCACGATGGGAATGCGGGGATCGGCCGCTGGTACCGGGGACCACGCTCGACGATTCCCGGACCGAAGACCGGAACAGGCGGGCGGCGACGCCGAGAACCGACGGAGGCCGATATGACCAGCAGAACCATTCTGATTCCAGGTACCGGGGGCAACAAGCTGCTCAAGGACGGCGTCAGCCTGGGGCACCCGGTGGTGCTCAACGCCAGACTGTTCCTGCTCAAGGCGGCGGGGATGAGCGTAGAGCAGACCGTGCTGGACATGAGCATGGAGCACCGTCCCGGCCAGGCGGCGCCGGTGAAGACCACGCTGTCTCCGGACTCGGAGGTGACCCCCGGGCCCCCCCTCGATGTGGCGTACGGGAAGCTCCTGGACCGTATCGAGGGTCGCAGCAGCTTCCCCTACGACTGGCGGGCCGACCTCGAGTACAACGCCGGCCTGCTCATCGACTACCTGGAGCAGGAGCGGCCGGACGCAGGCCGCTGGAAGCTGGTCACCCACTCGCAGGGCGGCCTGCTGGCGCTGGTCGCCAGCGGCCTGTACGCGGACCGCAAGGGGACCGCATCGGCATTCAGCGAGCTGGTCAGCCACCTGTGCATGGTGGCCCCGCCGGTCTACGGCACGGTGGACGCGGCCAATGCCCTGGTGGTGGGGAGCGAGCTCGGCGACGAGGTGCGGGGGGAATTCCGTCGGATCGCGGGAACGTGGCCGGCACTGTACCAGATGCTTCCGGACTGGCGGTGCATCAAGCTTCCGCAGGGGGGGGACAGCAACCTGGGCCTCTTCTCCTACCAGACCTGGCAACCCTATCCGTGGGTCCTTCCCTTCCTGGTGCAGCGGGGATATGAGATCCGCAGGAAATACCTGGAGTACCCGACGCAGAATCTCCAGGGCGTGCAGTACTCGTACCTGTTCGCCCGGAACCAGAAGACTGCGGATCGGGTGATCGCCTCTCCCGGCGCGGCCATCGACTTCCCCGCCGGGCAGGCTGCGGGCGACGGCCTCGTTCCCCTCGACATCACTCGGGCCCGCATGACGTCGGCGGAGAAGAATCGGACCGAAGTCATCGGCCCCGACGAGCACACGCCACCGCACTCGATGCTGCTGACCGACGATGCCGTCGTGACACTCGTGCTGAAGAGGTTGGAGCAATGAAGAGACTCCTGCTTGCGATCCTGGCCGCCACGGTCCTGTGGCCGTCGGCCGTCCTTGGACAACCGGAGGATTCCGCCTGCGATGAGCTCCGGTCGCACGGCGACGTCAGCGATATCGACCTGCTGCGGTGCCGGTTCGAGGGATTGAGGTGCATGCGGGTGGAGCGGGAGGGGCGCGCTTCTTCGCCGGATGAGACCTCCCTGCCGCCCGCCACGTGGCAGGCGACCGAGGAGTCGGTCTACGTGACCTGCGGCGGGCTGGGGTGCATCGACGCTCCGGACAGCGAAGACCCGAGCATGGGGGTCTGTGGAACGCCGTCGATTCCGGATGACTGCGGAGGCGCGGCAATCGTGGGCGGCCTGTGCGGCGAGCAGCACCTGATCATGAAGAAGCTGCCCGGCATCGTTCCGACCCGGCTGTTCTTCACCGCTCATCCGATCGTGGATTCCGGATTCGACGGAGCGGCCGGCTTCAACCCGGATGTCGCGGCCGGCGTGCTGCTGCAGGTCGGGCTCGGACGTTCCCAGAGCCGGGAGTTGGCCGGCGGCGGTGTGCTGCACTACGGCTTCCCGAACTGTTATCTCCATGCGGAGGCGCTGTGGAGCCGGTTCCGGGTCGGCCACGACGTCGGCGTGGGTTACAAGACCGGCAGTTCCTGGGTGTCACGAGTGGCGCTGACCGGCTTCGGGCAGTATGCGGGCGAGACCGGCCTGGAGGACGACAACGCCACCTATCGCTTCGGTCCCGCGGTCCAGGTCGAGATCTACTTCAACGTCATTCTCAAGGGCGGCTGGCTCCCCGTCGGCACCGGCGAAGGACCGGTGTGGTTCGCGGGGCTCACCTACGGGGCCTCGTTGCTGGACGACTTCAGGAAGTAGCACGGTATCGGGGTGGGCCCCGGCATCAGTCAGGGAGCCCGGCGGGACACCCGCTGGGCGGCAACCCGAGGTGGATCAGGTTGGAGCCTCGCGGAACCGAGCGACGCGGAGGCGCTTGCCGATGCGTAGCCGCCGTTGCGTGATGCGGTCGAGCGCGCAGCCGAGGAGCGCCATCATCTCCGGGGCGCGTGGGGTGCGTGCGATCTCGTAGATGATCCGTCGGGGAGCAGAAGGTGTGCGGGCAGGTGGCGTCGCGTCGTCGCGCCTGTTGATTGAGCGCGGCTGCGTTTCGGGTTATACTGGCTGGGCCTTCGGGCTGGAATGGAGGACGAGAGATGCACAAGCGCATGTCGCTCCTGGTGGTGATGCTGGCCTGCGTCGTGTGGGGATGTTCGTCGGGCGGGCAGCAGACCAGCCTGGATCTCGGGAATCCCGACGTTCCCGCCAAAGACGCCGTTGCCGAGGTATCCGACCGTGAGCCGCCGCCGGTGGCGCCCGACGTTCCCGACGTGACCGAGGACGTCCCCGTTTCTCTGCCCGAGGTGGTACCCGAGCTGCTGCCGGACCTGGTCGAACCGGAACCCGACCTGCCTTTGGACGTGCCTGACGCGCCGGATCTCGTGGACACGGTCCCCGAGGTCGAGCCCGAGATCTGGCAGCCGCCCGATCTTCCTCCCGAGGACGTGGAGCCTGCCTGGCTTCCCAAGAAGCTGAAGGTGGACTGGACCAACCTGGAGAACATGGACATGGTCACGATCAAGAAGGAGGTCGTGATCGAGTTTCCGGCCGACACCTACATGCCGCAGAGTGCGGAGGAGGAGGCGAAGTTCAACGAGAAGTTCACCGTGTCGCTCCACGAGTATGATCCCGACCTCGACGTCGTCACGGTTCCGGTGGCCGTCCAGGTCACCTGGCGCCCCATCAAGCCGGGCATCCACCGCAAGCCCGCCCTGGTGCTCAAGCCGAAGAAGAACCTCTTGCCGACGCAGCCCTACTTCGTCGCGGTCTGGCTGGGCGAGAGCTGGTACGAGCGCATCTTCCACACCGTGCCTCAGTGGACGCCGGGCTACAAGCTGGTCGAGATGACCGTGCCCAAGGAGGATTGCGATCGCTGCTTCCCCTTCCCGGTGAAGATCCACGTGTTCATCCCGCCGGAGTACAATTCTGCGGATCCGACGTACGACAACACCAGCATTCCGTGGGCGAACAAGAAGCAGCGCTATCCCATGCTCGTCGGTCTGCACGGCTACAACGGCCAGGGGATCAGCATGGCCGACGCGTTCGGCTACCAGACGCTTCCGCGCTTCTCGTCGCAGGGGGTGCTGGAACCCACGCTCCTGGTGCTTCCCGACGGAACCGTGCCGAAGGAGTACTGCGGCGCGGGTTGGAAGTGGCCCGGTGCGGGGAACACCTGCTACACCCAGTTCATGGGCATCGGTGCGGAGATACCGAACTACAAGGAGTTCACCCGCTACTCCTACTTCATGGCGCACACCATGACCCGCCACGTGGCCCAGTACTTCCGCGTTCGCGGGATGGACGACGGCGGCAACCGGATCGATGACGAGGGCAACGTCATCGAGTACGAGGACGAGGCCGATCTCGCCGGCCTTGCCGAACAGGGGAGGACCTGGAACAACTTCCGGCGTTCGCACGGGATCACGGGGCTGTCCGGGGGCGGCTTTGCCGCGATGATCAATGCGTTTGCATTCGCCGATTCCTGGGGTGTGGTCTACGGGCTCATGCCGACCACGGTGTCGTTCTTCAACCCGTGGGCCTACTGGTACGCGAACGGAAGCCCCTCGCAGGAGCAGATCTGCAACAAGGCGGAGAACGTGAAATACCCTTACTTCCCCCTCGGTGACGGCTTCTGGGACAAGTCGATGACCGACCCGGAGACCGGGTTGTGCAAGAAGATCTCGCTGGACATGCGGGAGATCAAGGCGGGGGGCAAGACCTGCTTCTGGTTCGCGCCGCCGGCCGTGGGCAACGCCATCGTGGTGAACATGCTCTGCGGCCTGGACATTACCTGCATGGTGGATCCCGGGACCGACACGCTGCTCAATCCGTGGATGACCGATTTCGACAAGTACCCGTTCGACGGCAACATTATCTTCACGACCGGAACGCGGGACTTCGAGGGACCGCCGCCGGCCTTCTTCGACCTCGACCAGCAGCTCGACAAGCGGGGGGTCGTCCACTCCTACCGATACGAGGACAAGGGAGGGGTGTACCACGACTGGCAGTCGATCTACGACCAGGTCGTGGGGCGCTACGAGATCACGTGGCAGGACGGGACCAAGTCGCCGGGCAACTTCCCGGGAACGGGGCTGCTGTATCCTTTCACCAACGCTGCATTCGAGGGGCTCGGGAATCACCCCTTCAACCATCCTACCCTGTCGGAGTTCACGGTCGGCGCCCTCGACAAGGACCGGGACGGCTATCTCGACTTCGACTATCCTGATGTCCCGGAGCTGAAGGATCACTCCTTCGTCGAGGACAACTGCCCCGGTCTGACCAACGCGGACCAGGCCGATTCGGACGGCGACGGTGTGGGCGACGCCTGCTCGGACGACGACGACGGGGACGGGATCTTCGATGCCAACGACAACTGCCCCACCGACTACAATCCGGGCCAGGAGGACATGGACTTCGACGGAGTTGGCGATGCGTGTGATCTCTAGACTCTTCCCCCTGCTCTTCCTCCTCTCCTGTGCGGTCGAGACGCCTCAGACCGGGGATCTGGGGAGCTTCTTCCCGGCGGACATGACCGGGGAGAAGGACCTGCCCGTGGCCGGCGAGGTCGATGCGGGAGCGTTCTCCTGCTTCACCGGCGTCAACGGCGGCGAGGTCGAGCTCTCGGTAGCGGGCCAGGTCTTCGAGATGTCCTTCGAGAACCTCTTTCCCGGGGAGTATGTGGGCAACATCGGCGTGCACCTGGTCGATCTGTGCGGAAACGAGGTGCGTCGCTTCGCCTCCTCCGACATCGGCAGCTACGCGTTCCACATTCCTGTGCCGCTCGAAGGGCTCGACGCCTACTTCGAGTTCCCTCACGTGCCCGAAGGTGTCGATGCGACGGACTGGGCCTACGAGAAGTACCCGCTTTTCCGAGAGTTCGACAAGGAGCTCGTCGGCGACTACGTGCACGTCAATCTCCGGGTGTTCGCGCCGAACATCGTCGCCATCCCGCTCAACGTGACCAAGCAGAAGGCGGAGCTCGGCTACGTGCAGGGGACCCTCTACGAGTGGGTCACCTACGCTACGATTGCAGGGGCCGCCATCGAGTCCGATTCCGGAACCGTCTGGTACATTTCCGAGGGGCATTTCCCGGACGCCACCCTCACCGTCACGCAGAGCCGAGGGTTGTTCCTGATCGCCAACACGACGCCGGGGCCCATCCGGATCGACGTGACGCTGCCTGACGGGAGGAAGGTGACGCGGAGCGTGTTGACCTGGCCGCTCAACTCCGACCCGCGCAAGGTGATCACCAACGTTGGATACCCCATTCTTCCCGAGTGAGATGGGCGACTACCATCGAGTCGAAGCCGTGGACGAGGGGCTCGAGGTCATCCGGGTGGAGACCCGGCTCTCCAGGCGGCTGGGCTTCTGCGGACACGCGTCCCTCGTTGACGGGTTGCTCCTGGATGCCTGCTTCCCGCGTGCGGCCGATCGGTTGCTGGCCGCGCTCTCGGGGCGGACGGTCGAACAGGTGGCGGTCACGCACGAGCACGAGGATCACATCGGCGGGTGTGGCCCGCTGGCCAGGCATGTGGGAGCGGCGGTGCTCTGTCCCGAGCCGCTGGTCCCGGTCCTTCGCAGGCCCTCGTCGGTGCCTCGCCTGCCCTACCGGCATCTTCTCTGGGGCATCCCGGAGCCGTCGCCTGCCTCGGGCCTGGGGGCCGAGCTCCGGACCTCACGATTCCGAATCGAGGTGATTCCTACCCCGGGGCACACGCGGGACCACGTCTGCTTCTTCGAACCCGACCGCGGCTGGCTCTTTGCCGGGGATCTCTACCTGGGCCCGAAGGTGCTCCAGGCCCGCCTGGTCGAGAACACGACCGATCTGCTCGCGTCGTTGCGTCGGGTCGCAGCGCTCCGCCCGAAGCTCCTGGTCTGTGCGCACAAGGGGCTGGTCCGTGATCCGGCAGCGGCCCTCGAGGTCAAGATCCGGTTCGTGGAGGAGCTTCTCGACGGGGTCAAGCGTCTGGAAGACAGCGGCCTGGCTCCGGCGGCCATTGCCCGGCAGCTCCTGGGGCCGGAAGACCTCTTCCTGATCGCATTCACGTTCGGTGACTACTCCAAGTCGCGACTGGCTCGCGTCTCGCTCGTGCCGGCGGGCAGCTATGCGTGCCCCATCGGATGAAGCCCCCAGGGTCGGTTCGCCGGCTACCCCTGGCGGAAGTACGACACGAGAGTGGCCCCGACGATGCAGAGGACGACGCCCAGAAGTTGCGGGGGCGAGAGGCGCTCGTGCAGCACGAGGTAGCCAAGCAGGGCCCCGACCACCGGGGCCAGGCAGAACGCGATGGTCATGACCGTCGACAGGTTGCCCGACTTGAGCCCCGTGTACAGGAAGATGATCCCGAGGCCGCCCGCAATCACGCCGCCGCCGACTGCGATGAGCGAGATCGAGGCCGGCCCCGCCTTGCGAAGCTGGTCCCAGTACGGGTAGGAGACGAACGCGAGCAGCAGCAGCGAGAACGCGGTGCGGATCGTCGTGCCCATGACCGGGCTGAGCCCGCCGAGCTTCACCCCCTTCTTCTCCAGAAGTGACCCTACCCCCCAGCAAAGTGCGGTCAACACGGCAAAGGCTTCGGCACGCATCCGTTTCCTCCCCATCCGACGGCAACGATCCTACCTGCGCCCGGCCGCCCCGCAATTTCCCTTGCTGAGCTGCCCACGGCTCATCTGCACGGCCCCTCCCGCGTGGTCGGGGCTGTGCGTTGGGGGCGCCCCCCCTCCCCCGTCCGGCACGGCCCCTCCCGCGTGGTCGGGGCTATGCGTTGGGGGGGGGCTATGGCCCGGCGGAAGGCCGCGCGACATAGGGCGCCTGCAGGCTCACCCGCACCTGGGGTCGGACCTCCCCTCCGGGAAACCCGGGAAGACGAGGCAGGGCACCGGCCTGGACCAGGGCCTGTCCGGCCTCCTCCGGGGCGGCAACCGCGGCCATGTGCTCGTTGACGTTGTCGTTGACGTCGCCGTCGCCGTCGCCGATTGGGTCTGTGAGTTGCCTCACTGCACCATCTTGACGAGCGTGGAAACGACAGGTGCGGCAACGGTCAGGAACTCAATGGGGGCCTTGCAGGCATCCAGGTCTTCGTGGTGCAATTTGCTGTTGTCGTCCGGAATTGGTCATCCCGCGAAGGTACGGATGTCAGTATCGGCGACGGCGACGGCGACGTCAACGGCGACGAACACGACCACCAGCCGGCCGATTGGCAGAACCCAGGGGCGACGCGTGTCGCTTGACAGTGCACCCCATGAGGAGCTATGGCAGAAGAGGTGAACCCAACTGCGGAGGTTTCGGATGAGACTAGGAACGGTGGTACTCGTGGTGATCGGTGTGGTGCTTCTCGGGCTGACGGCGTGCGGCGGTGGGGGAGGGGGAGGGGGGACGACGGTGAATCTGGGCGACGACGGCAAGGTCGCAAGCACCATGACGGAGGCGGAAGCGGAGAATGCCTGCAAGGCCGTGTCGGCACAGATGTGGAGATCGGAAGGAAACGCAGGCGGAAAGCACGTGACCTGCCTGGCCGTGGGGTCTTTTGCCAAGGCAGCGGCCAACGACGACGTCAAGGCCTGCCAGGATGCGTATGACGCGTGCATGGCCAAGCCGGACGAGGAATCCGGAGACGACTGCGGAGATGCGTTCGATGATCTGACGGACTGCAAGGCGACTCTGGGCGAGATCGAGGACTGCATGAACGACCAGGTCGCGGCCATCGAGGAAGCGTTCGCCGAGGCCAAGAAGGTCAACTGCAGCTCGACAGAGGAGGAGTTCAAGGTGCTTGGAGACCTCTTCGAGACCGACGAGGAGCCTACCGCGGCCTGCAAGCTCGTCGAGGAGAAGTGCCCGAGCATGGTGGAGGATGACGAGCAGACCGAGCCGGCGCCGCCGATGGAGTAGAGCGGAGCAGGGGACCCCGCCGACTTCCATGGCCGAATGGCGGGGAGTCCTCGGCACAGGGGCAGCGAGCGGAGCTTGCCGGCTGCCTCCGGAATCGAATACTGCCAACGTCTTGGAGAGGTGGACCATGTTGATGGTTCGGATGGCAACGGCTGCCGTTCTCCTGTTCGGGGCAACGGCAATGGCGCAGCCCATGCCCACGGGCACGCAATGGAGGACTCCCGGAGACGCATGCGTGGGGCTGGCGCTTTCCGACGGTGTTCTGTGGGCGGCGGACCGCAAGGCCGGCACCGTGGTGGCGCTCGACCCGGATTCCGGGGAGGTCGGACGGACCGTGAAGCTGCCTTGCCGGGAGCCGGGTGGGCTTGCCGCAGCCCCGGGGAGGCTCTGGTGCACCGAGGTCGTCCAGGGGCTCCTGTTCGAGATCGATTCGGCCAGCGGCAGGACCGTGCTCCGCATGGAGGCCCCGTGTGACTACCCCGGAGCGGTGACCTACGCGGACGGTCTGCTGTGGGTCCACTGTCCGTTCGAGAAGAAGATCTCGGTGACCGATCCTGCCGACGGGACGACGGTGAGGTGGCTGCCTGCGCTCAGCAAGCGGATGTCGGCGCTGGGGAGCAGGGAGACGGCGGGGACATCGGGGAGAAGCGAAGGGGAGAGCCGGGCGGAGCGGGGGAAGGCGGGAGGGGGAACGACAGGCAAGTCGACGACGGGAACGGGGAAGACGGGGTCCGGTGCGGGAAAGGGGGCGGGAGCCGGCCCTGGCTCTGGGATCGTGCTGGCCGCGGACCGGGAGAAGGACCGCATCTACTTCCTGGAGTCCGGAGGGGGAGCGGTGACCGCCGTGCTCCCGCTGGATTCCCCGTTCGTGACCGGGCTTGCATTCGACGGCCGGCGTCTGTTCGTCAGTGACTACATGGCGGATCGCATTCGTGTGATCGACCTCGACGCGGTCCCGGCATACACCATCGAAGCCGAGAAGACCGAGCGGGTCGCGTTCAGGCACCATGTGCTGTCCGGGGGGCCGACCGTTCTGACCGACATCGACGTCTGGGTGGCGCTCCCGGAGGATCGGCCGACGCAGAAGATCCTTGCGCTCCGGCCGCTCCCCGAGGGGGCCGTGCCCCAGGAGGCGGTCGACAACCAGGGGCAGAGGTTCTGGAAGTTCCACGTCGACGAGCAGGCGGCGGGGACCGAGGCCGTGTTCGGGTTCGAGGCGGACGTGACGATCCGGCAGGTGCGATGGTTCACCGATCCCCGGCGCAAGGCCTCTGCCGGGGACATTCCGAAGGATGTCCGCGAGCGGTACCTGGCCGATGCTTCGAAGTACCGGATCGACGATCCCAAGGTGGTCGAGACCGTACGAGCGATAGCGGGGGACGAGACGAACCTGCACCGGCTGTTCTACCGGACGTACCGTTGGGTGCTGGACAACATGGACTACAACCTGGCGGGCGGTTGGAATGCGGCGCCGCTGCTCATCGAGCGCAAGACCGGGTCGTGCAGCGAGTATACGATCCTGCTGGTCTCGCTCCTGCGGGCAGCGGGGATTCCGGCCCGCTACGTGGGGAGCGTGGTGATGCGTGGAGAGCCGGCCTCCGTGGACCTGGTGTTCCACCGCTGGGCCGAGGTCTACCTGCCCGGGCTCGGCTGGCTCCCGGTCGATGCCAACCGAGGCGATGCCGAATGGCCCGCGGACCAGGCCGACGGCTACGGGTTCCAGGACGGGGTGTTCCTGATCACGACCACGGGAGGGGGGGATTCCGACATCCTCGGCTGGGGGTACAATTCCGTAGCGCACTACAAGCAGGACGGAGCGGCCGAGGTGCGGGAATGGACGAGTGCGGAGTGGGAGCCGCTGGAGGCCCCTGCCGAGGAGCCACCCAAGGGGGAAGAGAAGCTCCAGTGTCCGTGAGCCCCAGGCCAGAGAAGGTACTTTCCACAGTGAAGGCACGGGAAGCTCCAGTGTCCGTGAGCCCCAGGTCTTGGGCAGCCTCCCAAGTCCACCATCAACGGCGTCGAGAGGGCGATGAGCCTGCCTGCGTAGAGAATCCCTGGCCACCAGACCGGTGCCAGATCCAATAGAGTGAAGAAGGCGCGGCCGAGCCAGCCGAATGAGTTGGCATGAACTCAGCTCACCGTGACCGACGAAACGGGGGCTGTTTGCAGGTAGGCCTGCTCGTCAACCCAGCAGTGATCGGTTGCATCAGGGGGAGCCGCGTTCCTTGACCTCGAGGTACCAGATCACGCATAATCTGGGCGTGCGTCGGGCGTTCATGTCGGGGGTACATCCTTGCAACGGGTATGCCGGCCCGCGGCGGAGTCCAGGTCCGGTTGGGGGGACATCATGGTGAAATGCTCGTTTCTTCTGGTGCTTGCTGTGTGGCTTGCTGCGTCGCTGGCGACCGGAGGATGCGGCTCGAACTCCACCACGCTCAGCATGGACGTGGATGGGGCGGTCGTTCCGCCGGACGGCAGCGCTCCCGCCGAGGTCGTCTTTCCCGGCGATCTCCCGGAGCTTCCGGGCGACGGAGCGGCGGTACCCGACAAGTTGGCGGATACCCCGCTCGACTACGGCAGCAACGTGTTCGACCAGCCCTGCACCTCCAACGCGGACTGTCCGACCGGTGTTTGCGTGTACACCAAGGATGGCCAGCGTTGCACCATCCCCTGCATCGAGGACTGTCCCTCGGGGTGGCAGTGCAGGCTGCTCCCGGGCGGCCCGGACATGTTGTATGCCTGCGTTCCGGCGCACATCACGACCTGCCGCCCCTGTGCAGAGCACGTCGACTGCCAGGAGTTCGGGTTCCAGCCGGACGGCCTTTGCTACTCCTTCTCCTCGGAGCAGGGGTCGTTCTGCGTGACCCCCTGCTCCAAGGACAACCTCTGTCCCGCGGGCTTTGCCTGCGTCGAGATCGAAGGCCTGCCCAACGGCTCGCAGTACTGTCTGCCCTCCAGCGGCGAGTGCGGGTGCGACCAGGTTGCAGTGGATCTCGGGCTCCGGACTTCGTGCTCGCAGACCAGCGGTACGGGCACGTGCTCAGGCATCCGTGAGTGCACCGAGGACGGGCTGACCGCGTGCGATGCTCCGCTGCCTGCGCCGGAGCTGTGCGACGGCAAGGACAATGACTGTGACGGCAGTGTCGATGAAGGCAACCCGGGCGGCGGCGAGCCGTGCACCGTCTCCGGAAAGAAGGGGCTGTGTGCCGAGGCGCAGCAGGAGTGTGCGGGCGGCGAGGTGGTCTGCAAGCAGGTCTTCTTCGGCCTGGACGAGGCGTGTGACGGCCAGGACAACGACTGTGACGGGCAGACCGACGAGGCCGGGGCCCAGGGGTGTACCGTGTACTACCTGGACAAGGATTCGGACGGCTACGGCGTGGATTCAGCGTCGTCCTGCATGTGCGCTTCGGAAGGCTACTACACCGCGTTCGAGTCGGGCGATTGCGACGACACCCAGCCGGCGGCCCACCCCAATGCGGGCGAGGACTGCGACGGCATCGACAACGACTGCGACGGCCTGCTCGACATCCTCGACCCGAACATCCTCGTCCCTCCGTGCGAGCTGCAGGCCGGCGTGTGTGCGGGAATCAAGAAGCCGGCATCCCTGTGCGAGCAGATGGAATGGAAGGCGTGCGGCCCGGATCTGTACAAGGCCATCGACCCGGCCTACCAGGACGGGATGGAGCAGGACTGCGACGGTCTCGACAACGACTGCGACGGCCAGGTCGACGAGGATTTCTCCTGGTTCCCCGAGGAGTGCAACGGCGTCGACGACGACTGCAATGGCAAGATCGACGAGGGGCTGCTGCACGACTACTTCCTTGACGGGGATGGCGACCTGTACGGGGACGAGAACAGCAAGGTCACGGCGTGTTTCGCACCGCAGGGTACCATCGCGACCGGGATGGACTGCGACGACTCGGACCCGACCATCCACCCTGGGACCGAGGAGCTGTGCGACGGCAAGGACAACGACTGCGACGGCCTGGCCGACCAGTTCGACGAGGCATGCAGCCAGGGGTGTGCGGAGGGGAAGCGCACCTGCACAGACGCCAAGTGGTCGGAGTGCGATGCCCCCAAACCGCTGTCCTGCGTGGATTGGGAATCCTGCAAGTACCAGCCGATGTGCGTCGCAGCCTGTCCGCCGGAGCCGTCGGAGCAGTGCAACGGCCTGGACGAGAACTGCAACGGCGAGATCGACGAGGGGGTGCTCGTCACCTTCTATGCGGACGTGGACGGGGACGGCTGGGGTATCGAGACCGCCACCACGCTCGGGTGCTTCCCGCCCATCGGCTACGCGGCCAAGAAGGGCGATTGCGCGGACAACAACCATTCAGCGTACCCCGGGGCCGTCGAGGTCTGCGACAACGTGGACAACGACTGCGACGGCGACGTCGACGAGGGGCTCGGCAGCTCCACGTGCGGCCAGGGTCCGTGCAAGCACACCGTGGTCGATTGCGTCAACGGCGTCTACACGCCCTGCGATCCGTTCGAGGGGGCCCAGCCCGAGGCATGCGACGGCATCGACAACGACTGCGACGGCCTGGCCGACGAGGAGCTGGGGACCACCAAGTGCGGCCTCGGCCTGTGCGAGCACACCGTGGTCAACTGCGACAAGGGGGTTCCGCAGGTCTGCAACCCGCTCGAGGGGAAGCAGCCCGAGGTGTGCGACGGATTCGACAACGACTGCGACGGGACGCCGGACCAGATCTTCGCCTGCCCGCCTGGGAAGCAGGACGTGGCGTCCTGCGGCTTCTGCGGCACGCAGACCCGGACCTGCTCGGATACCTGTGTCTGGGGGCCGTACAGCCAGTGCCAGGGGCAGGGGGTGTGCACCGCGGGGCAGCAGCAGTCCGAGCCGTGCGGCCAGTGCGGAACGAGATACCGCACGTGCAACGGTCAGTGCCAGTGGGACCCATGGGGAAGCTGTCTCAACGAAGGGCCGTGCTCTCCGGGGCAGACGCAGAACCAGGGATGCGGCAACTGCGGGACCCAGTCCCGGAGCTGCAATGCGCAGTGCCAGTGGGAGCCGTGGAGCTTCTGCCAGAACCAGGGGGTGTGCTCGGTAGGGCAGCAGCAGAGCCAGTCGTGCGGCCCGTGCGGGCTCCAGTATCGGACTTGCAACTTCATGTGCCAGTGGGATCCTTGGGGGGGGTGCAACAGCACGGGCGTCTGCACGCCGGGGGG
>VGRX01000046.1 GCA_016875215.1 Deltaproteobacteria bacterium
TCGCAGGGGGGATGCCCGGGACCTCGACGACGTTGCCCAGGCCGAGGCTGCCGAGGATCGGCATGGTCAGTCCGCCGACGGATTGCGCCGCGTGGACCAGCGTGTTGGCCCCGACGTCAAGGAAGTCGGCGGCATCGGGCATGGCCCCCACACCAACCGAGTCGAACACCACGATCAGTACGCGTTTCATAGCGACCTCCGGGACCGGCAGCAGAAGCGGGGCCCATCCGAACCGTAGCAACTATTCGATTCCCGGTAAAGCCCAGGCTGAGCGTACCCCGCCTCCCAGGTATTTTGCCAGCTTGGCGGACCGCAGGTACACTCGGTGCGGGCACATTCCGGGAGGTCGTCGTGCGCGCTGCCGTCATCCTGCTGGCACTGTTCGTTGCTTGTGGCTGTTCGGCCGCAACGGGAGGTGACTACCAGAAGGACGGCAGCAAGACCCGGAAGAGCTCGCACGAGGCCAGGAAGAAGTCGAAGAAGAGCTCCAAGGCATCGAAGTCCGCCTCTGCCGGGAAGTCGAAGGGGGCGGGTGAGCAGAGCACATCGTCGGGCAAGGCGTCCGGCAGCGGAACGGGGGCAGCGGCGGCCCTCCCGGCCGATGTTCCGCAGACCTACAAGCCCCGCAAGGCCGCGTGCGAGAAGTACCGCGACATGATCGAGGTCATTGCAGCCCGCAACGGGCTCGAGCCGGAGCTGGTGCTCGGCGTCGTCAAGGTGGAATCCAACTTCAACCCGGAATGTCGCTCGCGGGTCGGCGCCACGGGGCTCATGCAGGTCATGCCGCGTACCGGCGAGCACATGAAGTGCGACGACGATCTCGAAGATCCCCAGCTCAACGTGGAATGCGGTTGCCGTGTGCTGAAGAAGTACCTCGACCTGTACAACGGCAACGTGATCTACGGTCTTGCCGCGTACAACGCCGGTCCGGGAAACGCCAACCCGTCGGCCAAGGAGAGCAAGACCCCCTTCAACTTCTCGTACGTCGAGAAGGTGCTGCGCTGGCGCAACGTTTTCGTCCGCTACGGCTGTCGATAGCGGCGCATCCGCGGCGTTTCATCGGCCGGTTGCTCACTGCGACGTGGCTTGGGCCACGCCTCATTCGCACCCCGGCCTCGCGCCTTGCGGCTGCACCACTCTCGACCGCCGGAATGGAGCCGGCTGTCGATAGCGGCGCATCCGCTGCGTTTCATCGGCCGGTTGCTCACTGCGACGTGGCTTGGGCCACGCCTCATTCGCACCCCGGCCTCGCGCCTTGCCTGCCCCGAGCTTCGTCGAGGGGCGGCTGCACCACTCTCGACCGCCGGAATGGAGCCGGCTGCCCATAGCGGCGCATCCGCGGCGTTTCATCGGCCGGTTGCTCACTGCGACGTGGCTTGGGCCACGCCTCATTCGCACCCCGGCCTCGCGCCTTGCCTGCCCTGAGCTTCGTCGAGGGGCGGCTGCACCACTCTCGACCGCCGGAACGAGATCAGCGGACTTGGCGCTTGCGGAGTATCGCGACAGCCAGGCCGGCCAGGAGCAGTCCGAGTACCCAGGGGAAGTGGCGGCCGCCGGCCCGGTAGACGGTCCAGGAATCCTCCAGCAGGGGCAGGTCAACGACGAAGGTTTCGGCCCCCTCGGGATCGGTCATGTAGCGGATCTCGCCGGTGGCCGACACGAATCCGCTGATGCCTGTAGTGGTGGCCCGCACGAGCGGCAGTCGCTGCTCGACCGCACGGAACGCGGCCAGCACGAAGTGCTGCCAGGCCTCCTTGGTCTTGCCGAACCAGGCATCGTTCGAGAGGTTGACCAGGGCGTGGGCGCCGGCAGCCGCGACGCTGTTGGTGTGCCCGGGGATGATGTCCTCGTAGCAGATGAGCACCCCCAGGCGATGCCCCTCGAAGTCGAGCGGCTCGCTTGCCGGACCGGGCAGGAAGCGGCCCGACTCCGGGGACCACTCATAGAGAATGGGGAACCAGTCGCCGAGAGGGATGTACTCGCCGAACGCAAGCAGATACTGCTTGTCGTACCGGCCGAGAACGCGGCCGTCACGGTCGGCCACGAAGGCGCTGTTGTAGCGGATGTTGCGGAGGCTGTTCGGGTCCTCGATCTCAAAGACCCTGCCTGACGTGGCACCGAAGAGGATCGGGGTGTCGAAGCCGCGCTGGACTGCGTTTACCGTACGCTCGGGCTGTCCGAGATCCGCGATCACGGCATCCGGGTAGCGGGGCTCGCGCGGGACGGGGGCGGTGGCCTTGTAGATCTTCTTCGCGTCGTCCGGCAGCCACCAGTAGTAGCGGGAGAAGGGCAGGAGCGCGATGTGCGTGGCCTCCGGATTTCCGCCGGCCACCGGCTCGACCTCGCCGTCGGCCGTGACGCTGAAGATGCCGCCGTCATCCGCCAGGGCCAGGCAGGCGCCGTCGGCGTCGCAGCTCACCGAGCGCATGGCTGCGGGGTGGAGGAACCTGGGGACCGGCTCATGTCCGACGAGTGCGAGACCGGCCGAGGTCGCCAGCAGCAGGGTCCCGTCGGGAAGGAGGTCCACGGCCCGGATGCTGCCGTCGGTTGCGATCTTCTTGCTGGACAGCGAGATCTCGCCCGTTGCAGTCACCCTGGCGATACTCCCCGATTCCGCGACCAGTATCGCTGTGGGGCCCCGGGCCGCGGCTGCGGCCCACACCACGCCCGGGGTTGCGCTGCGGGCAATCACCCCCTTGGTGACGTTGCCCGCGAGGATCTCCCCGCGGCCGGCAGCGACGTACTTCCCGGCCGAAAAGCCGGCAAGCACCAGCAGGTCAGCGGTGGAGCCGGTCTCGAGCTTGACCCAGCCGTCCTTCGAGCGGGCCAGGAGAGTCCCGGAGTCGCCGGCTGCCATGGGGAGGCACTGGTCCTCGGGCGTGTCCAGGTACGCGGGCACGTCGGTGCAGCCGTACCATGCCGCACCGAGGTCCGTTGCGACCGGAGCGGCCTCGCGGGTCAGCCCCTGCGGAGTAACGGCATAGACCGTTCCCTTCCTGCCGACCACGAAGGTTCGACCGTCCCCCCGGGTGGCCACGGCCAGCAGCGGTTCGGCCGCCTCGAAGGCGGTGGGGCTTGCTCCCTCCCGGTGCAGCACCACGCGGCGGCCTTCGAGCGTGACGAAGTCGGCCTCCGTGCGCCGGGCATACACGGAGAGAGCGGGGAAGTAGGTGCTCTCGGGCCAGACCAGCAGGTCCGGGTTCTCCGTCTCGACCAGCCGGGCCGACGCGGCCTGGAGGCTGAGCGTGTTCCACTTGAGCACCGAGAGGGGGGATTCTTCTTTCGGGAAGCTCTTGAGCTGCTCTTCGAAGATGGGGATCTCCGGCTCGACGACTCCCAGCCTGAGGGTTTCGGCCGCGGCCTCCACACGTTCGACCTGGTCGAGCCGGACCAGCCCATACCCGAGGACGGCGACGAGCAGGGCGGAAAGAGTTGCCAGGGGAGCCAACAGGCTCCGGGCGCGCTCGCCATTCGTCTCCACGGCTGCGGTCTCACTTGGCGAAGCAATACCGATCAGCCTCCTGAGAGGCCGGACACGGGACTGCTCCGGGCTATCGCCGGGAGCCGTGCCTCGCGGTGCCGTCCTCGAGCGCAGGAAGCGGGCGACCTCGTAGAGCGCTCCGTTTGCCAGCACCAGGAGGAACGACAGGAAGCTCACCCCGAACAGGTCGCACACCTGGATGAGAGGGAGCAGCCGGTACTGGCAGTTGCCGAGGAACCATGGGAACAGGATCGGATGGAGGAACTTTTAGAAGGTGTAGGCGAGCGGCAGGAACAGCCACGGCCGTAGTCCGGACCTGCGGGAAAGCAGGAGCGAGAACCAGAATGCGAGTGCGATGGAGATCCCCTGCCACGCGGCTCCGGCCAGCGTGAGCGCGACGGAGACGACGTACGGCAGGTGTCCGAAGTTGTAGAGCATGCCGGACATCCAGAAGAAGCCGACGAAGTTCGCGGTGGTCCCCGCCAGCCAGGCCAGGAGGAAGGTGCGGCGGCCGGATGCTTCCTCGATGACGAAGAGCAGCGGGACGTAGGCCAGCCAGGCCAGCCACCAGACATCGAAGTGGGGGAAGGCCAATGCCACGGCGAGGCCGGAGAGGACGGCCGCAAGCGACGGCCTAAGCGCTGTCAGGAACCTTCGGGTCATGACTTGATCTTGAGCGCCCCCGGGAGAATCTCGATTTCGAGCGGCAGACGTCCCGGTTGCTCGCCGTCGACATCGAGCAGCACTTCGGCCTGGTCGCAACGTGCGACGATGCGGCGGGCCCTTGCCAGCGTGACGTTGGGCCTGGCGAGGTGACGTCCCTTGTAGATGGAGCCGCCCAGCGAGACGAAGCCGAAGGTGGACATGCCTTCGAAGCCGACCACATCGAAGAGCCCGTCATCGGGCCTGGCCTCCGGAGCAACCTCCATGCCGCCACCGAAGAAGCGGCCGATGGCCACGGCGACGTTGTGGATGCGGGCCGTGCGAGGTTCCCCTTCGTCCAGCTCGACCGTCACCTCCGGCGGGGAGAACCGGGCGAGTGCCCTCAGGGTGGCGATGAAGAACGATGCCTTGCCGCCCAGGGCTTTGGTCGTGCTGTTGACGAGCTTGTCGACCAGCCCGCCGATTCCGAAGCTGAGGATGTTGATGAACACCCGCGTGCGGCGGACCCCCTGGGCATCGACGAAGGTGTACCGGCCGACGTCGTGCGGGCGGACCGTGGTCCCGGAAAGGCGGTCGAGGGCTGCGAAGGGCCCCTTGTCCATCCCGAGGGTCCGCCGCAGGTCTCCGCCGGTACCGCTGGTGACAACTCCGAGCACGGCATCGGTGCGGATGGGGATTCCGTCGGCAAAGAAGCCGTTGGCGACTTCGCTGTGGGTCCCGTCGCCGCCGACCGAGACGACCATCTCGAAGCCTGCTTGAAGGGCGTCACGGGCCAGTGCCTCCCCCTCTCCCTGCCGGCTTGTGAAGCGGTGCTCGAAGGTCCCGATGCGCTTGCTCAGCTCGGCCTGGAGATCGGGCCAGATCCGGCCGGTCCGACCGTTGCTGGAGTTGGGGTTGACCACGACCAGCGTCTTGAAGCCGTCCGTCGTCATGTCTGTTTCTCCGCGAGGAGCTCGATTATGTGGCGCACCGGGAGGTCCGGTGCTGCATGCCTGAGCTGCCGCCTGCACTGTGCGCAGCCGACGAGGAGGAGGTCCGCACCGCAGTCCCGGAACTCATTGATGACGAGGGCGGACACGTTCCGGGCCACGTCGGGGGCCGCGCTGGGGACGGGCCAGCCTCCGCCGCAGCACTGGCTCTTCTCGCGGTGGTGCAGGAGCTCAACCGGGGGGTGGTTGCAGGCCCACTTGAGGATGTCCCTGGGGAGCTGATAGATGCCCAGGTGGCGGCTGAGGTGGCAGGGGTCGTGCCATGCCACGCGTCCCTTGTGGAATGCGGGGCCGGACAGGTCGATACGGCGTCCGACGAACTCGAGAAGGGTGATTGCCTGGCGGCTGCGGTCGAGGCCGATTTCGGGCCACCGGAGCCGCACGAACGAAGCACAATGCGGGGAGCCGAAGACCACCCGGCTGTAGCGTCCGAACCGCTTGGCCGCCTGGCGAGCCTCCTTGTCCGCTGCCTTGTGCCACGCGTGGGCGTAGCTGTGGTGACCGCACTCGAGCGCGGAATCCCGGTTGACGCCCAGCACCTTGTCCCCGACCTTGTCGAGCATTCGGAACAGTGCCTCGAGCAGATCGACGCAGTCTTCCCGGAGCATCTCCGTTCCCGGGACGAGGAGCGCCGGGCATTCCTTGACGCGGCGCCAGGATGGGGCGACGTCACGCAGGAGCCTCCAGGTGTGGTCCACATCGTGCGGGGCAGGCGGTCCGGACGAGGCGGCGAGCTCACGGTCGGTCTGTCGGCGGCGCTGGGTCAGCGGGAAGGACTGCCCGCCGTTCTCGAGCCGGGCGGCAGCGAGGTTGGATGGCACGTCGATTCCGTGCAGGCATGCCTCGCGGCAAGCCAGGCAGTCCAGGCACATCCAGAGCGGCGTCTGCGCGGCGGGGGATTGCTCGACCAGCTTGGACTTGAGGCGCCAGGCTGCGGATTGCTTCCCCCAGGGGGAGAAGGAGAGATTCGCTGTGGCGGTGCTGACCGGGCATCGGGAGAGGCAGAGGGTGGGGCAGTGCAGACAGAAGGTCGTATCGCGCGAGTCGGAGCGGGTCTTCATCCCCTTCCTCCCCACATTTCCGGGAGCCGCATGAAGACCCCGGAGCCGTCCAGCATGCCTGCGGCGGCATCGAGGATGCGGCGGCTTTCCCTGGAACCGCTGGGGGCGGATTCCTCCGAAGGGAGGATGGCGCACTCGGCCTCGTCGTTGCATCCGGCGGTGACCGAGACCAGCCCGTCCACAAACCCCCGGATCCGCAGCGTTACGGGTCCGCCCCCCGGCGGCAGCCCCTCCACGAGGTCCTTCAGCGAGTCCCGCGACAGGGTGACGTGGCGCGTCTGCCCCTCGACGAACCGGTAGGTCTTCTCGAACGCGAGCAGCATCTCGTACGGGACTTCGCTGGGCCTGGCCACGTCCCCCAGCAGCTTCCGGACGAGCTCCTTGCGCACGGAGAGCGCCTTTCCCTCCCCCCATAGCTCGACCAGCACGAATCGTTGGGGGAGCCCGCCCGGGGCCAGCCGGTTGACACCGATCTCGATGAGTTCCGGTGTCGCGGCGGAGGCGACCTCCCACGTGCGCTCGACCGCAGCGGGGAGGTCATCCAGGGCAAAGGTCAGGAACACCCGTTGTGCGGGCAGCGGGTGGATGCGCAGGTAGATCTCGAGCGGGAGGCCGAACCGTCCTGCGGAGTGGAGCAGCGGGAGCGAGAAATCGGGGCCGGTCGAGCGGGCCGGAGATACGCTGTTGCGGAACAGCCGGCCGTTGGGAAGCACTGCGGAGAGCGACAGCACCTGGTCACGCTTGAACCCGAAGCGGGGGCCGAAGCTGTTGCTGGCGGCGGAGAGCATGAACTCCCACAGCTCCATCTCGCACGACTGCTCGGGGTGGACCCCGAGCGCAAACCCCTTCTCCGCCAGCCAGTCCGAAAGCCGCTGCATTCCGGTGCCGCACTGGACGCACACCAGACCCGAATCGGGGCTGAAGTCGGTGATGGCGCTCAGCCGCGACAGCGAGAGGCGGATGTGCCAGCCGTCCACCGGAGGGATGCGGCCCAGGCAGGGAACCGGGAACACGGGGGCCGCTTCCCGGGAGGCCACCGAGACCACGTAGCAGACGTCCTGCGCGGAATCCGCCTCCACCTGGACGTAGCGACCGGAATCCGATACCGAGATGCGGTGGGCCGGGAGTTGCTTCCCCAGCTCTTTCCGCAGGCGGGTACCGGATACCGTGCCGTTCATCCGTTCCTCCTCAATCGAGGTTGTACACCTTGCCCGGGTTCATCACCCGTTCCGGATCCATGATCTTCTTGAAGGCGGAGAACAACTCGATTCCCCCCGGGCACTCCCGTCCCATGGCCCAGCGCTTGAGCACCCCCACGCCGTGGTGATGGCTCACCGTTCCGCTGTACCGTGTCACGGCCTCGATCCCTTCCCGCCAAGCCCGCTTGTAGATGCTGTGCGCGGCCCTCGACGTCGGCCGGTATCCGGCGAACGTGAAGTAGATGGAGCAGCCTTCCCGGTACGCGTGGGAGAAGTGCGCCATGAGGAACACCTCTTTGCCCATGGCCTTGAGCACCGCCCGGTACATCGGCACCAGGTTGTCCCACGTGGTCGCGGTCTCCAGGGTATCCACGAACGCTCCAGCCGCGAAGATGCGGCTCTGCTTGTAGGAGACGGCGTAGCGCCTCTTGAACCAGTGGTAACCCGGCTCCGGGCCGAGATCCTCGCCCCGGCACGCCTGGGCGATGGAGCGGACCTCGTCCCACTGCCGTGCCACCGAGGCCTTGTCCCCCTGGACTCCGATGATCATCATGCACCGGGCGGGCAACAGCTCTGCGATGCGGTTCAGCATCGACGGGCGCAGCAGCGCCACGGCGATGCCCGCCTCGTTGAGGTCCGTGAGCGCGCCGGCAAGCAGCCCCTTGAGGCCGGACAGCTTCGAGGCCGCCCGGTGCACGTCCTCTCCCGAGGCGGTCGTGGAGTGCATTCCCGCGATCAGCGAATCCAGCGGATCGTAGAGCCGCAGCACGGTGGGCCGCAGGCCGGCCCTGAGTAGTCGCCGCATGCACGCGATGCCGTCTTCGATGTCCACGAACGCGAACCCTGAGAAGTCGACCAGTTCGGGCAACGGCTCGACCCGCAGCGCCACCTGCGTGACGATGCCCAGGGTCCCCTCGGACCCGAGTATTACGGCCAGCATCGGGTCCCGCCTGTTTCCGCCCCCCAGGATGCCGAGGTCGAGCTGGTTCCCGTCGCCAAGGATCACCGAGAGCCCCACGGTCATGTCTTCGATCTTGCCGTAGCGGCTGGAATACTGGCCCGCTGACCGGCAGGCAACGTATCCGCCCACGGTGGAACAGGCGATGGATGACGGGAAATGGCCCAGGGTGAATCCCTTGGAGTTGAGCCAGTCCTCCAGGCGCTCACCGATGATTCCGGGTTCCACCTCGATGATCCCCGCTTTCGGATCGAAGCGCAGGATCCGGTCCATCCGCTTGAGGTCGATGACCACGGCCCCTTCCGGCGGCAGCGTTCCGCCGCAGACGCCCGAACCGGCACCGCACGGCACTACGGGAACTCGCTCCTGGCTGCAGAAGCGCACCAGGAGCTGAACCTCCGCCGCGTCTTCGGGGAAGCAGATGGCAGCTGGAGAGACCTGGGGAAGCATCTTGCCCAACTTGTCGATCTGGGTTGCCGGGTACATGTCGGAGGAGTACGTGACGATGTCCTGAGGGGCAAACGAGATGCGTCCCGGTCCGAGCAGTTTCTTCAGTTCATCCCGGAGTCTCCCACGTTCCATTCCCCGCACCTCGGCGTGATGGTAGCTCACATCGGCTCGAACGGTCAACCTTGACATCGAGTGGGAATCCCTGGTTGGATGTGAGGGGTGTCGAGGCGGGACCGGGGCGCAGCGGAGCGCTTCCGGGAACCATGGGCCGACCGGCCGCAGGCGGAGCAGGCACGGTGTCTACCGATTCGAATATCTACCTGGCATACCCGGACCGCGTGCTCACGTACGATTGCCGGCGATGCCCGGTGCTTTGCTGCAAGGGCGCCGGGGTCGCGTTCTCCGTGGACGAGGTCGAGGCGTTTCCCGACGGAGGGGAGACCCTTGCCGACCGGGCCAGGACCCTGGCGGGTCCGTACGTCTTCTTCGACATGTCCGGGTGCGGGTGTCCCTGGCTCGACGGCAGGAACCGATGCCGGATCGAGTCCGAAGCAGGGACGCGGGGCAAGGCCGCCAAGCCGCTCCTGTGCCGCCTGTTCCCGTTGAGCCTCTCGGTCAGGGTGGGGCGGTGGGTTGCGCTCAGGCCGCACTTCTCCTCGTGCCCGATGCGGCTCGTCCTTCCGCCCAGGAGGGGGCTCAACGGGAGCCACAAGGCAGCGCTCGACGCTCTCGGGACCGCGGACTGGACGCCGATCTGCCGGCTGGAGGCAGCGTTGCCGGACGGCGTCACGGACAGCGAGGTCGTCGCGCGCGAATCGACATTCAGGGACCGCTGCGCCAGCTTGCTGTCGTCAGGGGGCGCGTGGAACGAGCTGGGAACGTCGGGTTCCCGGGGCGAGGCAGCGGGAATCCTGTCGTTGCTCGGCATCCCGGCCGCCGCGGAGGGGAGACTGCGGGCGTGCGAGTCTGCCGCGGCGGAAGGGGGGCTTTGGTCAGACCTGCTGCTTGCGGCCGTTGCTCCTTCGCTCCGGCTCGACCTCCTGTCTCTGCCGGGGGAGCGCATCGACGTGGCGCTGGAGCTTGCACGCTTCCTGGGCCATGGCCCGCAGGCCTCGATCTTCCCCGGCGTTGGTCCGGTCCGTCGCCCTGCGAAGCGGGAGCGTTGCCGGATGGACGAATCGGTGGCCGGCAGGCGAGGCGGAAGGGCGGGTGGCCACAGCCGCCGGTCCGGCCGTGAGTTGTCCGGCGTCTCGGATCTGTTCGGGATGCTGCACGGCCTGTCACCGGCCGTGGCGCTGGTCGCATGGGGGTCTCTGCCCTGCCCGGGGCTTTCGGAAGGGGCGGCGCTCCCTGCATTCGGCCAGCTCCGGATGAAGCTCGCTGGCGCGGTGCTGCTGCGGGATCTGAGGGCCGGAATGGGGGTGGTCCCCGCTCTCCGCAGAGCTATGGAGGATTCGTTCTCGGCTCCGGAGAAAGTGGCCTTCCTGGTGCAGATGGGGCTGGCGCTCGGCACGACGCCGCACGGACAGGGGACGGCGCGCTCGAACGCATCCCGCCTACAGGCGTGACTTGGCTGTTGTGAGGATCGCAGCGAGCAGACGGGAGAAGAGGCGGACGCACAAGAGATCCAGGTGGATGTCCACACCCTTGCGACGGATCTGGGTGCAGCGGCCCAGGACGCGGTCTCTCGGCACGGGCGGGTCTGACGTCCGGTTCCAGTCGCCGCACGTGATCACGTGGTTCGCTTCCAGCCCGATGACCCGGTGGGCAAGCCAGCGGCCGTCCTCTTCGGTCAGCACGATGTCGCCGACGTGAAGTGCAAGAGGCGCCTCGAAGAAGAGGAGGCTTCCGTCCGGAAGGAACGGAAACATGCTGGAGCCTCTCGCCCGGATCACTGCCGGAAGGGGCTTTCGAACACCCGGCGTTTCCTCTCCGTTCCGGTCCGATTCCTGCCCACAGTGCGCCCGGCTGCACCCGGCCGGTCTTTCGCGCTCCCCTCGTTGAGCGGCGTTCCGATTGCCGTCCGGCGTCCTCCCTCGGTTGTCCGTGACGGTCTTCACGCGGCCCCTCTTCTCAAGCGTGCCAGGCGGCAGAACTCGCCGGGCGGAATGAGCGGGTTGCCGGTCAGCCGTGCGGCCCTGGCCGGGCAGTAGCGGCACCAGGCACGCAGCTCGCAGGCTCGGCACTTCTCGACGGCCCCCCAGGTCATGGCCCGGAAGTCCTTCAGAACGGCCGACTCGTTCCAGAGGGTCTCGATGCGCTCGGAGCGCACGTTCCCGGCCACCCCATCCACCAGGACGCATGGGCGAACGGTTCCGTCCGGGGCGATGTGGACGGGGGCGGACCCGGGGGCGCACACCGGCGAGTCGTCCCCGGGGCGGTCAACGGGTTCCGCGTCCGGCGCGTTCAGAGCGAACTGGCGGGCCAGGTGCTCATCCGTCGGGCACAAGTCCTCCATGCGCGTCCTGGCGTTGCACGAGTCGTCCACTTCATTGAACCCGACATGTGCGATTCCGAGAGCCTCCAGGCCGGCCCGGATGGTGCGGGCATCGTCGCCGTAGCCGCGCAGGAGGGTGACGGCAGCCTGTGCGAGGACTCCGCCGCTCTGGAGGGCGAGCACGGTCCGGAGGCTCGAATCGAAGGACCCCGGCCGTCCGGTGACCGCGTCGTGGGTTGCAGCGACGTGCGAATAGAAGCTGACGTCCACCAGGTTTGGGGCCAGCTTGATCAGGGAGTCGATTTCCGCCGACGGGACGAAGGCCCCCGATGTCTTGACGCGGATTTCGAAGCGGTGCTTGCGGGCATACGCCAGCAGGTCGAGGAAGTCGCTGCGTGCAAAGACCTCTCCGCCGGAGAAGCCGATCGTGAACACGCCCATGGCCGCTGCCTGGTCGAGCAGTTCCTCGATCTCGCGGCCGGACATCTCGTCCCCCCCCTTGTCGGAGAGGTAGCAGTGGAGGCAATCAAGCGGGCACCGCCACGTCACGTCGAGGTGGATGGAGAACAGCTTTCTCCGGTTCCGGTACAGGCATTCCAGGCGGTCTTCCAGTCTACCCAATTCCGGCCTCCTGCCCGGGGCCGGCCGGGGAATCGGGCCAACCGAGGGTAGCTGGTGAGAGGTCGCCCAGGCAGACTCTTGCAATGGTGACCGGAACGTCGGCGAGGAGTTCCCCGGCAGCCCCCAGTAAGGCCGCGTGGGTTTCGGTCTCGGCCGGGATGAGGACAGCGTGGGACAGAAGGCGTCTGAACGCCTCTGACCGGGGCAGCGGCGCCACCTCGGTGCGGTCTCCCCGCTCGAGCAGGTGGACGGCAGCGAGCGGGACCGGCAGCGATTCCCCGGGCCTCACGTCGATGCAGGCCCACCCCGCGCAGTCACGCCCCGGTTCCAGGACCCGCCACGGCAGCAGGATGCACTGGTCATCCGAGAGCGGCGTGCAGGGGGGGCAGAGGCGTCTGGCCGTGGTGCTCTTGCCGGTTCCGCTGCGGGCAGCAAACACCCTCGCCTGTCGATGGAGAGCAACAGCGGAGGCATGGAGGACCAGTCCGCCCGCTTCGACGACGCGCCGGCAGCCGAAGGCCGCGAGCCGGGCATCCAACGCGCGGACGGGGTCGCTGCCGGGGTGGCCGGCGTCGAGTGAGGGGCACGACAGTTCCCCCGGACCGATGCACCAATCGGGCTGCACCTCGTGCTGCCGGACGGTTGCGTCCACGAATGTCGAGCCGAGACGGACGGCATCTTCGAGATGCGGAGGAACTTCCAGGCGCCCGGGAAAGGGACCGTAGCGAAAGGGAACGGACACCGAGGGATTCATGCCGACGCTTTCGGGATGTTCAGCACCCCTTGCCGACGAAGAGCTTGGGGCTTCCCAACACCTGACGTTCCAGGGTCGGCTCTGTCTTGACCGTCGCTTTCACGTAAGGCCGTCGCTTCTGCGAATCCTGCCGATTCTTCATCTTGTCTGCCATGGCAACACCTCAATCCACGAATGGAGGATATGGGCAAGAGCGCCCACTGTCAAGCCGGCGCACAGATCGTCCCTCCTTGTCACCCGCGGCACGGCCCGAACATCGTGCCGTCCATCGAACCATCGTTGCGATCGACTCATTCCTGCACGGGCCCTTTCTCCACTGCCCTTCCCTGGACTCCGGACCCTGCCTCTGCTAGTACACGAGGATGTCGTACCCGGCGTCCTTGGAAGCTGCGACAATGTCGGGCAGCCCGTCGCCCGTGACGTCCCCTGCCGCAACGAAGCACCAGCCGCCGAACGCATGGTTCCCCGGCACGTAGGGATCGGTCACCGTGATGTCCTGGAACGGGAACAGCACCTCGTCGACGGCCAGTTCCTGCTGGTTCAGCCGCAGGTAGAGGTGCCCGAAGACCGAGGAATAACTGAAGTCGGTGCTCACCAGGTCGACGGACGGCCCGGACAGGGTCGGAGCGTGGTCGAAGTTGCCTGCGAACTGCACGTAGGAGTGCGGGCCCTTGAGCCTCATGCCCTTTCCCGGACTCACGAACACGTCGGTCAGGCCCGGGGAAGCGGTCGCGTTGAGCTGGAGGGTCTGGCCCACGTTGGCCTGGATGGCAGCGCCGTCGTAGATGTAGACCTGCGTGTGGTCATACGGCGACGTGTAGCTGTAGTGCACGAGCATCACGTCGAGCTTGCCGTCTCCGTCCAGGTCGTGTGCCCCGGGCAGTTCGGCCCCGTACCAGTAGGAGTTGACGTAGAAGGCTTCCGGGATGAGCCGCACCGACTTGGTGTCCTCAGAGCCTGTTCCGTCGAGAGTCTTCGAGACGGTCAGGGTCGCTGCTGCGGCCAGGGAGCGCCCCGGAATGATGAAGGCGGAGACGCCGTTGTTCTTCATCCGGCTGACGATGATGTCGTCGTACTGCGTGCCGGCGCCGCCGCCGTCGGGCAGGACGTTCCCCACCCCCATGGCGTTGCCGAAGGTGTCGTTGGCAACCAGCCCGACGCCGGTGATGGTGACGACCTTCCACGTCGTCAGGTCGGCCGCCTTGCTGAGGTCGATCGAGACCGGCGCTGCTGCCTTCCAGGCGGAGTTGCCAGGCACGAGGAATGCCTTGTTGAGCTCCGGGATTCCGAGGAGGACATCCTGGAGCGGCTTCCCGCCCGCAGCCTGGTCGCCGTTGAAGTTGCCGGCGGGCTTGAGCAGGGCGAGGGCCGAGTAGTAGTTGGCATGGAACAGCTTGACCGCCGGCGTCTCGAAGAGATAGCCGGTGGCCGGGTCGGTCAGGTAGATGCGGTACTCGGTGCGGAACACGGACCCGGGAGGCGTGGAGTAGTAGACCAGCGCCCCCAGGTCGCGGAACCCGTCACCGTTCACGTCGCCGATGCCGACCGCGTCGTAGCCCGCCCAGCTCGCATAGGAATCCTTGATGCACTGGACGTCCGGATCCGCTGCGTTGACCGCGTTGATGCCGTCGGTGAGCCCCGTGTTGCCGTGGACGACGCAGAAACCGCTGTAGGTGGAATCGCCGCCGACCACGGTCTCGGCCATGTTGTCGCCGTCCAGGTCACCCACACCGAAGACCCAGCTTCCCATGCTGGGCGCGCCGGCGACGACGGTAGTGAACTTGGCGTACTTGAGCACGACCTCCGACGTCGAGGTCACGGACTTGGCAGCAAACGGACTCATGTTCCCCACGTCATCCACGGCCCGGACCGCGAAGTAGTAGGTCGACGGTGCGGTCCGGGTCACGAACCGGCACGGATCGCTCGGGGCCCGGACATCGGGACCCGCCACCTCGAAGCTCTCCATCGCTCCCGGCTGCTTGGGGGCCCCGGGGGCCGACGTCCCAGCCAGGTCCATCGGATCGCACGCAGCGTCGAAATCCTGCCCGGTCAGGATGGGAGAGGACGAGTAGCGGAACTCGTAGGAGGTGACCGACGTACCTTCGGTCCCGTTGTCTCCGGGGGCATTCCAGGTCAGACGCACCGCGGGCCGCCGACGGTCAACGTCCTTGGCCGGGTCGACCGAGTTGAGCGTTACGGCCGCAGGCGCGGTGACATCCACGACGAGCGGTCCGAGCGTGACTTCGGCCCCGTTGCCGGCAGCATCCTGTGCCGCCAGGACGAACACCTGCCCGTCCGTCTCCGGGAGCGTGACCCCGGCGAACGAGTGCGCAAAGGGCTGTGCCCCGGTCATGGCCTTCGTGCCGAGGCTGAAGTCGCTGCCGCCCACCCGCCGCAGCAGGTCGGCCTTGCCGCCGTCGAGGTTGTCCCCGGCCACCTGCACGGAAACCGTGACCTGGCAGCCAACAGCGCCGGCCGACTCGTCCACGGCAGCGTTGCACGTGAACGGTCCTGCCGCGGGAGAGACGAACGACGGCGTCGGGTCGGTGAGGTCCACCGTGACCGGCACGAGCGCCGAGCCTTCTCCGGTCTCTGCCCCGCCCGATGTGAGCTTGGCCTGGAACGTGATGAGCTGGCCGTGCTGCAGCTCGACCGAGAAGCTGACCGTCCCGGGGATCTGGTCCGAAGCGGTGGTCGGCGTATCATCGACGAAGAGCACCACCTGGTCGGCGCCCCCGCAGGCGCCTGCCACGAGCACATCCACGTTGAACGGAACCTTCTGGCAATCCTGGCCGGCAGGGTTGCACAGGGAGTTGTTGACGAAGCCCTCTTCCGGCAGGCTGACGAGGTCGACCACGCAGGCCCCAGGCGCCACGGAGAACCTGGTCTCGCCGGTTCCCGGGTTTCCGTTGGGATCCGTGGCACTGACCACGAGGCGGCGGTACTCCACGGCATTGTACAGCTTGGCCAGGGAGATGAGCGCCTTGTACTCGCCGTTGCCGAGGTCCTGGACGTCGAGCGGGACCTTCACGGACGGCGCCTCGCAGTTGGAGTACTGGTCGTCAGTGCAACGGTAGCTCTCGATCTTCCAGCCCGTTCCGTCCCCAACCTTGAAGTGCACAACGACCTGGAAGCCGGCGATGCCGGCGTCTGCATCGTCCCCCGCGGCCAGGGCGGTCCCGTCGACCGGAGCGATGACCTGTACCGCCGGCGGAGTGCGGTCGACCAGGATGGAGGCAGGCGTGGTTGCCGCGGACGCAGCATTGCCAGCGGCGTCGGCAACGCTTGCCGAAAGCAGGTAGGTCCCGTCGGCAGCGAGCGCGGCGACGAACAGCGCGGTGCCGTTGGCCGCGGCCTTTGCCTTCTTCGTCGTCGTGTTTCCGTTCAGGTTGACGTTGAGCGTGACCTCGAGCCCCGGCTCCGTGAGCAGCGAGGCATCGGAGGAAGAGCCGACCAGCAGGGTGGGGGTGTTCTGCGGTGCGAGGAACTTGAGTTGCGGCACCATAGTGTCCACGTTGGTGTTCTTGCACAGCGGGTCGGACTTGTTTCCGACCACATCCTTGGTCTCGGTGCAGACCTGGTTGGCCCCCTGGAACAGGGTCATCTCCTTGATCACCTGCTCCACGATGTCCGAGCCGTTGGTGTGCACCTTGGCGTTGCCCCCGTTGCTGGTGAAGGTGGTCGTTCCCCAGCCGGCCGAGTCGATGGTCACCTGCACGTCGAAGTTGCTTCCCGAGACCGCCTCGGACTGGTTGAGCCAGCCATCGGAGGGCAGCTTGTCCCCCGGGAAGAGCAGATTGGACAGCGTGGGCTTCAGGGTATCCACGAACAGGTGGCGGAACTTCGTCTCGGCGTAGCCCGAGAGCGGCGAGGGCACCCAGTCACCCGTGTCGTTCCGCTTGACCTCGATGAACATCTTGTGGAGCCCCTGGGCCATGGCGTCCACCTCGGCCTTGGGGAATTCCACGGAGTGGAGGAATCCCGGGTGGTCGGTCAGCTTGAGGACGCGGAACGTCCCCTCCGCCGAGTAGGCGCAAGTCTCGCCACCCAGAGAAGGATGGTCGCTGCAGAAGCGGAGGTTCTTGGTCCCTGCGAACAGATCGGCAGGCTTGCTGAGCAGCGTGAGTGACTGAGCGGCGGACTTCCAGCCGGTCACGCACCGTTTTCCGGACTGGACCGGGGCACACACGCCGAGCCCGCATTCCGCGCTGGTGTTGCACGACTTGAAGTCGACGAACTCGAACGTGTAGAGCTCCACGGTCGTCGGGTCGGTGAAGAACTGGAACTGCTTCGTCAGTGACGCCGGATTCCCCGCCGCGTCCGTCAGCGAGACCGACAGGGTGTTGAGGCCGGGGGTGAACGCGTACTCGGCGAAGTACACGGTCTCGATGTCCGTGTCATTGACCAGCTTGCTCACGGTCGCGGTGATTCCCTGAGGAGCACCCTTTTCGGGCGCAATGGTCAGGGTGACCACGGTGCCCTTCTCAACCCCCTGCACCTGCACCGCCACGACGAACTGGAAGAACTCCAGATCGGGCTTGAGGTCGAAGTTGGCCGGGACCATCGCGGTCGCCGGCGTCGAGAACTTCAGGATCTTGGGCAGCGTACGGTCGATCGTCACGGAGACCGGAGCGGATGAAGCCTGTTGTCCGGCCTGGTCGGTTCCCAGGGCAACGAGCGTGCACGAGTTCTTGTCCGGCAGCAGCACCTTGCTGATGGAGAGCTTGCTGCCGGCGACCTTCCCCTTGTAGGTCTTGTCCGCCTGGCCCTGACAGGTGAGCGTCAGCGTGACTTCCTGGTTGTCCTCGATGAAGGTCGTGACAGCCTGGACCGTGATCTGACATCCCTGCACGCCCGGTGCGCACTGGGTGCTGGCCTTGTTGAAGACCTGGCCGTCGGCGGGGAAGGTGATGGTCACGGACGGCGCCTGATCCTTCAGGGTCGCCTTGCGCACGTCGGAGTAGCCGGGCAGAGCGTGGTTCGCGTGGATCGCCTTGAGCTGGAACAGCGTGGTGATGCCGGGCAAGAGACCGGAGAGCTGGAACTCGTAGTTTCCGCCGGGGCCGGCAGCGACGGTATCGACCTCGACGTTGCCGACGAGCAGCGACACGGTGGCATCCTCGAGCGGCAGAGTACCGTCCGGGCTGGTGACGAGCCCGATGATCTGGACCGGTTGGGTCGCGGTCACGACGTCGACGGGTGGAGCGACGAAGGTGACCCGGGGGGCATCCACTTCGAGCGTGATACCGGCCACTGCGGGCTGGCTTTCGTGGCCGAGCGAGTCGGTCCCGACCGCGGTGAGCACGTTGGCGCCGGCGATGAGCGTGATTCCGTAGAAGCGGGCGATGAACTGCCCTCCTTCGTCCACGGGGTTCGCACACGGAGTGACCAGAATGCCGTTGACAGACAGGCAGACCTGCGTCAGCTCGGGAGAGAGCTCGCCCGAGACCGAGAGCGACACCTCGATCTGGTGGCCGGTCATGACGTCTTCCGGAATGGTGTCTGCGCAGGCCGGCGGGGCGCACACCTCCCCGTCCTGGGGGGTGACGAAGGCCAGAGTCGGTGCCGCGGAATCGAGCTCGATGCCCACCGTCGTCAGGCTGCCGACCTGCTCGGAAGCCAGGTTGCCGAACACGTCGGTGGCGTCGATCTGGAGGACATATGCGCCGTCGGGAACGCTGCCCAGGGGCTGGTTGGAGAAGAAGTCGGTCTCGGCGGCGGTCGTGGTCCAATCGAGTATTTCGGCCCCGACGAGGGAGATGTCCACGGTCTGCCCCTTCAGGTTCGAGGCCTTGCCGGAGACCACCAGGTCATTGGGGTCGATGACCGCGCCTTCGACCGGGACTTCGAGCACGAGGACCGGGGGAGGCAGTGCCACCTTGATGGCCACCTGCGGGCTTACTTTGGGGTTGCCGTCGGCAAGCTCCGCCCAGCACACGGTGGAGGTGCCGACCTGCGCGATATCGAGCTTGACGTCGACGGCATACAGCCACTCGGCAGTCAGCTGCTCCACCGTCAGCGAGCCGACGGTCTTGATCAGGGAGCCGGGGGCATCCTGCTGGCACTTGACGGTGATCGTGTCCCCGACCTTGGCTGAGGGGGCCACGACCTGGAACTGTGCGTCGTAGATTCCCGTCGTGTCCTTGTCGAGGTCCTCTTTGGCCAGCAGCACGTCCCCTTCCTTCGGTACGGCGAGAGTGATATCCGACTCGCCCAGGATCGCGACCAGCGACTTGGAGGCGGTGTGCGTCTTGTCGCAGCAGTCGGTAGCGGTCACGTCGATGACGTAGAGGCCGGTGACCGGAAGGTCGACGACAAAGGAGAACTCTTCGCCGACCGGTGCCAGCGGCGCGAGTGCGACGCCATCCAGCGAGGGCTGGAGCAGGCCCTTCTCGCCCAGCGACTTCACGGTCCCTTCGACGGTCACCTGGATCCCGTTGTCCGGGTTGCCGTCCTCGTCTCCCAGGAGGTTGACCGCGTCCCCCAGGGGGGCGGTCAGGGTGACCACCGGTGCGCTGTTGTCCACCATGTACGACAGGGTCGAGAGGGCCTCCCGGTCGGGGTTTTCCGAGTCGAGCACGTGCACCTCGAGGTCCACCGGCTGACAGAGCAGCTCGCCGCCGGTCGGGCTGAGGGAGACCTCGATGAGCGCGCTTCCGGACTCGTCGAGCAGCGCGGGGGTCCCCGGGAAGGGGGTCTTGTCCGCGCCGACCGCGATGTAGGCCTGGTCGCAATCCGTGCCCCCGGCCGTGACCGTGAACTGCGCCTGGATGCCGGGCTTGTCCGGGTCTGCGTCGTCGCCGAAGCACCCTTCGTTGAGCGGGGCGATGGTGAGGCCGCACTGGCCGGTCTCGACGCACACGACCTTCTGCTCGAACGTGACATCGGGAATCCGGACCTCTACGATGTGGCAATCCGGTTCGGGCTTGTGGGTCAGCGTCACCTTGGTGAAGCTGAACTGGGCCTGCGGAATGTCCTGGGTTCCGAGCACCGCTCCGTCCACCCGCAGCTCAGCCGGGGTGCCGAGCGGGATGTTCTCGACCGTGACCGACACGTTCACCTGCAGGCCGATCGTGTCGTCGAACTGGTCGTCATCCATGGTCAGGTGGATGGGGGAATCCTCGGCGCAGGCATCCTTGGTCGAGATGCAGAAAAAGAGCGACGGAGGCGGTCCCACCTCGTCCGGCCCGACCTCGTCCGGCCCGACCTCGTCCGGCTCGGCCTTGTCGTCCGGCTCGACTTCCTTATCTCCCGGGATGTCAGTCATCTCTTCGAGCGCGTCCCCGGCGTCTGCCGTCATGTCGACCTCAGTCACTCCGTCGACATCCGTGTCAATGCCGGGCTTCTTCTCGCTCGAGCACGAGCAGGCATAGGCAAACCCCAACGAAGACAACATTACAAGCACAAGCCAGAACATCCTTCTCATCGAGGCTCCTCCAAAGCTGGAAGGGAACGTAGAGCGACCGATTCCTCTTTTCCCGGCATCGGGTGGCATCGGACCCGGGTCGCTCGCGTATCCTTATTTTAGGGCAGCGGCACGAAAAAGAAAGTGCTATTTCGCAAAAAAGGCGCAAGGCATCACTCCCGGGTTGATTGCGGGGCGCAGCAGGAGGCTGTTGCGGCCCCTCCCTCACGGTCGGGGTTCGGACAACTCGTGCGTACCTGTAGATCATTCGGCGGACACACTACCCAACAAGTAGTTGCTCCGGCCCCCCGTCAGCGGCGAGACTGAACGGCTACGCCCTGATCCCTCACCCGACGGGGTCGGAAGTCGGTAGATGAGCCGAGACCCTTGAGAAGAGCGGCCTCGGGAGTTGAGCCCGGGCTGCCTGGGGGCTTGTAATGGTGAGCGTGTTGCATCCTGATTA
>VGRX01000047.1 GCA_016875215.1 Deltaproteobacteria bacterium
AAAAGGTTCCGCTCAGGGGAGCGAGCGCACCGTTTCTTTGACAGGCCCCGCACGTGTCCCCCAGGAGCCGCTACGACTCGACTGGTGGCACACACGTCCCGCGGAGCCGTTGTGCCAGACCGGGGGGGGGTATGCAGGGCGTCGAGAGGGCGAAGAACAGTGCGGGATACACGCGCGGGGAGGAGATCGCCAACGCGGCCACGCACGGGCTCGGAGTCGGGCTCGCGATCGCGGCGCTGGCGGTGCTTGCTACGTATGCCGGCCTGTACGGCGACGCGTGGCGCATCGTGAGCTTCTCGATCTACGGGGCGACGCTGGTCCTCCTCTACCTGGCCTCCACGCTCTACCACAGCTTCTCGTCGCCTCGGCTCAAGCGCATCTTCAAGGGCCTTGATCATGCGGCCATCTTCCTGCTCATCGCAGGGACCTACACACCCTTCACGCTGGTCACATTGCGGGGAGCCTGGGGCTGGACCCTGTTTGGCCTCATCTGGGGGTTCGCCCTGTCGGGCATCGTGTTCGAGACCATCTTCCTCGGGCGTTTCAAGCGGCTGGTCGTGGTGTTCTACATCGCCATGGGCTGGCTCGTGGTCATCGCCATCAAGCCTCTGCTTGCAGCACTACCTTCCGGCGGAATGACCTGGCTTGCGGCCGGAGGGCTCGCGTATACAGGCGGCGTCACCTTCTACGCATGGAAGTCGCTGCCCTTCGGGCACGCTGTGTGGCACCTGTTCGTGCTCGGTGGCAGCGTCTGTCACTTCATGGCGATTCTGCTCTACGTGCTGCCCCTGGGGGGTGCATTTTGCCACGCCGGGCTCAGCTCCCTCCGGTCCGAGCGCTCGCTCTCCCGGCCGTCCAGGTCCGGGAAGAACCGCACTGGTGCAAAGGCGGCCGTTGAAGTCATGCAGGCGGGCCGCAAGGCGCGGCCATGGACAACCCACCACGAGGAACAGGAGTGCTATTCCTGGGGCAGGCCGGAGCAGGTGTAGAAGGTCTCGCTGCACCCCTTCGCATCCTGGCATTCCTTGCAGGCCGGCGCTTCGGCATCAGCCACGCACTCGGCAATGCAGTTGGTGATCGTGCAGGCGATGATCCCGACCCAGCAGCCGGAGCAGCCGGACGACAGGCCCGTAGCATCCACGACGCACGGAGTGGCGCAGGCCGGGATGTCCGTCTCGGCAAGGCACTTCATCCCGCAATCCTTCGCAGAGTCCTTCACCTTCTGGGTGTCGGCCTGGAGGATCGCCATGTCGGCCTCGTTGATGCACTGGTCGACGACCGGCTCCACCGTGGGCTCGAACCCGGAGCACTCGTAGAAAGCGGCATAGCAGCCCTTCTCCTCCTGGCAGGCCAGGCAGGCAGGGTCGGAGGCGTCGGCAACGCACTCGGCAATGCAATTCTGGATCGTGCAGGCGATCATGCCGACATAGCAGGCCGAGCAGCCCGCCGACAGGCCGGTGGCGTCCACGACGCACGGGGTCGCGCAGCCGACGATGTCCGGCTCGGCCAGGCACTTCATGCCGCATTCCTTGGCCGATGCGGAGATTGCATCCGCCCCCGCGGCAACGATGGCGAGATCGGCATCGTTCTGGCAGGCATCAACCGGCGCCGGCACGTCTTCGACCGGCGGCAGGTCCTCGACCGGCGGCAGGTCCTCGACCGGGGGCACGTCGTCGGCCGGGGGCACGTCGTCGACCGGCAGCACGTCGTCGGTCGGCAGCACGTCGTCGGTCGGCAGCACGTCGTCGGTCGGCAGCACGTCGTCGGTCGGCGTAGTTTCGCCGCCGGTCGTCTCCTCGGTCCCCTTCATGTCCTTGTCTTCTCCGCCTCCACCGCCGCAGCTCACTGCCAACAGCCCCACGGCCGCCAGCGCCGCAATCACGATCATCTTCCTCATCTTCTCCTCCTTTTTCTTTCCGGTTGGACGTCTGACTCCTGCAGGCTCGACCGACCGGACCATTTGGAATGGTCCAATACATACAGGAGTCCGTCGGGAAATGCAAGAAACGTTTTGTTCCCGGAACCGAGGCCGATGCTCCGGTTGAAGATGAGCCGGAAATGCCCTAGAGTGGCGCGGTTGGCGGGAGGGGAGGGAGCATGACGGCAGGACAGGATGCGCACCGCCGGTGGAGAGGCTGGCTCGTCGCCATGGCTTGGACTGGCTGCCTTTGGGGATCACTTCCTGCCGCTGCCGATGTCGTCCATGATGCCGATGTGGCGGCCATGGTCGACGGTGTGACCATCGACGAGCTCGCTCCCGCAGTCGAGGAGCTGAGCGGTGCCAGGCCGGCGCTCGTAGGCGGAGTTGCGTACACGTTCGAGACGCGCTCCGCTTTCTCGGGGGAAGCCATCGACAAGGCCGAGCAGTACGTGTTCGAGCACCTCCAGTCATACGGGCTCGACTCGGTCGTCTACCATGAATTCCCCGGGGAGGACGGTGCGCCGCCGGGACGGAACATCATCGGGCAGATCAACGGCACGACGAAGGCGGGCGAGATCGTGGTCGTCGGTGCGCACCTCGACAGCTTCCCGTGGGAGGGGAAGGCCCCGGGAGCGGATGACGACGCGTCGGGCGTTTCCGCCACGCTCTACCTGGCGCGTGCGTTTGCCGGCAAGACGTTTGAGCGGACCATCCGGTTCGCCTTCTTCGGAGACGAGGAGAACGCCCCGTGGGAGTGCCAGGAGATAGGCTCCGCCGGCTACGCGGCGAAATGCAAGGCCGCGGGGGAGAACATCGTGGCCATGATCGAGGCCGATTCCATTGCGTTCGATCCACCCGAGACGGACGAGCCAATCGTCGAGATGAACACGCGAATGCCCGGAGACGACCCGGATGGAGCCGACCTGGCGATCTTCGAGCTGTGGGCGGAAGCCATCGACGTCTACTCCATCGCGGATCTCGTTCCGGTCAACGTGGCGATCAGCAACAACTGGAGCGATCACGGGAGCTTCTGGAACAACGGCTACCCTGCCGTCATGCTGGTAGCGGAGGAGCTGGAGAACTGGAACCCCTACTGGCACACCGGAGAGGACACGGTCGACAAGCTCGACTGGCCGTTCTACGTGCAGGTGACGAAGAGCTATGTGGCGGTGGCCGCGCACCTGGCCGGAATCGTGCCCGTGCCGCCCATCGAGGGGGATGCCGCGGTGGAAGAGCCCGACGCAGGGACGCAAGAACCCGACGCAGGGGCGCACAAGCCTGACGCGGGGGCGCACAAGCCTGACGCGGGGGCGGCGGAGTCCGACGGAGCGGCGGAGGAGATGGTCGATGGCGCGGTGGCAGGGGGCGGTGCCGGGCGAGGATGCGCAGGCTTCGGCTCGGCCGATTCGAACGCTGCCGTCATCCTGCTGCTGCTTGGATTGGCGATTGCCGGGCACCGTTGCGCTCGCAAGGCGTAGGGCGGATTGGGCCGTATTCCGTTGCCGGGTTCGACTCCGGCATGACTATCTGGTAGCATTCCCTCGACGGTCGTCCAGGAGGCACCATGCGCAGCGTACGTCGTAGCATGTCGAGATTCCCGATGCTGTTCGCAGACCGCAGATCTTCCTCGTCGGCGGGCTCGGGTTCCCCCCCGAAGTTCCCGGCCCGACTTGCGTCGGCAATGGCGGCAATCGTTGCCGTGGCTTGCAGCGCCCAGGGCTCCACCACGCAGTTGGGCGAGGACACACCGATTCTCGGCAGGGCCGATGCCGAGCCGCTCGACGCCGACAACGTCGGCGGGGCGCAGGAGGTGCATTTCGGGGACCTGGGCAACGTGGACGCGGCAGGGGACTTGGGGATCGACTTCGGCGGCGACTCGGGGAACCCCGGGTGCGCCCCGGGCATGGGGTGCTTCCTCGACCCGTGCACCAAGAACAGCCAGTGCGAATCGGGGTGGTGCGTCGAGCACCTCGGGGAGGGGGTTTGCACCGTCGAGTGCCAGGAGGAGTGTCCGGACGGGTGGGATTGCAAGCAGGTGGCCTCCACCGGTCCCGACGTGGCCTGGGTGTGTGTCTCGCTGTTCAGCAACCTGTGCAAGCCGTGCGCGACTGCTGCCGACTGCGAGAGCCCCGGCGGACTGGAGGATGCGTGTCTGGACTATGGCAAGGAAGGTGCCTTCTGCGGTGGCCCGTGCCAGACCGGCAACGACTGCCCGACCGGATTCGCGTGCACCTCGGTCAAGACCGTCGATGGCGTGATGGTCGACCAGTGCGTTTCCGAGAACGGAAGCTGCCCGTGCACGGGGAAGTCGGTCGCGCTGGGGCTGTGGACGCCGTGCGACGCTGTCAACGAGTGGGGAACCTGCACGGGAAAGCGGGTGTGCGGCGAGGGCGGCCTCACGCCGTGCGACGCCCCTGCACCGGCACTCGAGATCTGCAACGGCGTGGACGACGACTGCGACGGAGCCGTCGACGAGCCGGACGCGATCGGTGGCAGCTATGTCAACCTCTGCGACGACGGCAACGGCTGCACCAGCGATGCATGCAAGGGGGCGGACGGCTGCGACCACGCGCTGCTGGATGCCGGCGAGTGCATGGACGGCGATGCATGCACGGTCGGTGACCACTGCGAGAACGGAGTGTGCGTGGGGCTTCCGGTGGTGTGCGACGACGCCAACCCGTGCACCGATGACCAGTGCGACGGCCTGGGCGGGTGCTCGTCCACGTACAACGCCGCACCGTGTGACGACAAAGACCCGTGCACCGTGGCGGATGGCTGTGAGTCCGGCCAGTGCATCGGCGTCGCGATCAATTGCGACTGCAAGGCCGATTCCGACTGCGTGCCTTTCGAGGACGGCGATGTGTGCAACGGCAAGCTGTTCTGCGACACCTCGGCGATTCCGTACGAATGCGCCCTGGTACCGGGCAGCCAGGTCAAGTGCCCCCCTTCGCAGGGCATCGATGCCCTGTGCCAGAGTGCATTCTGTGATCCGGTGAGCGGCGCGTGCAGCTTCGTTCCGGCCCACGAGGGGTTTGCTTGCTCCGATTCGAACGCGTGCACCGTGGGCGACACGTGCGTCCAGGGCAAGTGCCAGCCGGGCGTCTCGATGATCTGCTCGGACGGCAACCCCTGCACCGATGACTCCTGCAATCCCCAGGCCGGTTGCGTTTTCACCAGCAACAACGCCCCGTGCAGCGACAACAACGCATGCACGACGGGCGACACGTGCAAAGACGGCGCCTGCGTCCCCACCGGGGCCACGATCTGCGACGACTCGAATCCCTGCACGACCGATAGCTGCATCCCCGGCGGCGGCTGCCTGTACAAGCTCAATGAGCTGCCGTGCGATGACGGCAATGTGTGCACGACTGCGGACCACTGTCACCTGGGAGGCTGCATCGGCGGATCTTCTCTGGTCTGCAATGACTCGAACGTGTGCACCGATGACACTTGCGATCCGCTGGTCGGGTGCAAGTTCAAGCCGAACTCCTCACCGTGCGATGACGGGAACGCCTGCACTCTCGGAGACGTGTGCGGCGGAGGGTGGTGCAAGGGCACGTCGATCCTGACGTGCGACGACAACAACCCGTGCACCACCAACTCCTGCCAGGTGGGAGTCGGGTGCGTGTTCACGAACAACGTCCTGCCCTGCGACGACGGCAATGCCTGCACACAGCAGGACAAGTGCTCCGGAGGCGCGTGCCTGGCGGGTACTCCCATCGACTGCGGCGACGGTGATGCCTGCACCACGGATTCGTGTGACCCGGCCAAGGGATGCCTGCACGCATTCAACACGAACCCGTGCGACGACGGGAACGCCTGCACTCTGCAGGATGCCTGTGCGGCAGGCGTCTGCAAGGGGGGACCCGCACTGGTCTGCAGCGACAACAAGCCGTGCACGCAGGACCAGTGTGACCCGGCCAAGGGGTGCGTCTATCCGCCCATCGTCCCATGCTGCGGCAACGGGGTGGTCGAAGCCGGCGAAGCCTGCGACGATGGGAACAACCTGAACGGTGACGGTTGCTCCGCCGCCTGCGCGAGCGAGGCATCCGGGTGCGTCACCATGGGCGTGGACGTCAGGACGCTGCAGCAGCCTCCGGAGAAGTGGCAGCAAAGCTCCTGCCAGACGCTCTGCGAGAACACGCCCACCGTGATTCCGGCCGGGTGGCACATCGCGACGGCCGCGGAGGTGGCTCACCTGACGAAGAAGCTCTCCTTCGGCTCCTGTGCGGCCTACGGCATCTGCGGGTCCTACTGGTTCGGGAGCGGGAATCTCCTGACGGCGGGATGCTCCGCACTGAACTACACGTGCCCGACCGGCGGGTGCACCGCACACACCACCCACTGCTACACACAGGTCATGCTCATCAAGGACGGGAAGGACGGAACGTGCACGACGAACTGATTTCGGCCGGGCGAAGCACGGGGCGGCTTCTCCCACCGGGCTTGCACGCGCAGCGTCGCGCCGGACGGAACCCGGCTTCCCTTTACAGGCCAAGCTGCCGAAGGTAGTCCCGGTTGCGCACCGTGCTTTCGAAAGGCGTGCCCCCGGTTTCCCGCTACAGGCCGAGCTGCCGAAGGTACTCCCGGTTGCGCACCGCGCTTTCGAAAGGCGTGCCCATGCCCGGCAGGACATCCTGCTCGACGACGATCCAGCCGGTCCAGCTCCGGGCAGACAGTGCGGCCAGGATCTCGCGGAACGGGACGCTGCCCCGGCCCAGCTCGCTGAATACGCCGTGGCGCACTGCGGTCGTGTAGTCCCACTTCTCGCGCCGGGCACGATCGGCCACCGCGGGATCACAGTCCTTGAAGTGGACGTGGCGGATCCGGTCGGCGTGCCGCTGGAGACAGGCCAGCGGATCCCCCCCCCCGAATGCGAAGTGCCCGGTGTCGAGGCAGAGCGACACAAGTGCCGGATCGGTCAGATCGAGCAAGGTATCGACTTCGGCGGGGGGCTCGACGAATCCCCCGCCATGGTGGTGGAACACGCTGCCCAGGCCCGTCGCGTCCGAGACGGCGCGGGCAACCCGCTCCACACCGGCAGCAAACGTGCACCACTCCGAGTGCGAAAGCCCCTGGTCCGGCCGGATTCGGCCCGCACACGCGTCGCGAACGGGGTCCGTGCAGTTGTCATCCGCCAGGACGACGAGCGCACGCGGGTTCACCGCTGACAGCAGGCGCGCAGTTCTGATCGCACGAGGTATCGCTTCGGTCGCGGCATCCGGATCACGGAACCGTACCGGGACGAACGCTCCCACCATGTCGAGCGAGCGGGGAGCAAGAACCGCACCGAGGGCTACGGGCTCGGTGGGCAGGAACCCCCAGTCGCCCAGCTCGGTACCGGCGTATCCCGCCGCGGCCATCTCGTCCAGCACCCGTTGCCACGGTGCAGCCTCGCCTTGCAGATCGAATTCCAGCACTCCCCAGGAGCACGGTGCATTCGCCACCCTGATCCGCTCGTTCATTCCTTCTCCTCCCCATGGAAGCAGCGCTCACGAAGCAGGTTCTGCTCGTAGCGGCAGCGACTCGTGCGTACCGATTCCAGCGTGGACACCTCGGCCACCGGCACGTCCCACCACGATTCGTACCCCGGGACGCGTGCATCCCGGTCGGTCCGGACCACGATGACCGTGCTCTGCTGCGAGGCCCGTGCCGCGGCCAGGGCTTCCTTCAGCGTGCCCAGGTCGTCGGCCCCACGTGCTGCGACACCGAGGCTCTCCGCATTCCTCACGAAGTCGATCGGCAGGTGCCCGCCGGAAAGGCCGCCATCCTCGCTGCGAAAACGGTACTCGGTGCCGAAGCCGCCGCTCCCAAGGGATGTGGACAAGCCGCCGATGCTGGCGAACCCGTGGTTGTCTATGAGAAGCACGGTCAGCTTCACTCCTTCCTGGACCGCAGTCACCAGCTCCTGAGACATCATCAGGTAGCTGCCGTCGCCGACCACGACGAAGACCTCCCGGTCCGGTGCCGCCAGCTTGACCCCGAGGCCGCCGGCGATCTCGTAGCCCATGCAGGAGTATCCGTACTCGACGTGATAGCTCTTGGGATCCCGTGTCCTCCAGAGCTTGTGCAGATCGCCCGGGGCGCTTCCCGCAGCGTTCACGACCACCCCGCGGTCGCCGGCGAAGTCGTTGAGCGCGGCAAGGACCTCCGCCTGGGTGAGCAGGGGCCCTCCCGTCCCCCCTCGGCTACGGTCCGCCTCGGCCTGCCAGGCATGTCGCAGCTCCTGGACACGGGAGGCGAAGCCCGCCGCAACGGCGTATCCGGCCAGTGCGGGCTCCAGCTCCTCGAGGACCGCACGCGCATCACCCGTGAGCGCAAGCCCGGCATGTTTGGCCGCATCGAATTCCGCGACGTTCACGTTGACGAACCGGACCCCCGGCGCCTGGAATGCCGTCTTGGACGCGGTGGTGAAGTCCGAGTACCGGGTCCCCACGCCGATCACCAGGTCGGCGTCCCGGGCCACGAGGTTGGCCGCAGGAGATCCGGTCACACCGATCGCACCGAGGTTGCAGGAGTGGTCCCACGGGAGCGAACCCTTGCCCGCCTGCGTCTCGGCCACGGGGATACCGGTCCGGCCGGCCAGGCGTCCGAGGATCTCGGTCGCGTCCGAGTAGATGACCCCTCCCCCGGCAAGAATGAGCGGGCGCCTGCTCTCGCGAATCATCGCCGCTGCCGCGGCAACGGAACGTGCATCCGCACGGGGCCTCGGAATCGACCACGTCCTGGGGGCGAACAGGCCTGCCGGGAAGTCGAATGCCTCGGCCTGCACGTCCTGCGGAAGGCACAGTGTGGCCGCACCGGTCTGAGCCGGGGAGGTGAGAACGCGCATCACCTCCGGCAGTGCCCAGATCAGCATCTCGGGCCTGTTGATGCGATCCCAGTATCGCGACACCGGTCTGAAGCAGTCGTTTACCGAGATGTCCTGTGTCTGCTCGGACTCGAGCTGCTGCAGCACCGGAGCCACGTTGCGTCGGGCGAACACGTCCCCGGGAAGAAGCAGGACCGGGAGGCGGTTGATGGTCGCCACCGCGGCGCCGGTCACCATGTTGGTTGCCCCCGGACCGATGGAAGACGTGCAGGCGAACGCAGCCATGCGGTTCCTCATCCGGGCGTACGCTACCGCCGCGTGCACCATCGCCTGTTCGTTTCGGGCCTGGTAGTAGCGGAACCCGGGATTCTCCTGCAGCGCCTCCCCGATGCCCGCCAGGTTGCCGTGCCCGAAGATCCCGAAGCAGCCGGCAAAGAACGGAGTCCTCAAGCCGTCCCGCTCGACCTCCTGGCACTTCAGATACGCGATCAGCGCCTGCGCAGTCGTCAGCCGGATCGTCGGGGTCATGTGACTACCTCCTTGCGCCATCTTCGTTTCCACACGGCCTCCAGACCCTGACCGCCGGGTCCTTGAGCCAGGCGTGCTCCGGTGAGAACTCGGGGGTGCGGTACGGCTGTCCGGGCAGGTGGCGGATGACCCACACGTAGAACATGGCGTACCCCGGGGCCGCGACCTGAGCATGGTCGTTCATGTCCAGGATCTTCACCGTGTCCCCTTGCCGCACCGTCACGACATCCTCTCCGAGCTGGCAGAAGCCGAACCCGGACGGATGGTCGAAGCGGTAATGGTAGATCTCCGGCTGAGGGTGATGGTGAGGCGGGTAGCTGGACCAGCGGCCAGGCAGGGTCACCACCTCGCCGAGGACGAGGCCCGCGTCGGGGCGATTGCGGCCGTCGAACACGGTCCGTACGATCCGGTGCGACGTCCCGTCCAGCAGGTCCCGGTCGCGATGCTCTGTCTCCACCATGCTGGATGCATCGAAGAACGCTGGCGGAAAAAGGCCGGAGCTCCGCGTGGAGACCACGACGAGCTCGCATGCGGACAATGCCCGGACGCAGCACATGGTCCCCGCTGCGTGATGCACGGCGGAAGGGTCCTGGTCGAACAGGGACGAACGCTCGGCACGGAACACCGCCCCGTCCACGGCGAGCTCGACACTTCCGTCCAGGAGAAGGAGCGCCGTCTCACGTGAAGGGTCGTCGAGGTACTCCTCGCCCCGGGACAGGCGCAGGACGCCGAAGTCGATTCCGGTGTCCGCCACAGGCTCGCCCGCCCGGGTCACCACCGAATGGCCATGCGGGAAGCCGCCGGCCGCTCTGAGAAGATGGGGATGCATCGGTCCTCCCTCACCGGGGCGCAGTCCTCTAGCCGCGCATCGGCTTCCTGTCGGGGTCGGGCACCATGAAGTCCCTGACCACGGAGAGCAGATCCTGGTACGACGAGATGAAGCTCCTCAACGTCCGCTGAGTGGGCCCGAACGCGTCGAACTCGGCAAGAGTCATACCGCCTGGCTCCGTGGCCCGGACGAAGTCGGGAAAGGCCCGTCGCAGCTCGTCGAGGATCCACGGCTCCACCGGATCGTCCATGCGCTCCTTCACCTCGATCCGGGAGGCATTGAACTGCTTCTGCCACGGTGAAGGCAGAGTCAGCGTGACGTCCCCTCCGATGAGCTCGGACCAGTGCAGGTGGTGGCGATAGGCCGCTGCCAGGAGCCGGCCGCGGAACTTCCTTTGCCCGAAGATCCCGTAGGCGTGCTTGAAGCACGCGACGCCGGCCCAGGGAATTACGGCCGGATGCACGGTCACGCCGTCCCGTGCAGTCAGGATCTGGAGCCAGTCCTCCAGCCGCCCGACCATGATCGTGACGACGGGGCTCATCGATGCGATGTCCAGGCCCTGCGCCTCCCGCCGAGAGAGGCCGCGCTCGACGGCCTGGGCCGCTTCCACCGCCTGCGCCACGGAGAAGCAGACGGTGGCGTTGATGTTGATGCCCCTCGCCGTGGCCTCCTCGATGGCTTCCACGCCGGCCCTGGTGACCGGGATCTTGACCTGCATGTTGGGGGCCAGCCCGTGAAAGCGCTCCGCCTGGTCGACAATGGCCTCGGCATTGCGATAGAGCTGCGGGTTGGTCTGGATGGAGATCCGCCCCTTTCTTTCATGCTCCCGGACAAAGACCGGGTGCAGCAGCTCCGCCCCATTGGCCGCCATCTCCTCGACGAGCTTCCACGCAACCTCGACCTCGCTCCAGGCCGGGTTCTGCGCAATCATCGCCACGATCCGGTCGCGCCAGAGGTGCATTTCCTTCTTCAGCACGCCGAGCACGATCGCAGGGTTGGTGGTCGCCCCTACCGCACCGTGCTCGATGGCATAGGTCAGCTCCTCCACCGAGCAGGAGTCGTTCCAGAAGTCCGTGCGCGTTCGGGATGCCATCTCGTGCAGCGGGCTCTTGTACTTGCCGTCCATTCCGAGCCTCCACGTGTGAGCTGGCTCATGTCTAGTACACGTGTGCGCAGGTGTCAACGCGAATCCTGGACCGAAGAGCAGATGACCTGCGTGGACCCCGTATCTCCCGCGGCACGGATTTGCGCGCGTGCTCCGGCCGTGATTTCCCTTGGCAAGGTATGCGGCTGTGGTAGGAATCGGAAGAGTGGCGCCGGTGTGTTCGGGGCGGCCACCGGAGGAATGACATGAGCGGTCCTCTTCGCGTCGGAGTGATTGGATGTGGCGGGATTGCGCAGATGATGCATCTTCCCTTCCTGGCCGAGCGTCCTGACCTGTTCACCATCACGGCCCTGGCCGACCCGAACCGGGCCGTGCTCGAGGCAGCCGGGCGGCGGTACGCGGTCGACCGGCTGCACATCGGACACAGGGACCTGCTCGAAGAGCCGATCGACGCGGTCCTGATCCTCTCGGGCGGGTCGCACCGCCAGGCTGCGGTGGATGCAATCCGGAGCGGCCGGCACGTGCTGTGCGAGAAGCCGCTGGGGGAGAACCTCGCGGAGGTCGAGGAGGTCGAGGTCGCGCTCCGCCGCGCCGATGTCACCCTGATGGTGGGGTACCACAAGCGCTACGACCCAGGCTACGAGCTGGCATGCGCCGAGGTACGGCGGCTCAAGGATCTGCGCTTCGTGCGGGTTGAGATCCTGCACCCGGTGGACGCACGGGCCAGAGACCACTACCGGTTCGAGCCGCCGACGGACCCCGCAACCGAGGCACTGAAGGACGACGAGGCCACTGACGGGCTGGACGATGCGGTGCATCGGAGCGACGCCCGCGGCCGGATCGAGGCGATCGTCGGAGTGAACGCCCCGGACGATCAGCGGGTGGCGACCTTCCTCCTGTTCAACAGCCTCATCCACGACACGAATGCGTTGCGCGGGATGCTTGGAGAGCCGGAGGATGTCGTACACGCCGAGGCCTGGCGGGGAGGCCGCTGCATGCATGTCCTGCTGCGGTGGAGCGGCAGTGTGCGTGCATCGCTCACCTGGGTCTACCTTCCCGGGCTGCGCCACTACAAGGAAGAGCTGCTCTTCCTCAGCCCCGAGGGCCGCGTGAGTCTCACCTTCCCGTCCCCCTACTACCGGCATTTCCCATCGCCGGTGCGCATCGATGCCATGGAATCAGGGGCCCTGGTGGAGCGCACCGTAACGGTCTCCTACGAAGAGGCCTTCCGGGCCGAGCTGCACCACTTCCACGCCTGCGTCCGGGACCGCGTGCCCCCCAGGACGGGGATCGCAGACGCCCGCGCCGATGCAGTGCTGCTGGAGCGGATCGCCCGGGCGTTCGGGAAATCCTGAGCCCGGATCGTCCCGGGAGGCTTCTCGCAGTTGCAGTGCCGTTCCGGTAGCGTCCAACGGTCGTCGTGCGGCCGGCGACCTCTCCAGGCAGGATGGTCCCTGCCGGCCTCCCTACTGGTTGAGCGCCTCAGGAGTGCCCTTGTCTCCGCACCCGCCGGGGATGGGGGCGTTGGCCTGGAACCAGTTTGAACCCGTGTCGTTCTTGACGTGGTCGTAGGCCGTCGGCTTGAGCGACATGGAGCGTCCCGACCCTGCGTTCTGGTCGGGGAAGCCCAGCGCCGTGCTGTAGGCGACCTTGTCGACCTCGACGTTGCCCGGGCCGACCAGGAGAACCTCGTCACCGGCAGTGCTGTTGCCCAGGGCGAAGTTGGTCGGCGGATAGACGTAGCTCATCTTGACGTTCCCGTTCGTGGCCAGGTTGCCGTTGCGGCCGACCACGAGATAGCTCTTCGGCGCGATGACCAGAGGAGCCCCGCCGCCGAGCGTCACGTTGTCGGTGCCGGTGTCCTTGAGCGCCCATCCGTCCAGGTTCCATTCCTGATCGGTCGCGTTGTACATCTCGACCCACTCCCCCTCCGCGTCGGCCACGCAGGCCGGGTTGACCATGAGCTCGGTGATGATGATCGTGCCCGGCACCGGGAATCCCTCGTCAGTCGAGCCGTCGCAATCGTTGTCGATGCCGTCGAGCTTCTCGGGCGATGCCCCCTTGAACGGATCGCACGCTGCCGGCTGTCCCGCTTCACAGTTGGGCTGGCTGTGGAAGCACGGCCCCATGCCGCACGTCGTCGAGCCGAGCCCGTCGTCCGCGATACCGTTGCAGTCGTTGTCGATCCCGTCGCATTTCTCGATCGTCTTCCCCTGGAGCGGATCGCATTGCTGGAGCTGTCCGGCGACACAGTTGGGCACGGTGTGCGTGCAGGCACCCAGGCCGCACGTGGTCTGGCCAAGCTCCTCGTCGGTCGGGCCGTCGCAGTCGTTGTCCAGAAGGTCGCACAGGGTCTCGGGGGTATCCTGGTACGCGTTGTGGTTGAAGAAGTACTCGGCCTTGGTGCACGCCTGCCACTGGCCGTTCGTGCAAAGGGTGTTCGTCTTCTTGGCTCCGGCGCAGACCCCGTTCTGCTTCTCGCAAAGCGGCATGCCGGCCTGCGTGCAGAAGCCGCCGCAGCCGTCCGGGCCGCAGATCTTCCCCGCACAGTCGGGCACGCAGTTGCATTTGCCCAGGCTGCAGACGTACCCCACTCCGCAGGGGGCCGTGTTCGGCTCGTGGATGCACTTGGGAATCCCCTGCTGGGTGGCAACGCACGAGTCGTCGGTGCAGACGTTGTTGTCGTTGCAGTCGAGCGGGGCGCCGGGAACGCACTCGCCCGCGGCGCACTTGTCTCCTACCGTGCACGCGTTCGAATCATCGCAAGAAAGCACGTTCGCCTCGCTCTTGCAGCCGCTTGCCGGTACGCACGAGTCGGTGGTGCAGACATTGTCGTCGTTGCAGTCCAGCAGTGCCCCCGCCTTGCAGGTCTTGTTGCTGCAGACGTCCCCCTGAGTGCATGCGTTGCCGTCGTCGCAGGAAGCGGTATTCGCCGCGTTGACGCATCCGGTCCCGGGGTTGCAGGAGTCGTCAGTGCAAGGGTTCGAGTCGTTGCAGTCGAGCGCCGCACCCGGCTTGCAGCTCCCTTCCTCGCACACGTCGTCCACCGTGCAGACATCGCCGTCCTGGCACGGGAGCTGGTTGGACGCGCTCACGCATCCGACGGCCGGATCGCACGTGTCGTCCGTGCATGGATTCCCATCATTGCAGTTGGCCGGTGCTCCGCCCGAGCATTGCCCCTGGCTGCATTGCTCGCCCACGGTGCAGGCATCGTCGTCATTGCACAGCGCGGTGTTCGGAACCACCTGACAGATCCCATCCGCACACGAGTCGTCCGTGCACGGGTTGTCGTCCTGGCAGGTGGCCTCGTCCAGCTCACCGTCGCAGTCATTGTCGATCCCGTCGCAGATCTCGGCTGCCGGAACGGCTGCGCCGCAGTCCCCCAACCGCTCCTGCTTGCACGTCCGGAGCCCCTCGCATCGTCCGTGCTCGTTCATGATGGCACAGGGAGTGCTCAAGTCCAGGGCCACCGACTTGGCCGAGCAGGGACAGAGCCCGTCGGTCCGGACGCACTGGCTCGACTTGCCTCCTTCCGCCGTGAGCGCATCGGCAACGCAGTCGTAGCCGTCCGGACACGGGCTGTCCGGGCCGCAGCTCCCACCGCAGAACCGTCCGTCATCGCCATAGTGGACGCAGACGTCCTGCGTGGCTCCGACCCCGGAGCAGTCCTGGCTCGTCGTGCACGGCTTGCACAGGTTGGCGAAGTCCGAGAGGCAGACGAACAGGATGTCCGGGTAGCTCCACGAGACCTCCTGGCAAGTCCAGCCCGGCGGGCACTCCTCCTGGCACACCGTGGTACACCGGCCTTCCCCCAGGTGCTCGACGCACCAGCCGCCCGGGCACTGGGCGTTGTCGGTGCAGAGGCTGCCGAAGCACCCCTCGCCGGGCTCGCACGACAGGTCGCCGCCCAGTCCCTCGTGCCCCCGGAAATCCCAGACCTCCCCCGTATCCGGAACCGGGCCGATCCGGATGGAATCGTGAGCGCCCGAATCACCGCCATCAGCGCTCGGCAGGGGTACGTCCGATGCACCCGTGCACGAAGCGGTCACGTATGCCGACGCACCCATGAGGAGGCTGACAGCCAAGGCCCTGCCGGACATGGTCTTCTCCATTGCAAACGCCCACGCTCGTCCAATGCACATCATAGCTGCGACCGAACCGAAGCGCCACCGCGGATTGCGGCCCCCGGTCAGGACATCTCCTGCGGGCCTGGACGGCCGCTTCGCTCGTGGCAGAGGTGACGGGAGATCACGGGCTCACTGCTCTCGCCAGGATTCGACAGGTTCGAAAGAGGAGCAAGCAGGACTACTCGCACTTCACTCCGGAGTACGGGCAGCAGACTACCTTCTTGTCGCAGTCCGGCATGGCCTTGTGGACGTGCTCGACCAGCGTCCCCTTGCACATGCACGGAGTGTAGTTGTCCAGTGCGACCTCGAACGGGCAGGTGGGGTAGTCCACGACCTCCTGGGCAGTGTCCTGCACCGCTCCGTCGGGAACGACCAGGTCCGCCGGCGGGGCAACGTCCGGAGTCACGTCGGCCTCGACCTCCTCGAAGACTTCCTTGAGCAGCTCGTGATCCTCGCAGCGAAGTCCCTGGATCGCGGGGCAGCACACCACCTGGGTCTTGCAGCCTGGAACCTGCGCGTCCGGGTCCGTGGCCACGGTACCGTAGCAGTCGCACGGCAGCAGACCGGTGAGGATCACCTCGTCCGGGCAGATGGGCAATCCCGTGTCCCCAGTCCCGTCAGGAACTGCGGTGATTTCGACCTCGGCAGCGACCTTGCTGTCGTCCACCGTCTTGACGTCCTTGCTGTTGTCGCTGCTGTCGCAACCCATCCATGCACCAAACGCCAGTGCCACAATCCCAATGACCAATGCGTTCCTCATCGCCCTTCCCTCCCTGTTTGCGTTCCGTTGAGCAACAGACGACGCCCTGATAGTGCAATCTGCCCGAGAATGCAAGGGCAATCACGTTTTTGACGCCCGTGACGGTCTCTACATGCCAACGGGCGGCCCTGTCGGCGACTCGGGCAGGCGCACGACCATCGTGGGGTCGCCGAAGAGATGGTACGTCTGCCGCCAGTACAAGGCAGCGACTGGGTCATGGTGCGTCAGCGCCAGATGAATTCGGGCGATACGAAGCGCCTCGCCGAGTGTCTCCGCCGACCCATCGGCGAAGAACGCGGTCAACGAAGGCGAGTCGTAGTCGGGATACAGTGCCTTGAGTATGGCGTCGGTGAGAGCGTTGTTCGTCCAGGAATAGGTGACCGCCGAGGCACCGATGATGGCCGCCGCCCCTCCATCCTTCTCCATGAGCGCCCTCTCGCAGAACGATTCTGATGCCAGGGCGTTCACTTCCATCGTGACGGCACCCGTGTCGAGGCGGACGTGCCGAGCTTCAGAATCGTAACGACCGGACAAGCAGTTGATGCTCAACACCACGGGATACCGGCCCTTCTCAGCGGGGTGCGTTTCGTCCAGGTGGCCTATCAGAAACATCGGGTGTCCCCAACCCTCTGCGTTGGCGTGGTTCCGGTGCACGATCAGCCCGTCCACCCCTTGCGCCCAGTTCGTAGCTACCTTGGCCGATGTGGCATTCCAGGAGTACGCGAGCAGACGGGCCGGCAGTGGTTCTCCATTGGCCAGTTGGGCGGGGGTGACGCCCTCCCCGCGCGTGTAACCCCACCGCACGTCGACCCCCTTTCCGGTCAGGAAAGCGTAGATCCGCTCGGTCTCCTCGATGAACGGATTGTCCTCGATCCCGTCCCGGAACCAGACCCTGTATCCCGATGCCGAATCCGGCCACATTATCCCCCAGAACGTGGTCAGGCGCAACCGCGTGTCGCTCTCCACGCTCAACACTTCGTGAAGGAAGTAGTCGTCCAACAGCCCAAGTGAAATGAACTGGCCCGGCTCGACCTCCGTAAGGAAGTGCGTGCCGTGGGCGGTCACTTCGGAGGATCCGTCCTCGAACAGGAGGATAGTCCCAGGGTATTCCCCCTGGATGGTCTCCTGGTCTTCGAAGTGGCCGTAGACCGCTGCCTTGTGCGGCAGATCCCATGCGGGAAGACTGTCATAGTCCACGATCTTGTCCACCACTGCGGCAGCTTCCTCGAGCGTGTCCGCCGAGATGCGCCCGATCGCCACGTCAGGCCAGTCGTCAGCCCCGCGGATCGCTGCATACGGGAGGTCGGTTCCCACGAGAGCGACGCTCTGGCCGGGCCCGGGATCGGGGGCAAACGCGGCATTCATGCCCGGGAACGAAGGGATCTGCTCGACGTCGCCGAACAGCAGGATGTCCTGGAGATACGCCAGGCCTACCGGGGGCGAGACCCACTTCATCCGGTTCGCCAGGTCCTGGGCCAGAATGTAGTCACGTATGCACGTGGCAGTCGCACAGGAGTCCGCCAGCACAGCCACCTTCACCCGAAGCCCGCTGTGCTCCTGCCGCCACCGGCCCAATCGAATCGCCTCCGGAGCAAAGCCCCCTCGCGTCAGGATGAGCAGCGAAAAAGCATCATCCGACGGCACGGGCGAGGTGAGGTCCGGAGCCTTGAACTTCGGGAAGTCCTGCTGGCCCGCAAGCTGCACCAGGTTGCGGTTCACAAGCATGCCGACCAGCGCTGCCTCACCGAGCCTCCCCGTTCCCGCATAGTCCCCCACCGCGACCAACTTGCCGGGTACCCCGCCGAACGACACCTTCACGGCAACCTGGCCGGCCACTGTCAGCAGCCGCGCCCCAGGCTGGTAGCGCACCGGGTAGATTCGAACCCGCAAGAGGTCAAGGTTCCCCGCCTTGAACGCAAAGGCATCGTGAACCGATTGGGGGTACGTCCCGCTCGTCTTGTAGAAGTCCGCGTCGAAAGCGAACGGCAACGTCTCCTGCTCTGCGTCCATGGGGTCCGGCTGAACCGGATACACGAGCACATCCTTGGACACCGTGTCCTGCGTGAAGCTGACCTGCACGCTCCACTTGACCGGTTTGCCGGTCTTGGCATCCGGCGGGATGGCGAACAGCAGCGGGATGAACGGGAGCTCCGGCCGCCCCACAGCGGAAAGCTTTCCCGCTCCCCACATCCCGAGCTTCCGGTACACGGTGGTGCCGCGGGACACATTCACCTGAGCCAGTCCTGGGAGCTGCACGTTCCCCTGCGCCCCGGTGCTCGACGTCTTCCACGTCATCACCGGCTTGAGCTTGATCATCTGTGCGGCAAGCCCCGACGATGCTCCGCTCTCCACCGAGCCCTGGGTCAGCCCCTGGAGCGCCGTCGCCGTCGCCTCGTCGCCGTCCAGGGCATCGGCCTCGAACCCCTCGGCCCCGCATCCTCCCGCCTCCCCCACAGCGGCCCCACCCGGTCCGCCGTATCTGTCCGCCATGGTGACCGCTACCAGGCACATGAGTGTCACGACCAGGAGCCCTGACAACACCAGCATCCGGCGATTCATGTCCCACCTCTCCTGACTTTCCTCCCGAATCATGACTTGCTCGTACAATCGTGTCAAGGGTTGCGGCTCGCTGTCTCCGCGCGCGAACACGTTTGACAGCCTTTGGCTTCAATGCATATCCTTATCGGGCTTCCGGATCTTCCCGGAGAAGGAGTCCGCATTGGTACCGTCCTATCATCGTCCCGCTTCGATTGACGAAGCACTTCGACTCAAGGCCGACCTCGGGCCGGCCGCGGTCTTTCTGGCCGGCGGCACCGAAGTCAACAACCACGGCTCGGCGCGCGCGGAGGCGTTGATCGACCTGGCGGGGCTGGGACTCGACACGATCCAGCCGTCGCCCGAGGGACTGCGCATCGGCGCCGGGGGTACGTTCCAGCAGATTGTCGAGCACCCCGACACGCCGTGGTACCTGGAGGCCGCTGCTCTGCAGATGGCGAACCGGAACATCCGCAACCGGGCTACGGTCGGCGGGCACCTGGCGGTCAACCGCTCGTGTGCCGACCTGATCCCGGTGCTGCTGGCTGCTGAAGCCCGCGTGGCGCTGGTCGACCGGGAAGTCGCACTGGAGGACTTCCTCTGCGGGCAGCAGGGGCTGATCCTCTCCGTGCTGGTGCCCATGACCGCCAGGGGGTTCGGCCTGGGCAACATGACCCGCACCGCAGCGGACATCTCCATTGTTGCCGTTGCCGCGTCGTTGAACCTGGACGGCGAGTGCCTGCGGCAACCTGTCCTCGCCGTGGGGGGTGTCGCTGCTCACGTGGTGCGCCTGCATGATGTGGAGCGGGCCCTCGACGGCAGCCCGCTGCCCACACGTGAGAACCTGGAGTCGCTCGTTTCCCAGGCGGTTCACCCCATCGATGACCACCGGGGCAGCGCCGCGTACAAGCGTCACATCGCCTCTGTCCTCGCTGGACGCGCATTGGCCGATGCCGTGCGCCGTCTTGTCATCCGATAGGGAGTCCGGTCATGCCCATTTCCATCCTGCTCAACGGCTCACCCCGGCAGCTCGGCGCAGAGCCCGGCGAGAGACTCTCCGACGTGCTGCGCCGGGAGGGGCTGCACTCCGTACGAAACGGCTGTGACGGCGAGGGAAGCTGCGGAGCATGCGCCGTCCTGGTCGACGGAAGGCTCGTGAACTCCTGCCTGCTCGTGGCTGGCCAGGTCGAGGGGCGCGACGTGCGCACGGTCGAAGGGCTTGCCCGCCCGCGGGAGCTGACCAGCCTCCAGACCGCGTTCGTGGACACGGGAGTCGTCCAGTGCGGCTACTGCACCGGAGCCATGCTCATGGCAGTGGCGGAGCTCCTGGAGAAGGTCGAGAAGCCGACCCGCGACCAGGTCAGGGATGCCCTGTCGGGTATCTTGTGCCGGTGCACGGGGTACGAGCAGATCTTCGAAGCCGTGGAGTTGGCTCTGGCCCGCCGAAAGGACCCGGCAACCCCGTTCGAATCGCCGCGTTTCCGCGAGGGCCTTCGCTACGTGGGAGCGGCCTGTGGCAAGGTGGATGGCTACCTGCTGGCCCGGGGCGAGGCGGCCTTCGTGGAGGACCGGGTGCGTCCCGGACACTGCCACCTGAAGGTGCTGCCGAGCCCCCACGCTCACGCCTACATCCGCCGCATCGATACCTCCAGGGCCGAAGCTCTGGATGGCGTCGTCGCGGTCTTCACTCACATGAACTGCCCCGATGTCTGGTACAACCCCGCAGGCCAGGGCTTTCCGGAGCCGTCCCCCTACGACCGTCGGATGCTCGATCAGAAGCTCAGACACGTGGGCGACCGTGTGGCGGCGGTCGTTGCCGAGACAGCGG
>VGRX01000048.1 GCA_016875215.1 Deltaproteobacteria bacterium
GGCCGCCGCCGCCACCGCCTGAATCCCCAGACCACGGGAACCAGGAGAAAGATGAAGAAGAACTCGGGGGTGGCGAAGTGCATGGCGTCACCTCCCCCCTTCCGAGCCGCCGGAAGCACCACCGGCCGGCCGGAACTCCGGAGGCGTCGCATCGGCCCCGGGGGAAGCGGCGACCACCGGGTCGACCGCGGGCAGAGGACGGGTCGCCAGCACCAGGTTGCGGACCCGCTCCAGGTCCTCCGCGGCCCGAGAGGACGTCGGCACCACCTTCGCGAACTTCACCAGGTCGAAGTCGGAAAGCAGGAAGCCGATCTTCTCCAGGAGGAAGTGCTCGAGCCGCACCCGCTCCATACGGCGCATCAGCTCCGTGGAGGTCAGATCCATGGAGTCGAAGGCCCACCGTCCGCCCAGGTACTCCCGGAGCACCTGGGACAGCTCGGTGTAGAACAGGTTGAGCTCCCCCACCTTCGGCAGGTCACGCTTCTCCAGCGCATCGAGCTTCTCGAGCGCCACCTCACCTGCCGGGCGGGGCGGCAACCCCACTGGAGCCCGTCGTCGCCTCAACCGGGAAGAGACCGCGAACGTCACTCCGACGGCCAGAGCCACGATGCCCAGGATCACCAGCGACCAGATGAGCAGCCAGTTCCGCTCGATCAACGGCAGCGGCCCCACCGGACTGCCCGGCAGCGGGTTGTTCTCGTTGGGGAACCAGGTCCCGGTGGTCACCTTCACACGGCCGGTCTTGACGTGGAGGAGCATCCCGCCCGGACCCCTCGCCTCGAACGTCCGCTCCGGGAGCTTCAGCCTCCCGAGGCGCATCACCACGAACGGGATGGACAGGTCGAACGCTGTCCGGCTCCCCTCCTCCTTCTTCTTGAGCACGACCCCATCCCGCACCGGCTCGAGCCCGTCAACGAACCTGAGGTTCTCCGGGACCTGCAGCTCGTAGCCTGCGTCGAGCGTCACCTTGAGCCGGTAGGTGATGGTCTCGCCGGCACGGGGAGCATCGGAATCCATCTCCAGCGCGGCCTTGCCTTCCACCGTCGGGACCTCGGCCGCAGGCTCGGTTGCGGGCTGGGCCGCTGCCTCGGTCGCAGCCAGCGAGACCAGGAGAGCGAAGATGGACAGCGGACGCATCGCTAGTGCCTCCTGGCGCGCTTCAGGTAGAGCCGGTTGCACTCCGGGATGTAGTCCTTGTGCGTCCACAGCACCGCGTAGTCGATTGACAGTCGCTTGAGCAGCGATTCCACCCGCGCCCGATCCGCCACGGCCTGCCTCGAGAAGCGCGAGCGTACGACCGCCGAGTGGGTATCGACCAGGCGATAGCGGCCGGTCTCGAGATCCCTGAAGGTCGTCAGCCCGGTATCGGGCAGAACCTCGTCCGCCGGGTCTCGGGTGACGAACGCGACGAGGTCGTGCCGGCGGCTTGCGATGGAGAGCGTCTTGCGGAGCTCCTCCTGCTCGGCCTGCGAGACGAAGAAGTCGGAGACCAGGAAGGCCACCGAGGTCTTCTTCGTCACCTTGCTGAGCAGCCCCAGCGCGGCCGGGATGCCCGATGCTCCCGTCGGAGTCCGGCCCGGTTTGAACTCGAGGATGTCGCGAATCACGCGCAGCACGTGGGTCTTTCCCTTCTTGGGAGGGACGAAATGCTCGACCCGGTCGGTGAAGATGATGAGGCCGACCCGGTCGTTGTTGCGGATGGCCGAGAAGGCATGGACGGCAGCCACCTCCGCGACGAGGTCCCTGCGCGTACGTCCTCGGGTGCCGAAATCCGCGGACAGCGACATGTCGAGGAGAAGAAAGACGGTCAGCTCCCGCTCCTCCACAAACACCTTGACGAAGAGATCTCCCGTGCGCGCGGACACGTTCCAGTCGATGACCCGGACGTCGTCCCCCTGCTGGTACGGGCGGACCTCTTCAAAGCTCATGCCGTGTCCCTTGAAGACGCTGCGGTAGGCGCCGGCCATCTCCCGGTTGGCCAGGCGGCTGGTCTTGATCTCGATCCGCCGCAGGCGGGACATGAGCTCCCGAGTCAGCATCAGGGGACCTCGATCTCGTCGAAGACCTGGCGCACGACGGCCTCGGGGGTGAGCTCCTCGGCCTCCGCCTCGTACGTGAGGATCACGCGGTGGCGCAGCACCTCGAGCGCGATGGCCTTGATGTCCTCGGGGATGACGTAGCCGCGATGCTTGAGGAACGCGTGCGCCCGGGCAGCCATGAGCAGGTAGAGGGAGGCTCGGGGCGAGGCTCCCCACTGGATGAGGGGCTTGAGCTTCGAAAGCCCGAAGTTCTCCGGCTCCCGAGTCGCAAACACGATGTTGACGATGTACTGCTTGATCTTCTCGTCCACATACACCTGGCGCACGATGCCCGCGGCCTTCTCAATCTCCTCGGGTGTGACGACCTTGGTGACCTGCGGGACCTTGTCACCGGCCATGCGCTCCATGATGGTGCGCTCCTCGTCCCGGGCAGGATAGGAGACCTTGACCTTGAGCATGAATCGATCCACCTGGGCCTCGGGCAGCGGGTAGGTCCCCTCCTGCTCGATGGGGTTCTGGGTGGCCATGACCAGGAACAGGCCGGGCAGCTTGTAGCTCCGGTCGCCGATCGTGACCTGCTTCTCCTGCATGGCCTCGAGCAGCGCACTCTGGACCTTCGCCGGCGCGCGGTTGACCTCGTCGGCCAGGATCAGGTTGGCGAACACCGGCCCCATCCGGGGCGTGAACTCCCCCGTGTGCTGGTTGTAGATCATGGTCCCCACGATGTCCGCAGGGAGCAGGTCCGGCGTGAACTGGATCCGCTGGAACTTGGCGGAGATGGCATCGGCCATGGACTTGACGGTAAGGGTCTTGGCCAGACCGGGCACCCCCTCCAGCAGGATGTGTCCGCCGGTGAGCAGGCCGATGAGGAGCCGCTCCAGCATGTCCTTCTGCCCCACGACCACCTTGCCCACTTCGTCGAGGAGCCGGTCGACGAACTGGCTCTCGTTCCTGACCAACTCGTTCATGAATCGAATGTCGTCCATCGTCTTGCCTCCAAGTCAACTGCCTGCCAGAACAAAGGATTGGTGTCGGCTATTCCCGGGGGGGAAGCTCCGCAGGATCACACCAGGTCAGCAACCCCCTCGATGTCCTTGAGCGCCTTCTTGAGGCGGTCCTTGAGCGAGTTCTCGATCTGCCGGATCCGCTCGCGGCTCACCTGGAACCGATCGCCGATTTCCGCAAGGGTCTCCGGCTCGTCGGTCAGCAGCCGGTGCTTGAGAATGTAGACCTCCTTCTCGGGGAGGTCGGCGATGAAGGTGTTGAGCCTCCCGGCCACCTGTTCCATGATCTCGCGATGGGCAAGCTCGTCCTCCTGTTGCACGTGGGGTGACGGAAGGACGTCCAGGAAGGTGGACTGGCTCTCCGAGTCGATGGTCGCGTCGAGGGAGAAGTCGCGGGCAGCCCGTCCAAGCTCGTGAGATGCCTTCTGCCTGCGGCTCTCGGCCGGGACGAAGACGGCCTCCGCCCCTCCCGAGGCGCTCTCGTCCCCCAGCGTCTCCTCGACGAAGTCCCGTTCGAGCCCCTGCTTCTCGGTCTGAGAGCGGAAGAAGAGCTGCCGCTGCATCTGAGTCGTCCCGAGCTTGACCATGCTCCAGGAGCGGATGATGTAGTTCTGCATGTAGGCCTTGATCCACCACACCGCATAGGAGATCAGGCGGTAGCCGCGCTCCGGATTGAACTTCTCGACGGCCTTCATCAGGCCGATGTTGCCCTCCTGGATGAGGTCGATCAGCTTGACGTTGTAGTGACTGTAGCTGTACGCCATCTTGACCACGAAGCGGAGGTTGGCCTCCACGAGCCGGCGGGCCGCGGCCGGATCCTGCGTGTCGCGGAAAACCTGGGCCAGCTCCTGCTCCTCCTCGCGGGTGAGAAGAGGGATGCGCGTGACTTCCTCGAGGTACTGCTGGAACGTCGACTTGGTCGCCGGCGCAGTCGGCCCCCGACGTCGCACCGGCAGGCCGGCACGGCGCGCAGGCACGGGAAGGCGGCGAGGCTGGACCTCCTCGTCGTCGTCCTGAGCTTCTGCCTCCAACACTTCCAGGTCGTCGTCCTTCAAACCGAGCTCCGCTGCAGCGTTTAGCGGGTGGCGGGCTCGCCACCGAGGAAGTGAGCCAGGTAGACCTGGGCCTGCTCCGGGTTTTCCGCGTTCATCTCGGCCCGCTTCTTCCACGCATCCTCGACCGACATGCCGCCCGAAACCAGCGACTTCACCTGGTCGATCTCGGTGCGGACCATGCTGCCGATGCCGGCAGTGGAACCCCAGCCGACCTGGAGCCTGCCGTTGATCAGGAACGAAGGCGTCCCGCGGGCCCCCACCTTCTCCGACGCGGCCTGGTCCGAGCGGACCTTGGCCAGCGTCTCCGGGGCCTGCTGGTCCACCCGGAACTTCGCCAGGTCGACCCCCGCCTTCTGCGCATAGGTGGAGAGGTCCTCCGGCTCCGCTGCCCACTGGTTCGCGAACATCAGGTCGTGGAACTCCCAGAACTTGCCCTGCTGGAAAGCGGCCATGGACGCCACCGCGATCGGCAGCGCCTTCTGGTGCATGTCGAGCGGGTTCTGCCAGAAGATCCACTGGACCTCGTCATCCTTGAACTGGGGGAACAGCTCCTCGATTCCGTCCGCTGCCCGCTTGCAGACCGGACACTGGAAGTCCGAGATCACGAACACCTTGACCAGAGCCTGGTCGGACCCCACTGCCGGACTCGGTCCGAGCTTGGTGGCGTAGCGCGACGAACGGGAGAGCCACGAGGTGTCCTTCAACGCTGCTGCCTCCGCAGGGGGCGGCGTCGGGACTGAGGGCGGAGGAGTGGGCTGCGCAACGACCGGCGGCGTCTCGGGCTTCTTCTCCTCGACCGGGGTTGCCGACGTCTCGGGCTTCTTCTCCTCGACCGGGGCAGGCGGCGTCTCGGGCTTCTTCTCCTCGACCGGGGTTGCCGGCGCCTCGGGCTTCTTCTCCTCGACCGGGGTTGCCGGCGCCTTCGCATCGGCAACGGCTACCGGGGCAGCGGCGGCCAGCTTCTCGGCCACCCTGGCCGCAACCGCGTCGGCCAGCCTGTCCGCGTCAAGAGGTGCGGCCGGTGCCTGAGCGGGCGTCCTGCAACACGTGGTCAGGCCATAGCCCAGGCCAGCGCCCAGCGCGACGGCAACAAGCAGGAGAATCGGGGTCAGCATCGGGTTGGTCTTCGTCTCCGCCATGAGTTCCACCTCCTCGCATGGCTGAAAGCCCGGAACGTCCACTGTCCTTGTCGTCGAGAGGACGATCCGGGCCAAGCTCCGGCTAGTATAAGCGGGCGAAGCCAGATGACAAGGGCCACGCTCAACTTGCCGGGAGAGCCCGTCGTTGTTACACTCATTCCTCGTGACCGGACCCCCCGGTAGGGTCGCAAGGCACAGGAACAGAAGGGCGGACAATCGTTTCCCGAGGAGTTGCGGATGGTATCCATCGTCGTGCCCACGCTGAACGAGGAGGCGAATCTCGTGCCGCTCGTGACGCGGGTTGCCGCTGCGATGGACCGCCGGCCGGGGGGATGGGAGCTGATCTGCGTGCTCGACGGGTGCACGGACGAGTCGCTCCGCGTGCTGCTCGATCTCCGGGAACGACATCCGCAGGTGAAGGTGGTGGAGCTTGCGTCCAGCGTCGGCCAGCATGCCGCCATTGCCGTCGGGCTGGCGTATTCGGCCGGGGATCCGATCGTGACGCTCGACGCGGATCTGCAGAACCCGCCCGAGGAGATCCCCCGACTGCTCGAGGCCCTCGCCTCCGGTCACGGGGCTGTCGGGACCGTGCGTCGTTCGAGGCAGGATTCCGCCCTGAGGAAGTCCGCATCGTTGCTCTTCAGGACGCTGCTTGCACACGCCGGAGGCCGGCACAGGATGGCGGACCCCGGCTGCATGCTGAGAGGGTGGAGCAGGGATGTCGTTCAGCGTTTCCTCGACGCCGGGGAGCCGCCCCTCTACCTGCCCGTGCAGCTCAATCGGCGGGCGGAGAGCTATCACGAGTTCGATGCATCGCACGAGGCGCGGGCCGGCGGCGAGAGTCGCTACGATGCCCTGCGCCTGCTCCGGTTGCTTGGCAGGGCGCTGCTGGCGGCCCGGGCGCCGGGGCTGGGCAGGTTGAGGAAGGCGGTGGTGAAGGGCACGCACGGGTTCGGGCCGTGAACACAGCCCCGAACACGCGATAGGGGCCGAGTAGATGTGCAGCGGGTTGCGACAGGCCGGGAAGAGGAAAGGGAAGATGCGGAACAGCAAGTACCGTTGCGCACTGTTCGGCCACGGAGTGGTGGGGGAGGTGGGCATCGGGGTGCTGAGGGAGATCGGGGTCGAGCCGGTGCTCGTGTTCGCCCATCCTCAGGGGGCGGGAGACTGGCAGGCGGGCCTCAGGCCGGCAGCGGAATTGCAGGGCGTCCCGTGCATCGAGGATGCGGACCTTTCCGACCCGGCGCTCGTTGAACGTCTTCTCGCCCTCGACCTGGACATTCACGTGAGCCTCTACTTCCGCGAGATGATCCCCGACGCGATTCTGGGGACCGCGAGGCTGGGCGGTGTGAACCTGCACGGGTCGCCGCTCCCCCGCTACCGCGGTCGGGCGCCGGTGAACTGGATGGTGCTCAACGGAGAGAGCGAGGGGGGGGCGGCGCTTCACGTCATGACATCCCGGCCGGATGGCGGGCCGTTGCTGGCCTTGCGTACGTTCCCGATCGGCCTGAGGGACACGGCCTTCTCCGTGCTGGCGCAGGTGGAGCGCATCGGGATGGACCTCATTCGAGAGTGCCTTCCGAGGTACCTGGCCGGGGGGCTGACTCCGACGCCACAGAAGGGGCGGGGCAGCTACTTCGGCCGTCGCACGCCGGAGGACGGGCGGATCGACTGGACCTGGCCGGCCCGTCGCATCTACAACCTGGTGCGGGCCGTGACCCGCCCGTACCCCGGAGCGTTTGCCGACATCGACGGGAAGCGGCTCTACGTCTGGTGGGCGGAGGAGATGCCGGACCGAAGGCTCCCGCCCGGGACCATCGTCCGGGAAGGGAACCGGCTACTGGCTGGAACCGGAACGGGCGCGCTGCATCTCGTGGATTGCACCGTCGACGGGGTACCCGCCGGGGTCGGCATCACGCCTGAGTCGTGACGAGGCCGGGCCGGCCCGGGATGGGAGCCTGGACCGCCTCGGAGCAGGTCAGCTCGTTTCTTTCCAGGAATCGTCGCAGCAGCCCGGAAAGAGGCAGGACGGGGATCTTCCTGGCCGCACAGAAGTCCAGCAGCGTCTCCAGGGCCTCGGGAAAGAACCGGCCCTCCAGCTCGGCGTGGGCCGTGTAGACCGGCCACTCCTGCTGGTCGAGTTGCTGGCACACCGCAATGAGGTCCGCTTTCTTCGGAGGCAAACCGTCCGGAAGCTCGTCCAGGGTCGGCAGGGTCGTCGGGATCTGCGGCGTCCTGAACCTGTAGCCGAGCATCACCGGAACGAAGGGATGGCGCCCTCGCGTGTCGCTGCCCCACGCAAGCCCGATCTCGTCCAGAGCATGAAGACAGGCGAATCCGGCCTGCCATCCCGGTGCACCGAACCCGGCGACGCGAGTACCGAGCACCTGCTCGATGTTGGCAACCGTGGTCACCACCTGGCGCTTGACCTCGGCCGGCGCCAGCGAATGGTAGGAGTTGTGCCACGCGGTGTGCACGAGCCCGTGGCCTGCGACTTCGTCCCCGGACCGCAGGGGTTCCGCCAGCACGTCATTGGCGTCGATGATCCTCCGGGGCCCCCTCCCCAGCAGGCTCGCCAGCGTGGAAGGCCCGTAGATCCGGAACGCAGAGGTCCTGAGCAGCTTGGCCAGGTAGCCCGGCTGGCGCAGGATCCTGAGTACCGCCAGTGCCGTGCGGTCGGCACCGCCGGGCAGAAAGAGCGACGCGTTGAGCCTGCGTGCCCGGAGCATGCGTGCGAGCGGGGGCAGACCGTGCACCGCCCCGGGCACGGTATCCACGTCGATTCTCAACCCCAACGCTTTGGCCACGAACCCCTCCGAGTCGACTGCCGATGGTAGCAGGGGGGCGTAAGAGGTTCAACTGACAAGAAGCAGGGGCCGCAGTCCGGAAGGAGACAACCGCACCTGTTTCATGCGTTGTGCGTCGATGCGCGCCCCGATGGGGGGGGCTGAACACAGTTGCCGCAGGGGGGACGTCCGGACGAAGAGGCGCTACCGGCGCTTCCTCTTCGGCGTCGGCGCCAGCACCCGCTCGAGCCACTTCTCCATGATGCCCACCAGTTGCTGCGGGTACTCGACCGCGCAGTAGTGGCTGGCATCCTCGATGACGTGGAGCTCGGCATCGGGAATGCGGCGGGCCATCTCGTCCGAGAAGACCTTGGGGGTGAAGAAGTCCCGGCCTCCGCCCAGGATGAGCGTCGGCACCTTGACGTGCTCCAGGATGTCCTCGGCCGAGTGGTTGATCAGCGATGCAGTGCAATCGCGGTAGGCAGAAAAATCCAGCTCGATGTAGCGCTGCACCAGGTCGAGAAACACGTCCTCGTCGAGCTGCTGCGACACGAGCCCGACCTTCTTTGCCAGCTTGAGCGGGCGGGTGTTGGACAACAATTTCCGCGCGACCGGGCGGAGCCGGTCCGCGGCCACGGCCAGGAAGCTCACGACCGGCATGGCCGCGGGCTTGAGCACCGTCGGCGCCTTGTCCAGCGGCGTCCCGTAGGCGCCGTTGGCCAGGATGAGCCCCACGACCCTGCCCGGAATGCGCCGGTAGACCTCGAAGCAGACCTGGACCCCCATGCTCCAGCCCATGACCAGCGCCTTGTCCACCTTGAAATGGTCGAGCACCGAGACCGCGTCACGGGCATGGGCATCCATGGTGAAATCGCCGTTGGTCGGGCGCTCGGAGTCGTACATGCCCCGATAGTCGAAGCTGATGAACCGGAGCCGATCCCGGAACCGATCGATGACGAACTTCCAGGTGACCAGGTTGCCGCCGAGCCCGTTGATGAGCAGCAGGACCGGTGCATTCCGGGGACCGATGTCCCAGACGGCCAGCCGCGTGCTGTCGAACGAGCGGATGTACGCAGGGGGAGGGAGAGTGGTGGGAGTCATGAGCGGAACGCTAGCCCTTTCGAGCCTTCAACTTCCCGGTCAGCTCGGGGAGCACCTTGAACAGATCCGCCACCAGTCCGTAGTCGGCCACGGTGAAGATCGGGGCCTCCTCGTCCTTGTTGACAGCGACGATGACCTTGGCGTTCTTCATGCCCGCCAGGTGCTGGATCGCACCGGAGATTCCTGCCCCGATGTAGAGATCCGGAGCCACGATCTTGCCCGTCTGCCCGATCTGGTAGTCGTTCTCGATGAACTCGGCGTCGACCGCGGCGCGGGTAGCGCCGACCGCGGCCCCGAGCGTATCGGCCAGCTCGTACACGATCTGGAAGCTCTCCTTGGACTTGAGGCCGCGGCCGCCGGCCACGACCACGCGTGCCTCAGTGAGCGCCGGACGAGCGGACACGGTGGGACGGAACTCGAGCATGCGCTGCTTGAGAGCCGCTGCCGTGACCGTCGTTGCTGCCGCCTCGATGGGGGATGGGGCGCCGGCCGGGGCCGCGGCATCGAATTCCGCGGTCCGAACGGTCAGCACGTGCACCGGGGTGGCAATCTCCACTTCGCCCAGGACGTTGCCGGCCCACATCGGACGCACGTACGTGATGCCCGCACCGGTCCCCAGCCCGACGACTTCCGAGGCCATCCCGGCTTCGAGCTTCACCGCCACGCGCGGCATGCAGTCCTTGCCGAAAGTGCTGGCGCACGCGGCCACGACCGTGGCACCGGCCTTGCGGGCCACTTCAGCCACCGCCAGGGCATGTCCCTGGGCCGTGTACTTCTCCAACTCCGGCGAATCGACGACGTAGACCTTGGCCGCACCGTACGCAGCCACGGCCTGGGCCACGCTGCCCACGTTGTGCCCCACGACCGCCACTTCCACCGTGCCGGCCGTCCTGGCCGCGATCTGGCGTGCCAGAGTGATGACCCCGAGGGTCCCCTTGCGAAGCTGGCCGCCGGCGTGATCTGCGATGACGAGGATCTTGCTCATGTCGCCCCTCCTAGAGCACCTTGGCTTCGTTGGTGAGTTTGTCGAGAAGCTGGTCCACGTCGGCCACCTTGATCCCCGCCTTGCGTTCCGGCGGATTGGAGTAGCGGACCGTCTTGACCTTCAGCGTCGGCGAGATGCCATAGTCGGCAAAGGTCCTCTCGTCCAGCGGCTTGCGCTTGGCCTTCATGATGTTCGGCAAGGTGGGCAGCCTGGGCTCGTTGAGCCGCAGGTCCGCGGAGACTACGGCCGGCAGATCCACTTCGACGATCTCGGCTCCGCCGTCGACTTCCCGCACCGCCAGGGCCTTGCCGTTTGCCACTTTGAGGCCCGGGGTCTGCGACGTCATGCCGGCAGAACCCTCGGGATGGGACACGAAACAGGCCTGTCCCCAGCCGAGGTACTCGGCCACGAGCTGTGCCACCTGGTTGGAGTCGCCGTCCACGGCCTGCTTGCCGAAGATCACCAGGTCCGGCTTCTCCGCCTCGATGATCTTCACGAACACGCGGGCAACGAGGTCGGAATCGAGCTCGTCGTCCTTTCCGGCCACGCGGATCGCCCGGTCGGCCCCCATGGCCAGCGCACGTCGCAGCTCAGTGCCGGCATCTTCGGACCCGATCGAGACCGCAACGATCTCCCCTCCCTGCGAGTCCCTCAGACGGATGGCCTCTTCCACCGCGTTCTCGCAGAATGGATTGAGCTTGAACTCCAGCCCTTCCGACTGGATGCCGCTCAAGTCGCTCCTCAGCCGAATCCGTGCATCAGGATCCGTCACCCTCTTGGCGCTCACCAGGATCTTCACGGCCCCCTCCTTCGTCCTCTCAGTTGACAAAACCCGCCACGCGGAACCACCGGCCAGGCAGCCGGCCCGACGGCAAAGTAGCAAGACGCTCCCGCGCTTGTCAAACCATTTCAACGCGTCGCGTCCTGACTTGGCCGCGGTGCGTAATGAAGGCCCGGGCAACCGATGCAGAGGGCGATCTCATCGGGGCTGTCCGTGGGACCGAACGTTGTCTCGAGACACGCCATGGAATCGTGGATCAGGAGGCTGAACCTGGGCAGCCTCCTCAGTCGACGAATTCCACCTGGACCGCGGTGAAGGGCAGCACGACCGGCCACGCGAGGTGACCGTCCACCTCCTCGGGCTGCGTGGGGCACTGCTTGAGCAGGTCGTACAGCGTGGGCATGGGCAGGAGCCCTATGTCCACTGCGACCGACTTCGCGATCTCCTCGGGCAGCCATCCCTGGATGAGCCCGTCGGTCAGCGCCCCGTCCGGCGGCCAATCGGTGACCCGGGCCTCCGCCGTGGCGTTCGACAGCCCCAGCACCACGCCGGAGAACTGCAGTGCGAAGTCGCTCTCTCCGGTCAGGAAGCAGGGCGCAGGAACACCGGGCGAGCACTGCCCCGACGACTGCACCACGACGTTTTCGAACGTAGCCGGCGTGGTCGCCGGGTCGAAGGAGCACGATCCCGCCGGTGGCGTGTCACCCGGTACACCGCCGAGGTTGCAGATTCCCTGCCCCAGTGTCAGGGTCACCGGCTCGTCGACAAGGAACGGCGTGAACTTGCCCACCACGTTGAGTTCGCCCGTCGCGACGGCCTCGGCCAGCAGCTTGTTGACCTCGTCCTGGAGCGGGAGGCAGCCGTTTTCCATCGGATAGCAGAATTGCGGCTCTGCGAGTGACAGCCAGTTGACCCGGAAGGTAGCGCTCTCGACCGGAGGCAGGTCGGGAACGACATCGGGAACGTCCGGACCCAGGTCGGGGGGGACGTCGGGCAGATCCGGCAGGGTGTCGGGGGCATCGACCGGGATGGAGTCGACTTCACCGGCCGCATCCGCGGCATCCTGCGCATCCGGGGTCACATCCGCATCCGGGGTCACATCTCCGTCTGGCGCGTCGTCGCGGAACATGTCGCACGGTCCCAGGCGGCAGCCGCGGGTCTCCTGCTTCTGGCGGATGTCCGGGATGTCTGTGTCGCTGACGGGCTCGCGGCCGGTGCCGGAGCAGGATGCGAGGAGAAGAACGAGAAGAAGCGTGGCATATCGGACCATGTCGACCTCCGAGGGAAGGGGAGGACCCCGAGGGCGATCCTAAGAAGGAACCGCACATGATCAAATTAATGAGCACCCGCTCAGACAGGAGTCAGAGGATCAGCATGCAGTCCCCGTAGCTGTAGAACCGGTACTTCTCCCGCACCGCCTCCCGATAGGCATCGAGGATGAAGTCCCGCCCTGCGAGCGCCGCGACCAGCAGGATCAGCGTAGAGCCGGGAAGATGGAAGTTCGTGAGCATCCGGTCCACCATGCGGAACTCGTGGCCGGGACGGATGAACAGCGACGTGGCCCCTTCGCCGGGAACGAGGCGGCCGGACGAGCCTGCGGATTCCAGGCAGCGGACCGACGTGGTGCCGACTGCGAGCACCGGGCGCCCCTCGGCCTTTGACCGGTTGACAGCGGCTGCCGTGGCCTCGGACACGGAGAACCGCTCCTCCTCCATGCGATGCTCTTCGACGTTCTCGGTTCGCACCGGCTGGAACGTCCCGGGGCCCACGTGCAGGGTCAGCGTTGCCAGCGTGCACCCCCTGGCCCTGACGTGCTCCAGCAACTCCGGCGTGAAATGCAACCCCGCAGTCGGCGCGGCCACGCTCCCTTCGGGCCGGGCGTACACGGTCTGGTAGCGCTCCCGGTCGAAGTGCTCGTCCCATCCCCGGTCGCGGCGGATGTAGGGAGGAAGTGGGATGCTCCCCTCCTCCTGGATGATGGGGAGGGGGGCGGAGCCGCATGCGAGCAGCGCCCGTCCCGGTTCCGGGATGGACGCGACAACCACCTGCTTCCCCGTCCGCTCCAGCGTGAGGGGCTGCCCAGCCCGGAGCGGCTTGGAGCAACGGGTCATGGCCTCGAACCGGTCCGCGTGCAGGCGGACGACGAGCAGCTCGACCTCACCTCCGCTTTCCTTGCGGGCCCACATGCGGGCCGGGATGACGCGGCTGTTGTTGACGACGACCGTTTCGTTCCCCGCCAGCAGGTCGGGAAGGTCTCGCACGCACCGGTGCTCGATGGTTGCCGGATTCCGGCGGACGACCATCATGCGGGACGCGTCACGGCATGGCAACGGCTGCTGCGCGATCAGCTCTTCGGGCAGGTCATAGTGGAAGTCGGAAAGGCGCACGAGTCACCCGATGCTGGAAGTGGATGGGGGAACCCGGCTCCCGGAACAGCCGAAACCGGGCGGCCCGGAGCGCAGGTTCTCCGGTCTACCCGATCCGGATCCCCGGAGGGGGGAAGCCCTTGCAGAACTCGGCCACTTCGGCAGCGACCAGGGCCTGCGCATCCTTGTCCTCGATGATGTCGATGGCCCGGCCGATGAAGCCGGCAAGCGTCTTCATCTCCGGCTCCTTCATGCCGCGGGACGTGATGGCCGGTGTGCCGATCCGGATTCCGCTGGGGTCGAACGGCTTTCTCGGGTCGAACGGGATCGTGTTCATGTTGCAGACGACCCCGCACCGGTCGAGCACCTTGGCCAGCTTGCGCCCGCGGGTGCCCCGGCTGGTGGCATCGATGAGGATCAGGTGGTTGTCGGTGCCGCCCGTGATGAGCTTGAAGCCCTTCTCGACGAGTGCTTCGGCCAGTGCCTTGGCGTTCTTCACGATCTGGTGGCCATACTCCTTGAACTCCGGCGTCGCTGCTTCCTTGAGGGCCACGGCGATGCCCGCTGTGGTGTGGTTGTGCGGTCCGCCCTGGAGGCCGGGGAATACGGCCCGGTCGACCTGCTCCGAAACTTCGTTCTTCATGAGCAGCATGCCGCCACGCGGTCCGCGCAGAGTCTTATGGGTGGTGGTGGACACGACGTGGGCATGCGGTACCGGCGACGGGTGTGCGCCGGCAGCGACGAGGCCTGCGATATGGGCCATGTCGGCCAGGAAGAAGGCGCCGACCTCGTCGGCGATGGAGCGGAACGCAGCGAAATCGATGATCCGCGGGTACGCGGTCGCACCCGCGATGATCAGCTTGGGTCTCTCTTTGAGGGCCAGCTCGCGGATGTAGTCGTAGTCAAGCCGGTGCGTTTCCGGGTGCACGGTGTACTGGACCGACTTGTAGTAGTTGCCCGTGATGCTCACGTTCCAGCCATGGGTGAGGTGGCCGCCGTGAGGCAGGGCCATGCCCATGACCGTTTCGCCCGGTTGGAGCAGGGCGAAGTAGACGGCCAGGTTGGCCGGAGAACCGCTGTACGGCTGGACGTTGGCGTGATCCGCGCCGAACAGCTCGCACGCACGCTTGTTGGCAAGGTCCTCGAGCAGGTCGACGTACTGCTGCCCCTCGTAGTACCGCTTGCCCGAGTACCCTTCCGAGTACTTGTTGGTGAACACGGACCCCGTTGCCTCCAGGACAGCGGTGGACACGTAGTTCTCCGACGGGATCAGCCGGATCTTGTCGAACTGCCGCTTCTCCTCGTTCACGATCAGGTCGTAGACTTCGGCATCCGTCTGTCGGATATGCTCGAGATGGTGCATGGTATCCCTCCCTCCATGTCGGGGCGAACCTACCCAGGGCGTGGGTGCTTGTCAATGCGAAGTTGGGCTTACAACCTCCCCAACGCCCGGAGCACGCTCTCCGGAGTGAACGGGGTCTTGAGGAGGCGGATGCCGACGGCATCGTAGATGGCATTGGCAATTGCGGGGATCGGGCCGTTGATGCCGATTTCCGAGACGCTCTTTGCGCCGAAGGGACCGGTCGGCTCCCAGGTGGGGACGAGGATGGTGCGGATGTCGGGAAGGTCGGCCGCGCCGAAGATCTTGTAGTAGTTGAGGTTGTTGTTCAGCATCCTCCCGCGAGGGTCGAAGATGTACTCCTCGGCAAGCGCGTAGGAGATGCCGTTGAGCACCGCGCCTTCGATCTGCCCTTCCGCCAGCTTGGGGTTGATGGCTGTGCCGCAGTCGACCGCGGCCACATACTTGAGCACCCTGACCTGGCCGGTCTCGGTATCCACCTCGACCTCTGCGAACTGGGCCGAGAAGGGGGGGGGCGACTTCCGCGTGATGTGGCTCGCCGCTCCCTGGACCTGGCGCTGGTTCTTCACATAGAGCGCGTGGCGACCGATCTGGGCGAAGTGGACCTTCCGGCCGTCGCGGGCCACCGCGTGGGCGTCGGCCAGCTCGATCTCCTCGACCGGGCAGCCCAGGATTTCGGAGGCGACCTCGAGGACCATCTCGCGGGCCTGGCGTGCGGCCTTGGCCACTGCCTCACCGGACAGGTAGGTGGTGCTGGAGGCATAGGCGCCGACATCGAACGGAGTGAGGTCGGTATCCGAGGAGTAGACCGTCATCATGGAAACCGGGATTCCCAGGACCTCGGCTGCGACCTGGGCCAGCACCGTGTCGCTGCCCGTACCGAGATCGGTGGCCCCCATCAGGAGATTGAATGTGCCGTCCTCCCCCATCTTGAGGTACGCGGCCCCCATGTCGACGCGGGGGATGCTGGAGCCCTGCATGAGACAGCACATGCCTACGCCGCGGCGGATCGGACCGTTCTGGAGTGCGGCCTTGCCCCGCATCTCCTTCCAGTCGATGGCTTCGGCACCGAGCTCGATGCACTCCGCGAGCCCGCAGCTCCCGATCGTCTGGGCCACCCCCTCGCTGCCTTCGCCCAGTGCCTGGAAGATCGGGCTTCCCTCGCCGCTGCGGATGTGGTTGCGCCGGCGGATCTCGAGAGCGTCCATGCCGACCTTCTCGGCCAGCTCGTCCATCAGCACTTCCAGCGGGAAGTAGGCCTGCGTCGCACCGTACCCCCGGTACGCACCGCCGACAGGCAGGTTCGTGTAGACCGAGGTCCCCCGGAACCGGATGTTCTGCCAGCGATAGAGGGGCAGGGTCTTGCTGCCGGAGTTGCACACGACGGTCAGGGCATGGCTGCCATAGGCCCCCGTGTCCATGAGGATGTCGAGGTCGTAGGCGGTGAGCGAGCCGTCCTTCTTCGCCCCGGCCCGTACCTTGAGGATCTGCGGGTGCCGGGTACGGGCGGAGACGAACTCCTCGGCGCGGGTGTACTCGAGCAGCACGGGCTTTCCGGTTCTGATGGCCAGGACGGCGGGAATGTCTTCGACGAGCACCTCCTGCTTCCCGCCAAAGCCGCCGCCGATTCGTGGCTTGATGACCCGGACCTTGCCGATGGGCCACTGGAGCCGTTCCGCCACGATCCGGCGGACATGGAACGGCACCTGCGTGCTGGTCCGGATCACGAGCCGGCCCCGACCGTCGACGTACGCGAGCGCCACGTGCGGCTCGATGTGACAGTGCTGGGCCCTGTGGACTTCGAACTCACGCTCGACCACCACGTCGGCCCCGGCGAGCCCGGCCTCGACATCCCCGACGTTAGCGGTGACCTGCGCAGCCATGTTGTGCGACTTGTCATACGCGGCGGGGACAATCATCCGGGCTTCGGGCTCGTCGTGGATGACCGGGGCCCCTTCCTTCATGGAATCACGCGGGTCGAAGATGGGTGCGAGCTGCTCGTACTCGACTTCGATGGCCTCGCAGGCCGCCCGGGCAATCGCAGGGGAATCCGCAGCAACCGCAGCGACCCGGTCGCCGACAAAGCGGACCTTGTTGTCCAGCGTGAAGGAGTCGTAGGGCGACGGCTCGGGGAACCCCTGGCCGGCCGTCGTGTGGGCCACGCGGGGGACATCCTCCCACGTGATCACGGCCCGAACCCCCTTCATCTGCCGTGCAGCCCCGGCATCGATCCTGAGGATTCGGGCATGCGCCCAGGGACTGGTCAGGATCCGGGCGTACAGCGTCCCCTGCGGCAGGTCATCCCCAGCGAACTTCTCCCCTCCGGTGGCAAGCGCCAGCGCATCGAGCTTGTCGACCGAATGGCCCACGACTCTCAGACCCCTGGCATCAGGCATGGGGCACCTCGTCCTTGCCGGCAAGTGTGCGGGCCGCGCTCTGCACGGCGTCGATGATCTTGACGTATCCGGTGCAGCGGCACAGGTTTCCGTCCAGCGCCAGCTTGATCTGCTGGACGTCCGGCTCCGGTACCACGTCCAGCAGCGCCTTGGCAGCCAGGACCATTCCGGGCGTGCAGAACCCGCACTGGACCGCCCCGGCCTTCACGAAGCTCGACTGGATGGGGTGCGGATTGTCGGCCGTCCCGAGCCCGGCAGCGGTGAGTATCTCCCCTCCGTCCGCTGCTGCCGTGAACACGATGCACGAGGCGACCAGGCGCCCGTTGAGCAGGACCGAGCAACTTCCGCAGGTCCCCTCACCGCACCCCTTCTTGACGTCCGTTCGTCCGAGCCGCCGCAGCGTGTCGAGGAGCTTCTCGTCGGGCAGGACCGTACAGGCCGTCTTCTCTCCGTTGAGCGTCAGCGTCACATTGACCATTCAGGCCTCCTACGCCAGGGCTTCGTGCAGGCAGCGCTTGACCCACACCTTGATGAGTTGGCGCCGGTAGTCTTTCGAATAGCGGAAGTCGAGAGACGGCTCGAGCACCCCGGCCGCGCGTGCTGCCGCACGGATCATGTCGTCGCGGGTCGGAATCCGCCCCACGATCTCCTCCTCGGCCTGCGGGATCCGCACGGGAAGGGGCCGGACCGCCCCCAGGGCAACCGAGCATTTCCGCACCTCGTTGCCCGAGAGCCAGGCGACCACGGTGACCGTCAACCCCGCATAGTCGAACGCCGTCTTGCCCACCTTGACGAAGCTCGACTGTACTCGTCCAACGGGCTTGGGAATGCGGACCTCGGTGACCAGGTCACCGGCAGAAAGGCTGTTCCTCGGATGGGCCGCATAGAAATCCCTCAGCGGCACGATCCGCGGACTCGGTCCCTGGATCACGATCTGCCCGTCCAGTGCGAGCATGACCCCGGGCAAATCCGACCAGGGCATCACCTGCACGAGATTGCCTCCGACGGTGATCTGGTTGCGGAGTGGCGTGCTGGCCACGCACAAGGCAGCCCTCGCCAGAAGTCCGCCGTACAACTGGCGGGACTGGGGCATGGCTGCCAGCTGAGCCACGGTCGTGCATGCCCTGATGGCGAGGGAATCCCCTCTGTCTTCCAGACCCGTCAGCCCGATTCGGCTGATGTCCACCAGGGTATCGACCCCCGGCGGAAGTCGCAGTGCGAGACTGGTCCCGCCGGCCAGAACGCATGCCTTTCCTTTCCTCTCCGCCAGTATCCGGAGGGCCTCGTCAAGCTTCTGCGGCCTCTCGTAGTGCTGGATTCGACCCATGGGCACCTCTCCAGGAAGCACGGGAAACCATTATATCGCGTTAAGGGCCTGTGCAAGTATGAGTCGATCGCACCGAGGCAACCGTGGCGCCCGAACGGAATCTCGTCTAAACATCGTCGTGTTGAGCGACGATCAAACATGGCCGACCTGGCCGGCAAGCACCGGCCGGACAAGGAAGCCGTCGAAACCGGCAGCGCAGGCGTACTTGAGGTACGTCGAGCATGCCAGTCGGCGGCTGACGCAGTCCCGCCGGATGATTGACGGTCAAGGCGGCCATGTTTAGAATGGCGCCATGATTGCCTGGAATATACTCCCCATCGAAGCATCCGGCATCCCCGGAGCGGGGTACCTGGGTATGACGATGCTCCCGGGACGTGCGCTCTTCTTCGCCTGTGGCGCCGGCCAGGAGATCGTCCTCTGCGCCCGACTGAAGGAAGCCGGTTCCAGGGCGTTCCGGACCGGCCGGAACCTCCAGATCGAGTACCGCCGGTATCCGGCCCACGGTCCCGAGCGCGGCCTCTCTCCGCTGCTCGAAGCGCTCGCCGCCCGGATCCTGGGCCGCGAGGCCGACCTCGCGTCCCGGCTCGGGGCCGGCGAGGAGGGTGAACCGGCTGCTCCCCTGAGACAGCATCTTGCCGATTCGACGGTCCAGAGATGGCAGGAAGGGGACGTCCTGTGTCTGGAGCTGCCTGCGGACGGCCGTCAGGATGCCCTGCGAGTCAAGGTGGGCCCCAGAGGGCGGTTCCCCCTGGACCTGTTCCACTGGTCGGCAAGCGTTGCGGACGGGGCCGGCCGACCGGCGGTCTCCCTTGCTCCGCCGGTCCAGGCTTTCCTGCTGGAGCTGTTCGGCCGGCGCCTCTATGACCTCCCCGCACCGGGGACCCCCCGGCAGGAGCCGATCGGGACCGGACAGGGCCGGCACCTCTACTTCGACCTGGGCCGGCCGGTGGCCAACGACGTGCCGTTGCAGGACAGCCGTTCCCTCGATGGCGGGCGGCTCACGCTCTGCTTCGACGTCCCGACGATCTGCGACAACCGCTGTCTGTTCTGTGCTGCCACCGGCGACGAGTCGGAGCGCGTCGTCCGGGCCCAGGCCGGAGTCATGGCCGAGCTGGAGAGAATCCTCGGGCATCTCCGACCCGTCATGCAGGCCGCGGGGCGGGTCGACATCTCGCTGACCGGTCGGGATGCCCTGGCCATGCCCGGGATCGAGACTCTGGTGAGACGCCTGAGGGATGAGCCCTTCGTGGGGCGGCTGACCTCCGTGACTCCAGGGGGCCGCCTCACCGAAGAGCAGCTGGCAGACAGGCTGCGGGAGGCCGGGCTCGACTCGGTGGTGCTCACGCTCCTAGGCCCGGACGCTGCAACCCACGACCGCGTGGCCGGAAGGAAGGGGGCCTACCGAGACCTCCTGGCCTCGATCCGCAATCTGAAGGCCGAAGGACTCGGCTGGGAGCTCAACATCGTGGTCGTCCGCCAGAACATCCGCTGTCTCGCCAGGATCATCTCCCGGGCAGAGAGCCTTGGCGCGGCAGTCCGTATCTACCACTTCCTGAGCGAGCCCGAGATCCCGACCGGGCTGGTGCGACGGTGCCTGCCGCGGTATGCCACCCTCGCCCGAGCGCTCGATTGCAACCGCCGCCTCGTCGAGAAGGCCGTGTCCTCGATCCACTACGTCCCGCTGTGCGTTCTCCCGGCATGGGCCCGCTCCCTGGCAGGTGACAGCAGCCGGCAGAGCCCCGAGCCTCCGGATTCCCCTCCGACGGCGTGTGCGGCCTGCCCGGAGTACCTGTGCCGCTGCCCGTCCGTGGGCCGAAGATACCTGGAGATCCACACC
>VGRX01000049.1 GCA_016875215.1 Deltaproteobacteria bacterium
GGGGCGAGCGTGAGCGCTGCCAGCTCGAGAGTCAGAGGGCTCTTCGAGCGATCGAGGGCACGGGAGGCGGTCTCGCCGGCCCGGGCAAAGAAGCGGCCGCCGAACAGGGCCCGGGCGTCCCGCACCAGGATCTCGATGATCCGCGTCTCGCCGAGCGGTTCCCCCGCGGCCACGGGGGTCACCAGGAACACTCCGGCCGGATCGCCATCCCCGGTGCCGTCGTCGTCCCTGAAGCCCGCAAGCACGAGCGTCCCCCCGTCCGGCGAAAACCAGGACTGGATGTCGAACGCAGCCCGCCTCGGAAGGCCGACGGGGTCGGTTTCTCCCGCTGACGTGAGCAGGGCGACCGAGTGACCGTTCGGAGTCAGGCTGCGGGAGACCATGGCCTTGTTTCCCGGGGAGAGATCGGCCGGCGTCGCATCCTGGATCTGGTGCTGCCGGGCCAGACTCAGCGCCTTCTTCAGCTTGCGCAGCCTGGTGGCCCGGAATGCCGGGGTCTTGTCCGGAGACTGGAAGCGGACCAGCTCGGTTTCGACGGTTGTGCCCTGGAGGTCGACCAGGCGCAGGGTGATCGAGGTCTCGGCATGCCGCTCGGCCAGCAGGATTCGCTGGGAATCGCGGGAGAACCCGAGCACGAGGACGTTGGACCCGGACTGTGGCGTTCCGGCCGGAGACGGCCCGACCGCGGAGGGGGGAAAGATGACCGGGACGTAGGCCGCGGCGCCGCCGCTGCCGGGCATCATCAGCAGCGACCCGAGGAGAGTGAGGAAGAGAGGAAAGGCCAGGCGCAAAATACCACCTCCGAAAGGGCCATGTTATAGTAGCACAGGCCGTGCGACAGGCCAAGGCGACGACCGCAGGCGGGTGCGGACTTCCTGCTGTTTGATCTGCGCCCGCCTGCGGCACAGGCAGGGGAACCGTCGTGGGTTGACGGTGGAGACGTCGGAGGATCGGCGGAATGACGAACGGAGCGATCCTGGTGGGGGTGGCGTTCGCTGCTGCCGCGGCGGTCTGCGCCGGGCCCCTCCACGCGCAGGAGGGGACGGAAGGGACCGTGGTGGACGTGTTTCGGGGGCCGGTGATCTCTTCCTCCCGGGTGCTGGGCATGGGGGGGGCCTACACCGGCGTGGCGGAAGGGACTCAGGGGGGGCTGCTGAACACGGCGTCGCTGGCCAGCCGTTACGCCTGGTCCACCGACTGGTTCGACTGGGACTTCAACGTCGACTGGCTCATCCTCGTTCCCGGAACCGATGCGGACGTGGACAACGACGGGAGATACGCGGGAGAGGGGGATGGCTACCTGGGGCTGAACCTCGGGGCCGGATTGCAGTTCGGGAACCTGGGCGTGGGGCTCTGGCTGAACTCGGATACCTTCTCGGCAGTCTCGGGCGACGACCGGCTGACCTACGGGTTCACCTACGGCTACCTCGGGGCAGCTTACGCGTTCCTCCGGGAACAGCTCGTGGTCGGGGCCGGGCTGGGGGGCGGGGGGCTCCAGGTGACCAGCTCGGTCCGCAAGGGCGATTCGGGCGGGCTCGAACGGTGGACCGACACGGGGTCGGTCAAGTGGAACGGGAGCGGCGTGGAGAGCGGCGCACTGTGGCGGCCGCTCCGGCTTCCCATCCGGCTCGGCGCCAGCATCCGTCTTCCGATCCTGATCGACTCGAGCAAGCGGGACGACCTGGATGGAGGTCTCGCCTCGGTTCCCCTGCCCGATTCGGTCCGGATCCCGTGGCGCGTGGCGACGGGGTTCTCCATCTACCACAGCTTCGGGGGGTATTCCTACAACAAGAGCAGGGAGGCCGAGGCCGCGTCGGCCCCCTCCCAGCCATCCGGAAGCGACGGGGAAGCGCCGTCCGCGGTGCGGCCGAAGCTCAACCGCCGCTACCTCCTGGCCGCGGTCGACCTGGGGTTCTGCGGTCCCTCCCCGGCAGGAGCGGTCGGCGCCGCTCCTTTCGTCGGAGGCGAGCGGACCGAGAGCGGACGGCAGGGCAGCGTCTCGGTCCATGCCGGGCTCGAGTCCGAGGTGTGGAGCAACCGCCTGGTCGTCCGCGGCGGGAGCTACCTGGAGCCGGCCCGTCTCGAGGGCTCCGAGGTTCGGGCTCACGGGACTTTCGGCATGGACGTGCGGCTGTTCAGCCTCCTCGGGTGGGATCTGCGGGCCGGTACGTCGTTTGACCTGGCTCCCCGCTACTACAACTGGGGGCTGGGAATCGGCTTCTGGCACTGAACCGGCACGAAACCGGCAGAAATCGTCGGGGCGTAGCGAAAACTGGCACGCTTTTTTCCCCTTAATACTATGTTGGGTCGATCCGGTCCGAAGCCGTTCCTGCCTTCACGACCACCATGGACCGGTCGCCCTGTCGGTTCTTTGAGGCCCTAGCGGCCGCACCGATGCGTCAGCCATGACGCGTTCCACACGTCCAGGGGGGACGAATCTGTGGGACAAGTAGGTGTGACACCGGCGGGAGTTGGCAACGACCGCCGGTGTCACACCCCCACCTTCCTGCCGGAAGGGGTGTGACATGTCCCAGATGTCTCACGTGTCACATGGGACATTGGGTGTGACATCCGTAGGTGACGCGCAGCGTTCGATCGGGCTCAACCACAGCGTGAAGGGTCACAACGAACCGAGGAGCTCCTTGGCTTCGACGTGGGTCTTGTCGACCGAGAGCAGTCGGGTGAGGTAGGTCTTTGCCTTCTTCTTGTCGCCCTTGTCGATGTGCAGGCGGGCGAGACTGAGGTAGACAGCGACCTTCTGTTCCTTGCTGTCGAGCTCGTTGATCCTCAGGAGGAGGGTCTGGAGCAGCGGGAGCGCCTCGTCCCCGCGCCCCTGCTCGACGCGCAGGGAAGCGGACAGGAAGAGGGCCGGCAGGAACGAGGCATCGATGTCGAGGCATCGGGTGAGGGCGGTGAGGGCGTCCTCGGGGCGGTCGATCGCCTTGAGCACCTGGGCCAGCTCGAAGAGGAGCGCCGGGACTTCCTTGAGCTGTTTGCGCTGGGTCAGCCAGTGGACCCGCCATTCGAGCAGCGGTGCGATCCGCGGGAGGTTCTCCTGTTTCCGATAATGGTGCAGCATCTCTTCGACGAGTTCCGGGTCTTCCTTGGACTTGTGGGCTTCTTCGGTCCAGTTGAGGAAGAGGTCTTCCCGCCCCAGGCCGTCCCTGTAGGCGATGGCAAGCCGTTTGGCCAGCTCGGCGCGACGGTCGTCGTCCTGCGCCTTCTTCACCCTGGCCAGCAGGTTCTGGGTGAGCTCCTCGTAGCGCTGCAGCCGTTCGAGGGCAGCGCTCTCGAGGTCGGCCGCATCGGCGGATTCGGGCTCGCCGGCCAGGGCCTGGCGGGCCAGGAAGAGGCAGCGCTGAGCGTCGTTGAGGTCGTTGAGGGCCACGCGGGCCGCGGCCCGGTAGCAGTCCGCCTTCTGGGCAGGAGTGTCCACCAGGGAGGCAAGCTCCTCCCAGGCTTCGACCGCGCGAACGAAGTCGTTCTGCTGGACGCGGATCTGGGCCGTCTTCCGCAACGCCTGGACGTGACCGGGAGAGCGCTCTCGGATTGCCTGGAGCCGTTCGAGCGCGGCCACGGGGTCACCGACCTCGTCCGCGAGCGTGGCGGCAGCCTGGTAGAGCAGCTCGATGCGACGCTCCTCGTCGCTGGTGTGCCGTGCCTGGTCCTCGAGCGTGGCCACCAGCGAGTAGAGGTCCTCGCCGCCGCGCAGCAGGTCGAGCTTGGCTTCCACTGCGGCCTCGTTGGCGGGGTCGATCTCGATGATCCGCTGCAGGTAGTTGACGGCGGCCTCGGAGTCGCCGGTCTGGACTGCGAGCTCCTTGAGCTCCCAGAAGATGGCCACCTGCTCCTCGGTCTGGAGCAGCTCGGCGAGCCGTTCGAGGGTGGCCGCAAGCTCCTGGGGGCGGTTCTGCCCGCGCAGGATGTCCGACATCACGAGGAGCGCGTCGCGGTGACGGTCATCCCGGTCAAGGATCTGTCGGCAGAGCGCCATGGCCTTGGACGGGGCCGGAAATCGGTCCCTGGCGATCTGGGCGGCGTCAAGGAGCAGCTCGCCGGCTTGGTCCACGTCGACCAGCCCGGCCCACCGTTCCAGGAGCTCGACCAGCTCCTTGTAGGATTCCAGCCGTCGGTAGATCTCCGACAGGCTGCGAATGGCATCGATGTCGTCGGGCACGACGCGCAGAGCCTGCATGTAGAAGTCCGCTGCGCGACGGTCCTGGTCGACCTCACCTGCGATGCGGGCGGCCTCGAGGTAGAAGCCCTTCTTCTGCTCCGCGTCGACTCCGAGGTCACCGAGTCTGGCCAGAACGAGGATTTGCTCTTCGGGCTCATCGAGTCGGGCAAACACCTGGGAGAGGAGCCGGAGGGCGGGGAGGTTATCCGGGTCGAGATGCAGGATCTCACGCAGCTTGAGCTCCGAGAGATTGGCGTTGTTGAGCTTCTCCAGGTAGATGAGTGCGAGGCGGCGCAACAGGTCGGGCTTGATCTCGTCGGAGCCGACGTCGGCGCAGACCTGTTCGAGCGCGGCAGCGAGGTCCTGCCACCGGCCGAGCTTCTCCGCCAGCGTTTCGGCCCCCACGAGGATTCCGCTGGTCTCGAACCGCTTCTGGCGGATGGCGGACAGGTAGGTTTCGAAGGCCTCGGCCTCGCGGCCTTCGAGGCTGGACATGAGCTCGGCTGCCTCGGCGAGGAGCTGAGAGCGGTCGAAGCTTCCTTCCACCTCGGAGGCCTTGACCTTGAGCACGCGGGCCAGCTTCTCCTTTTCACCTCGCTGGCGGTAGGCCGGTTCCAGGACCTCGACTGCGGCCAGGGCCAGCAGCGGATTGTCCAGCATGCCGTCCAGGCGCTCCATTGCGGCCTGGTTGTCCGGGGCCAGGGCCAGCACGTCGCGGTAGCACTGGGCTGCACCGTGCAGGTCGGAGAGGCAGCTCTCCTTCAGGAACGCGGACTTGAGCAGGAATTCCACACGGCCGTTCCCGTCCAGGTCGAGTGCGACAGCGTCGTAGAAGCGAGCCAGCTCCTCGTGCTGTTCGAGCCGGTCGAGGAGTGCCTCGATCCTGCGGATGGTGGGCAGGTCGACCGGTGCTTCCAGCAGCACGCGGCGGCACCATTCGAGTGCGGCTGCCGGGTCGTCCAGCCTGTTCTCGCAGGCGCCGGCGAGCAGAGTGCCGACCGCGATGAACTGCTCGGCACTGCCTGCGTAGTCGAACGCTGCGGAAAGCGTCTCGACGTAGCGGTCCCACCGGCCGCTCTTTTCGGCCAGGCGCTCGAGCCGCCCCGTCAGGTCCTTGTCAGCCGGCGCCTGATCGAGCAGAGCCGCCACCAGTGCGAACGGCTTCTCCTGGTCCCCGATCTTCTCGGACAGCACGTCGACTGCCTTGAGCACCAGGGGAATGCGGTCCTCCAACGCCAGGGTCTGCTCGATCCGGGTCTCGTAGAGTCGCACGAGGGGCTCGTACTCCTCGGTCATCTCGAGCGCGGGCTCGAGCAGCGCTGCCACTTCCGCACCGATCTCGGGGTCGTCGAGCTGGCTCATGGCCAGATCCCGGATCGCCCCGGCCAGCGGCGGTTCCGAAAGCAGCGGTGTGAGCCACTTGAGCCCGTCCCGTCTGCGCCCAAGCTGTTCGAACAGAAGAAGGGCCAGCTCCTGCGTCAGCGCAGTGGCCTCGGTCGGATCTCCTTTCTCGATCAGCCTCTCGTCCGCAAGGGCCACGGCATCCCAGTCCTGAAGCGCGAGGCCGCAGCGGCGGCGTCCCGCAAGGCCGTCGAGGTCGTCGGGGTGGCTTTCGAGGAGCTCTCCGTACCGGTGGAACGCCTCGTCCCGGTTGTCCAGGGATTCCTCGTTGAGGTGTGCCAGCTTGAGCAGCACGTCCCGCCGTTCGTCCGGCTCGGTGACCTCGTCCTTCACCTGCGTGAGCAGGTCGGACAGGGTCTCCCACTCCTCGAGCCCGCGGTAGACGCTCTCGAGGTGGACGCAGACCTCGCGGCGGACCTCGGGGTCGTTGACGATCTCCTCGAACCACTTGCGGGCCTCGCCTGCGTCGTCCAGCTTCTGCCGGTAGATGTGGGCGAGGTCGAGGATGCGTGCGACGCGGGCCTGGGCCTTGTCCTCCATCTCGACGGATTTCACGAGGATGGGGGCGAGCCGGTCCCACTTCTCCCCGTCACGATACCACTTCTCCAGGTGGGCCAGCGCGGTCCGGTCATACTCGTCCACCGAGAGCACGCGCTCCCAGGTGGCAGCGGCTGCCTCCGGGTTCCTCAGGATGCCGGAATCGAGCGACGCTGCCTCGTGCAGGTAGCGGACCAGCAGCGCGCTGTCCTGTGCGAGGTCGGCCACCTCGGTCAGCAGATCGCGGAAGTCGGCGTGCAGCGAGGCCTTGTCCGCGAGTCTGCGCAGGCGGTCCTCGACCTCGGTCACCCCGGGGAACATCCGAAGCGACTGCGCACAGTGCAGGAAGGCCGTGTCGGCCTCCGCGTCCTCGGTCAGGTCGGCCAGCTTCAGGTGGAGCCGGTCGAGCTCGACCGCGTCCTCTTCCAGGGAGAGTCGGATGTCGAGGATCCGACGGATCTTGCTCTCTGCCCCCGAGGCGGGGTAGGCCTCCTCCAGCCCGGCAGTGATCCGGAGTCGCTCTGCGTCCGGGACGTCGTCCGCGGCCACGAGATGCTCGAGGACCGTCCAGACCTGGGCCATCTCCGGGCTCTCCTGGAGGGCCAGCAACAGCTCGTCGACCCCTTCCGGAACCCGGCCCGACCGGGAGAGGAGGAGGTTGCCGAGACGGAAGCGGATTGCTCCCCGCTGGTCCGGCTGCGCCGTCCGGTCGATGCGGCCGGACAGGAACTCCTCGAGCTCGTCCACGCGGGTCTGTGCCACGAGGAGGGCCTCGAAGCGCTCCAGCACGACCTCGTCGTCGGGGAACTCCTGGACCAGTGCGGAAAGGAGTCCGTGCGCCTTGGTCGGGTCTTCCAGGGTGACCCCCGCCACCTGGGCGGCCTCGAGCAGACAGGAGCGGCGGACGGCAGCATCCGCGGCAAGGGTCCCGAGCTGCTCCATGAGGCTCACGTACTTGTCCCAGGCCTCCATGTCCTGGTAGAGCGTTCGCAGCCGCTGGCGGGAATCTGCAGCGAGCTCTTCGAGCGGGCCGTCGGCAACGGTCTCGAAGTGGGCAGCCGCGGCCGCCGGATCCGCGGCCTTGTCCGCGTACAGACCGGCCAGGAGATGCCGGATTTCGAATTCCGGCTCGGCCCCGGTGACACGGTCGTGCTCCAGGAGTCCTTCCAGGAACTCGATGAGGTCTGCGGTCTCCCCCACGGCGACAGCGTGCTCGACCAGCCTCTTTCGGCGGTCTGCGGACGTGGGGTCGATGGCCAGCATGATCTTGGTGGCGGCAAAGGCGCCTCGCAGGTCTTCCTGGGATTCCACCCGGATCGCGTAGATCTTCTCGAACCAGCTCAGGCGCTCCTCGTCGTTCGGGGCGCGTCCTGCCAGCTTCTGGTAGAGGGTGACGAGCAGGTCCCACTGTGCGGCCCGGGTACGGGCAAGGACCAGGCGCTGGATGGACTCCTCGGACGGGGATTCCCAACGGTCCACGACCTCGTCGAGCTGCTCGAGTGCGTTGGAATCTCCCGGGAAGGCATCGAGCACCTCGGCCAGAGTCTGGGCCGCCTCTCCGTACGATTCCAGCTCACCGGCCAGCAGCGAGGCGAGGCGGAGCTGCACCTCCTTGCGCTCCTCGGGCGTCTCCCGGCTGGCGAGCTCGCGGCGCAGCGTCGCCGTGACCCCCTGGAGGTCCCCCTGTTCGAAATGGATGCTCTCGATGCCACGGTAGGCGTCGGCCTGGCCCGGGTCAAGCTGGAGAACCTGCTCGTACACGTCCAGCGCCTGGACCAGGTCAGCGGTCTTCTCCCGGAACACGGAAGCGACTTCGTACAACACTGCGACCCGCCCCTTGTCCGAGCCCGCACATTCCACCTTCATCCGCAGGACTTCCACCAGCCGGTCCCAGTTCTCCTGCTGGGAGTAGAGCCCCTGGAGGCGCTCGATCGCAAACGGGTTTCCCGGCTCATCGTCGATCATGTCCCGGTAGATGAGCTCCGCATGCTCCAGGTCCTTGAGCTCGTCGTGGTAGATGCCGACCATCTTGCGGCGCAGGTTGTTGCGTCCGTCCGCGTCGTCGAGCTGGACCAGCACGTCGAGGTAGATGTCGAACAGCTCGTCGAAGCTGCCCCGATCCCGCGCATGGGCCACCAGGCCGTCGTGGATCGACTCGGAAGTCGGCTCCAGCTTGAACGCCTGGCTCATGTACAGGAAGGCCGCATCCGTGTCCTTGAACTGCTTCTCGTAGAGGGTGGCCAGGGTACGGTATCGTTCGACCCGGTCGACTTCCTGCGGATAGCGGTCGATCTGGGCCTTGTACACCTCAGCGAGCCGCTCGAACCGCTTTTCCTTCTCGAACAGGCTCTCGAGAAGCTGGGAGGCGCGGAATCCGGCCTCGGGATGGTCGGCGGAGATGAGCTCGAGCTGCTCCACCACCTCGTCGGAATGCACGTCGGCCTCGACCAGGGCGCCGAGGGCGTCGACCGCCCGCTCCGGGTTGGCGAGGTCGAACAGCCGCACGCGGGCAAGCCGGAGCAGGAGCGTCTGCCGCTCGTCCGTGTCGCCCACGAGCTCGGAGCGCGTGGAGAGAAGGTCTTCCAGCGCCTCGTGGCGCCCACCGGCCTCGAGGATCCGGACCAGGGCGGAGAACGCGGCCGGGTTGACCGGCTCCGCGTCGAGGATCGCGTTGTAGTGGGCTGCGGCCCGTTCCGGGTTGGTGAGGTTCTCCTCCTCCACCCGTGCCAGGCGGAAGAGGATCTCCTTCTTGCTCTCGGTTTCCTGTGCGAATCGGAGCCGCTGTTCCAGGGTGCGTGAAAGATCGTACCAGCGCTCCTCGGCTTCGAGTGCGGCCTCGATGAGGCGGAACGCCAGGTCGCGGCGGCCTTCGTCGAGCAGCTCCGGGTTGTCGAGTGCCATCGTGAGGCTGTCCACCGCGTCCAGGCGCTGCCCTTCCTGCTCCTGCAGCTCGGCCAGGGTGACCAGCACGTCGGCCTTCTTGCGCCCCTCGATCCGCTCCACCGTCAGCGACAGCACGCGGATCCGGTCGGCAGTCCTGCCCAGCTCCTCGTAGATCCGATCGAGCGACCCGTAGTTGTCGAGGTCGTCCGAGTCGAGGTCGAGCAGTCGCTCGAGCGCCCTGGCCGACAGCTCGATGTCGGTCCCGGCGTCGGCGAGCTCCCGAGAAAGGGCGCGCACCGCGCACAATTGCTGGGAAGTCTCGATCTCTCCGATTCCGGCAGCCAGCGCCCGGATGACTCGGGTCGGGTCGCCGGTCTTGCGCCCCAGCGCGACCAGGTGGTCGACATAGGTCTCCTGGCCGGCGTCCGCCTCTACGGCCAGTGCGAGCGATTCGAGCCCGCCGGCCGGATCCTGAAGCCTGTCGGCCCGGAGACGGCCGAGCATGTGCCATGCCTTGGCCGCTGCTGCCGGGTCGGGGGAGAGGCGCGCCCTGGCCTCCAGCACCTCGGCGAGGCGGGTCCAGTCCTCCGCGTCCTGGGCAAGCGGCTCCAGGACTGCGGCGGCCTTGAGCGCCACGGTTTCGTATCCCTGGGCGGAGGTTGCCCGGAGCAGGGAGGTCATGGCCTCCACGAAGTCGGCGTTGCCGGGCTCCCGTGCGATGATGTCCGCCAGGAGCTGGTACGCGCTCTCGATGTCTCCAAGCTGGTCACGGTGCAGCACGGCCAGCTGGAACGCGATCCGGCGCCTCGGCTCGTCCTCGAGCCGAGCCAGCCGGGTCTGGAGGAGGGCGGCAAGTTCGGGCCACCTCTCGTAGTCGAGGTAGAGGCGCTCGAGCCGGGCGTCCACGTCCTCGTCCTCGGGGGCCACGGCGTGCAGCTCCTCGACCCAGGAGATCGAGTCCTCCTCCCGGTCCAGCTTGAGGGACAGGAGGTCCGCGATGCGGCGGTAGAGGGTCCGCTTCTCGTCTTCTTCCCAGACGTACTCCTTCTTCTCCTCCAGGAGCGCCAGTAGGTCTGCGTTGCGGTCGGCCCGCTCGAGCTGCTCCTCGAGGCGCTCGAACAGTGCGAGGTCGGAGGGGTCGGTCACCCGGGCCCGTTGGAGCGACTGGATCGCGATCGGGGAATCGGCCAGCTCGAGCGCCAGGTCGGCCAGCAGCAGGGCCACGGGCTGGTCCAGCTCCTCGGGGAGCGGCCCCTGAGGCGAGAAGTCCGACTCTCCGATGGACAGGAGCCCCTTGCACACGCCGGCCAGCTCGGCCAGCTTGCCCGAAGCGCGGCCCGTGCGCTCGAGACGCTCGAGCATCCCGGGAGCGCCGGGCATCAGCGCCATCATGAACGAGAGGTTGGCAAAGGCCTCATCCGGCATCCCGAGCTTCCCCTCCAGGAGCTCGGCGCGACGGGAAAGCGTGTCGAACCGCTCCTGGTCGTCCAGGGCGACCTGGGCCTTCCTGGCAAGCACCTCGACCAGCAGGCGCCATTCCCCGGCCGTCTCGTAGCGGTTCTCGAGCAGAGGCAGCACCTGGGCAAGCGCCTCCCCCGCCTCGAAGAGCCGGCGCACGTTGGCCCATGCGACCTCGTCATCCGGCCACTGTTCGAACACCCGCTCCCACGTACGCGCAGCATCCTCCTTTCGGCCGAGCCGACCGTCCAGCACCAAGGCCAGTTGGAGCAGGTCCTCGTGGAGCAGGTCGGGCGGGGCCACCTGCAGCTCCTCCTCCAGCACCTCGGCCAGGTCTTCCCAGGACTCGAGCTCCTCCAGTGCCCGCTTCAGGCCGGAGAACGCCTCGAGGTCCGAGGGGTCGAGCTCGCGAAGCTCCCGGTAGACGGCAGCGGCCTTCTCAGGCTCTGCGACGATCTCCTCGAAGAGCTGGGCCAGCTTGTGCAGCTCCACCTTGCGTGCGGGAAGCTCGACCGAGAGGTCGGCCAGTCTGCGCACCACCCGCTCGAAGTCCTCCCACGAGCTGGTGGCCATGTAGAGCCGCTCGAGCTCCCGCAGGACCTCCATCGAGTCGGATGCCCTGGCGAGCTGGGCCTCCAGCGCCTGCTTGGCTCGGGTCGGGTCCTTGAGCCGCACCTTGAACACGCTGGCGGTCTCGAGTGCCAGGCGCTCCTGGACGTCCGGCGGTGCATCGGACAGCAGCTCGAGCATCAGGCGGGCCATGCCCTCCAGGCTTCCCGAGCGCTCGGCGCGGTCCACCACGGTGGCCAGCAGCGACAGGTCGCCGTTGCGCACCCCTTCAAGGAACAACCTGACCGTACGCGTGTACGCGTTTTCGGTCTCTCCCGCCTGCTCCAGTGCTTCGGCGAGCTTGAGCGCGGCCTTCTGCTTCTCCTGTCCGGTCGCGTGCTCCGCCAGGATAGACAGGGGGCGGGCGGCCTCGATCCCCGGCTTGCCCTTGGGCAGGGCCTCGAGGGCCATGCGGGCCAGCTCCACGTCCTGGGGGAACTGGTCGAGCAGGGAATCGAGCACCTGCCGCAGCTTGGCCTTGTCCTTGAGCACCTCGCTGGTCAGGCGCACCATTTCGAGCCCGGCCGAGCGGGCTCGGGCTACATCCGATTCCTTCTGGCGGAATTCGTCGAGGAAGCGGAGGAGCCCCGGGACGTTCCCTTCCTGCTCGAAGAACGAAAGCAGCTCCCCGAACTCCCCGGACTGGGCGAGTATGCGCTGCAGGTGCTGACGTACCTGGCGGTTGTTCCGGTCTTCCTCCAGCAGCTTGCGGAACACGTCCGCGGCCTCCGCCCCGCGGTCCAGCTTCTCCGCCAGGAGGAGGCCGAGCCGCTCGCGGTTCTCCCGCTGTGCGGCGCCGCTGCTCTTTTCGATGGCCCGCCCGTAAAGGTCGCGCAACTCGTCGTAGCGCTCGAGCTTGTCGTAGAGCTGGCGCAGCCGGCGCAGCGCCCAGGGGTGTTTCGGGTCTGCTGCGAAGAGCTTTTCCAGCAGCTCGGCCCCCTCGTCTTCGAGGCCGAGTCGCTCGATCGCCAGGGTCGACAGCTCCTCGAGGAGCTCCTTGCGGTCCTGGCCTCGTGCGGAGGCGAGCTGGCGCTTGCCGAGCTCGAAGAACTGCTCGTGGTTCCCCTGGGACCGGTAGGCCCGGGCCAGCAGCTTGACCGCTTCGTCATCCTTGGGGGACAGCGATACCACCTGCTCGAGGTGGGGAATCGCGGACTGCTCCTGGTGCTGGTTCTCCACCAGGATGCGGGCAATCTCCTTGTGGATGGAGAGCTGCTGTGCGCTCTCCGTCTCCAGCACGGCCTTGCGCTCGAGCACCTCGATGAGCTCTCCCCAGCGGTTGTTCTTGCGGTAGTAGTCCTCCAGCGCAGCGATGGAGGCGCGGTCCTGCGGATCCACCTGGAGGATACGGCGGTGCAGCGTCACCACCATCTCGGGGACCGGCAGCTTGTCCTTGCTCGCGTAGATGTCGAGCATGCGGCGCAGCAGGTCGATGCGGCGGTCGGTCTGCTCGTCCGGGATGCGGTCGAGGCGGGCCGAGTAGTGCTCGATCACGGCGTGCCATCGCCGGGTCTCGATGAGCAGCCCCGCCAGCCGCTCGAAAGCGTCTTCGTCCCCCGGGTCGAGCACGAGCACCTTCTTGAGACTGTCGATGGCGCGGTCGGGCTGCGCCAGCTCGCCGGCCGCCACGTCGGCCATGCTCTTGAGCAGGCGGATCTTCTGGCTGTCGGGTACCAGGCTTGCCCGGGTGGAAAGGACCGAGTAGAGCTTGCGGTAGTCCTTGTGAGTGCGGCAGTACTCCTCGTAGAAAAGGAGGGCCGGCTCGTTGCGCGGGTCGATCGACTTGATCCGGCGGTAGAGCTTCTCCGCCTCCTCCAGGTCACCCAGCTTGCGCCACTTGAGCGCGGCTTCCCATTCCAGGTAGCGCCGCTCCTGGTCCCGGTCGCGGGTATCCTGCCGCGCTCGGCCCAGCAGCGAGGCCAGCGCATCGTAATCCTCCACCGAGGAGAAGACGTTGACGCAGAACTCCACCACCTCCGGGTCGCCGGGGTATCTCTTGTACAGGTCGTCGAGCGCTGCCGCCCCCTTCCTGCGGTCCTTGAGCTTCAGCATCACGACCCGGACCCGCTCCTTGAGCAGCTCCCGCCGGGAATCCTCGTCCTTGACCCGCGCGGACCAGTGCTCCGAAAGCTCGGCAAGCCGGTCCCACTTCTCGCTGACCTTGTAGGCCTCGGCAAGCTCCACGAACAGCTCCTCTCCCGGGTTCTGGTCGAGGGCCTCTTCGATCAGAGGGATTCCCTCGCCCAGCCGGCCGAGGTTCACCAGCTTGCGCCCCAGCTTCCCTTTGATCACCGCCCGCTCGATGTCGGTCGCGCCGGAAAGCTGCTCCTCGAGCAGATTGACCTGGGCCTCGCTCTCCGCGACCGCAGCTTCGACCTGGGCAGTCCCCTCTCGGGCCTTGTCCGCCCACCCCTTGTATTGGTCCGCCAGCTCCAGGAACGTCTCCCGCGCCAGGTGCAGGTTGTGGCTTGCCAGCGCAGCATGGCCAAGCTGGAAGAGGGTATCCGCACGGCGCTCGGCGCCCACCTCGGCCGCGGCCTTCTGGCGAAGGAGCTGCGTCACGAACACCGCAAGCTTCATCTCCCGCAGCATGAACACCGCCCGCTGCGCCACCTCCTCGGACGGGAGCCGCTCGAACGCTTCCGCCACCAGGATCAACGCCTCCTTGGGATCGTCCGTATGCAGCAGGCCGGCGAGGCGGAGCTTCAGGTTCGCGGCCAGCACGACATCGCCCGCGCCATCCAGGTGCTTGCGAACGACTTCCGGAAGTCGGGCCCTGAACTCGGCCAGCACGCCGCTGTCATGGATGCTCTCCACGACATCCTGCAACCCCTCGTAGAGGGCCTGGAAATCCCCCCGCTGGGCCATCGAGCCCACGAGGTTGTCCAGAGCAGCCTTGTCGGTCGGTGAGTTCTTGACCTTGTCCAGCAGTTCCTCTTTTCTCGCCATCTTGCGCCCCACGCGTACTGGGTAAACCCGAGAACCTGAAAAAGCAGATCGACTCTAGCTTTAATCGCGGGCCCGTTCAAGAAATAAGGCGCGCCCGATCGGTCACCCGGGGAACCCGGCCGTTCCGGGGGTGCACAGGCGCACGCGAGGCATCCGGACGGCTCACGGGACGTCCTTCACCGGCGCACTGGAGGCAAGGAAGGAGATGAACCGGGAGCGGATCTGCCGGTTTGCGAGAAGCAGGCTCCCGGGCGGGAGGTTGAGCATCGCTCCGATGAAGGCCCGCGCCGCTTTGTGCGATACCTTTTCCGGAGCATCGAAGACCAGGTACTGGAGCTTTCCTCGATCGAGGGCCATGTGCAGCATCTTCTCCATCATGTCCGCCGGCGTATGGACCTGCCGAGGCCCACGCTCCATCCGGATGGCCCCCCGGTTGCACTTCGTGCCGCACACTCCGCAGCCGAGACAGAAGCCGGCATCCAGCACGGGCGGAGGCTTTTCCTTGTCGCTCCCGTCCTCCGCGGCGACCCCGGGGGACAAGGCCTGAACCGGGCAGGCTCGGACGCAGTTGTTGCAGCCGTTGCACTTCTCCTCCGCCACCTCCGGCAGGAACCCCGACGTCATGACCATGGGGGATTCACGAAGCATTCGGTATCCCTCGAGCACCTCGCAGCAGCACCCGCAGCAGTTGCACATGAACGCGCCCTTCTGCTTCACGTTGTCGCCGAGCTGCACAAGCCCTGCCGACCGCGAACCGGCCAGCACGTCGAGCGCCTCCTCCTTCTCCACCGCCCGGGCCATCCCCCGCCGGGCGAAGAACTTCGCCGGCCCCCCGAGCGACAGGCAGACGGCCAGCGGATCCGACACCCCGCGGGTGCTGTTCCTGCACGGCCTGTCCATGTGCAGCTTGACGTGCCGGCAATGACAGAGCCCGATCGACCACGCCCCCGCCTCCGAGATCATGTTCGTGGCCCGCTCGAAGTCCAGCACCTCGACCGGCTCCCCCGCACTGTTCTCCTCGTGCACCAGCGGCCGGAAGAGCTGCGTCTCTCCCCCCTTGCCAAGCTCGTGCATGAACCCCCTTGCCGGATCCTCGAGCGCATACTCGTGGACCAGGTGCGCCAGCGCCTTCTGGTCGAGCTCCGGCCGGATGCGCATCATGCTGAACTCGAAGAAGCCGATGACCAGCGGGTTCAGGTACCACAGGGCCTTGCCGTCCCTCCGGATGTCGAAGAGCAATCCCTTGTCGGCCATTCGGTCGAGCACCGGCTCCAGCTCCTCCGGCGCCCGTTCCACGAGCCCCGCGATCCGGCGGGTGCTCGAAAAACCGTAGGGAAGCGCGGCAGCGATTGCCGCCTCCTCGTCCGAAAAGAGCATGGAGAGAATCTCATACAGCGCCTTGTGCGGCGGGGCCCCCACCGGGTTGTTGTCCAGTCTCCTTCGCAACGCTTCCCGTGCATGCTTGAGCGACAGGTGTCCCATCCGTTCCTCCCCAATCCCGCCCGGCATTGGTCGTCCAGCGAGGGTACGGATGTCAGTATCGGCGACGGCGACGGCGACGTCAACGGCGACGTCAACGGCGACGTCAACGGCAACGGCGACGGCAACGGCAACGGCAACGGCAACGCCGCCGGCGACGAACACGACCACCGGCCGGCCTGTGGACAGAACCCAGGCCCGCGATGAGGATGCGCCGTTGGGCCTACCCCCTGCGGACCACCCACCCAGGCCCGGCCACGGCATCGGAGAGCTCCCCGTCCACGGTGGCGCCGGGCAGCAGCAGCACCCGCTCCACACGGGCCGCGGTGCCGAGCTGCGAGCCGGATGACACGATCGTCCCCGGTCCGACACACGCCCCCGACGCGACTTTCGCAAGGGGGCCGACGTAGGCGCCCTCGGCTCCGCTCTCGGCCGGGAACCGGAATTCGCCGGGCGCCAACGAGCGCAGCAGGCCGAAACGGTCTCCGGCCGATGTCAGGACCGCGTGAGCCGCCTCCAGCACCTGGGCCCAGGTACCGAGGTCGAACCAGGGGAAATCAGCGACCTCTGCGGTTACGCGGAGATCCTGTTGCAGGGCGGGCCAGAGCCCCTCCTCGACCACGGAGCAGAAGCGCTCGGGCAGCATCCGGTACACCGCCGGCTCCAGCACGTAGATCCCGGTGAAGACACAGGCATCGGGGCCGCCGCCGCGAGGCTGGATAGCCGTGACCCGTCCGTCCCGTGCGACCCGGGTGGTACGCGGGGCGGCAGGGGAGGCCCCGGGGTGCAGGAGCAGTGTCGCCGGGCCCGCAGCCGCGGCATGACGCCGAAGAAGCAGCGGGACGTCGAAGTCCCACAGCACGTCCCCGTTCACCACCAGCAGAGGCAGTCCGTCAAAGAGGCGGCGCGCCCGGGCGATTCCGCCGCCCGTCCCCAGCAGCGCCTCCTCCCGGCTCACGTGCAGCGTCAGCCCGGGATGGCGGGGAGCAAGCTCCGTCGCGAGGCCTGCCACGAACTGCTCGAGCCCGTCCGCATGGTGGAACGCGTTGACCACGATGTTTCGGATTCCGGCCGCGGCCAGCCGGCGCAGGGTCGGCTCGATGATCGGGACATCCAGCAGGGGGAGCAGCGGCTTGGGATGGCTCTTCGTGTACGGGGCCAGCCGCGTGCCGAGCCCAGCGGCCAGCACCATGGCGGCGGTTTCTCGATCCATCAGACCGGACGCAGCGGGCTAGAACACGACCGACGCGTAGCCCACGAAGTCCACGGGATCACCCTCCGGGACCACCTCGTGGCTCGTGGTCTGCGTCAGCAGCTCTCCGAACTCCGAGCCGAGCAGCCGTGCCGCGGTCACGGCAGCGGCGGCCGCGCCCGGACAGCACGCGTTGTAGTTGCTCAACCCCTCCTCGAGGCAACCCTGAGGGTCGAGGTTGAGCAGCCGGGCGACGAACTGTGCGTCGTTTTCCGTCTTGGCCCAGCGATGCGCCTTCTCGCCGATTCCCTGGCTCGTGAACCCGTAGCGCGGCCCGTAGTGGGTCAGGTCGGTCGAACCCACGAACACCGGCTTCTCGCTGAACCTCCGGGTGAACTCCATGAGCAGGTCCACGATGTCCAGGATGATGTCCCGCGGCGGCAGGTGGAGCACCAGGATCCTGGCCTGCGGCATGAGGCGCTGGATCATCGGGAGCTGCACCTCCACCGTGTTGTCCGGTTCCCAGTTGACCGCATCGGTCTGCTTGAACCGGAACGCGCCGGCCAGCCCCTGCATCATCTCGGCATGACAGCGCAGCTCGCCCAGCGGCGTGACGAACCCGTCGTCCACGAACAGCATCGAGCGCTGGTAGCCGTGGACGTGGCCGCCGAACAGCACGACCAGGTCCGGGTTCCGCCGGGCCAGGTTGTGCCACACCTCGTACGCGACCCGCCCGGAATAGGTCCACCCTGCGTGAGGCACGATGCCTGCCACCGGGGGCTTTCGGAGCTTCTGGGATTCCCTGGCCTGGGTCGCGTACTCGGCGAGCTTCGCCTCTATCTGTTTCCGCGTGCCCGGGTACCAAGTGCCGGAAAAAGTGCTCTTGACGAAAGGCATCTTGACTCCCTCGGTGCAGTCCACACAACCCGAGCCTGCCTATCGCAGTGCCGGCAGAAAGTCAATGAGAATCGGTTGTTTCGCCAGACACTTGAAACATCGCAGCGACGCCGGTAGGATCCTGTGCCGGCGTGGAGGTGGTCATGGGGACGTTTCGCTCTCTCGTGATGTGTCTTGCAGCGGCGCTCGCACTGTCCGGGGCTGCGGGGATTCCGGCAGCGGCAGCGCAGGACAAGCCGGCGCAGACGATGTCGGATGCAGAGTGGAAGGCCTTCTACGCGGTCTACGACAAGCGGGCCGACCTGGCCAGCCACAAGGAATCGCTCGGCCTGCTCATGGATCTTGCCGCCCGGTTCCCCATGGACAAGAAGGCCCAGGTGCTCTGCGCGATGACTGCCTACAGCTACGCGCACCGGCTGGACGACAAGGGGCGGATGGAAGCCGCCAAGAAGGGGATTCCGTGTGCAGAGCGCATCCTCGAGCAGAACAAGAAGGACTACGAGGGCCGTTTCTGGCACGCCATGACTACGTTCAAGGCCAAGTCGGCGGAAGGTATCCGGGCCGCGCTCAAGGAATCGACCCGGGTCAAGAAATACCTCGAGGACATGATCAGGGACGAGCCGAACCGCTTCGAAGCCTACATGCTGCTGGGCAGCCTGTACCGGGAGCTGCCGCCCGTGCTCACCTGGGGTGACCCGAAGAAGGGGCTCGATGTCCTCGAAAAGGGTACGGCGCTCAAGCCGGACGACCCGGAGATCCTCCTCGAGCTGGCCGCGGCCTATGCCAAGGTGGGCCAGAAGGACAAGGCCAAGGCCACCTATCTGCGGTGCATCAACGACAGCAAGTCGCCTCCGGACCGGACCTGGGAAACCGAGGACGCCCGCGAATACGCCCGCAAGATGATGAAGGAGCTCGGCGAGTGACTCGAGGGAACCAGCCTCATGTCCTGCTCGGACTGGACGTGGGAGGGACCAAGACCGAGGTTGTGGCGATCTCGCTCGCTGACGGCCGCCACTGCCGTCACCTGCTCGGCGGAAGCAACTACCAGGGGATGGGGATCCGCCGGGCGTCCGAGGTGTGGAGGGAGGCGGTGGAGAAATGCCTCGTCTCGCTTTCGGCCAAGCGGGAGGAACTGGCAGCAGCGGGGCTCGGGGTCGCGGGGCTCGACCGCCCGCGGGACGAGGCGGTGATCCGTCCTGAGTTCGAGCGGCTCCTGGGAAGCGTTCCGTTCACGCTGGTCAACGACCTGTTCCTCGTGCTGCGTGCGGGAACTCCGGACGGAGCAGGCGTGGCGGTGATCTCGGGGACGGGGTGCAACGCCGGCGGGGTGGCCCGGAACGGGAAGCGCTTCCGGGTGGGTGGAATCGGCCCTGATTTCGGCGACCTGGGCAGCGCGACGGACATCGGCGTCGAGGCGCTCAGGAAGGCATTTCGGGCGCAGGACGGGCGGGAGCCGGCGACCGCACTGGCGGAGATGATCCGGACCCGGCTCGGACTGGAGCGGCTGGACGACATCGTGGATTTCTTCATTGCCGACGGGCCCGAGCTGCCGGGCAGCGGACGGCTCGACGCGGGGTTGCTGGCGCCGCTGGTGTTCGAAGCTGCCGCAGCGGGGGACGGCCAGGCCGGTGCGATCCTCGAGTGGGCGGGGCGGGAGCTCGGGCTGTCGGCCCGGGCCGTGGCCCGCAGGCTGTTCGAGGCGCAAGAGCCCTTCCCGCTGGTGATGGGCGGGAGCGTGCTCCAGCACGGGCGGTCGTCGCACCTGGTGGATGCGCTGCTGGCGGACGTCCGGGCCGAGTTCCCCGGGGTGCAGCCGGTGGTGCTCCGTTTCCGGCCGGTTTCCGGTGCGGTCCGCTACGCCCTGGACCTGGTCGAGGGGGAGGACGGGACGGCCCGGTCCGCCCGGTGCGCGCTGGTCGACGGGGTCTTTGCGCCCCTGGCGGAGTAGCCCGGGTATGCGGTCTGGCGAGGAGAGGAGGGTTCCATGAAGGTGGCGGTCATCGGTGGCGGCAGCACCTACACCCCCGAACTCATCGAGGGGCTTGCCCTGTGGCAGCTTCGCGGCGGGCCCCGCCTGGTCACCCTGCACGACACCGACGCCGAACGCCTCGGGCTCGTGGCCGGCTTCTCGTCCCGCATGGCCGCAGCGCTCAACTCGGGCCTGGCCGTCGAGATACAGCCCGACTTCGACAAGGCCGTTGAGGGCGCGGATTTCGTCGTCGTCCAGATCCGCGTCGGAGGGCAGCAGGCCCGCCACGAGGACATCCGCATGGGGCTCGACCGCGGCCTGATCGGGCAGGAGACGACCGGCGTGGGGGGATTCGCCAAGGCCCTGCGGACCATCCCGGTCGTGCTTGACATGGCCCGCCGCATCCGTGAGGCCAACCCGCGGGCGTGGATCATCAACTTCACCAACCCCTCGGGGATCGTGACCGAGGCGATCTGCCGCTTCGCCACCACCCGCTGCATCGGCCTGTGCAACGTGCCCACCGAGTTCCAGATGGACGTCGCGCGCTATCTCCGCGTCGCGGCCGAGGACATCGTCCTCGACTGGGTCGGGCTCAACCACCTCGGCTGGGTCCGGGGG
>VGRX01000050.1 GCA_016875215.1 Deltaproteobacteria bacterium
GGGGGAACGTCCGATGACTCGCTGCTGCTCATCAGCGAAGCGGTCGATCAGCTCTTGAGGAAGTGGTCTCTCAAGGGGGTCCGCTTCGACTGCCACCTTTCCAACGGCTTGAGCGACATTCCGAGAATGCTCGACGGCTTCAACGACCCCGACTACCGGGCCGCGGGGGTGAACTACTTCCGGATCACGGATCCGACCCGGTTCGCCGGGCTGCTCGAGCAGGCCAGGCGGGACTACGACAAGTACATGTTTGCCTAGTCCTCGGGGAGTTTCCTCCCGCAGCGGGGACCAGCGAGGAACCATGATCGAGAAGAACGTGCCGACCGATTTCAGCCCGGTTGCGACCCAGCCTTCCGTGGATGCCAGCTCGTTCGTGCATCCGCTGGCAGTGGTTTGCGGGAATGTCCGCATCGGCCGCAACGTGATGGTGTGCCCCACCGCGGTCGTCCGGGGGGACGAAGGCCAGCCGCTGCATGTCGGCGATGATTCGAACGTCCAGGACGGCGTCGTGATCCACGCGCTGGAGACCGAGAGCCACGGCAACACGGTGGAGTCCAACCTCCGCACGGTCGGCGGGATGCGATACGCCGTGTACGTCGGCTGCCGCGTGTCTCTGGCCCACCAGGCCCAGGTTCATGGCCCGGCCGTGGTGCTCGACGACACGTTCATCGGGATGAAGGCCCTCGTCTTCAAGTCGACCGTGGGCAGAGGCTGCGTGGTAGAGCCCGGTGCCATCGTGCTCGGCGTCAGCGTCGCAGACGGCCGCTACGTCGAGGCCGGCAGCGTGATCCGGACTCAGGCCCAGGCCGATGCGCTCCCCCACATCACCCCGGACTACCCGTTCAAGAACCTCAATCGCGGTGTCGTCCACGTCAACACCGCTCTGGCCAGGAAGTACCGCGAACGGCAGTAGCGGTCAGGGATCACACAGCCCCGACTACGCGGGAGGGGCCCTCGGGGCGTCGGCAGATGCAGTCGGGGGTTGGGGGTCACACAGCCCCGACCACGCGGGAGGGGCCCTCGGGGCGCCGGCAGATGCAGCAGGGCCCTCGGGGCGCCGGCTCAAGCAAGCGGGTGGCTTTTGATTCCCGAGCGCGGCAGCCACGGGAAGACCAGCGGTTCCCTGCCGTACCGTTCCCGGTAGAGGTTTGTGTGCAGCTCCAGGCCGGCCTTGAATCCGGTATCGAGGGCGGTGAGCACCCCGGAGACGGGGGTGACGATGTTGCCGGCCGCGACCAGTCCCGGGATCGCAGTCTCTCCCGCCGGTCCGGTGACGATGTATCCCTTGCGTCGCTCGATTCCCATGCCCTGGAGGAAGTCGGTCACGTGAGTCTCCAGCGCATAGGAGTTGTAGTCGACGAGCAGGAAGCGGCACTCCTCGGCCGAAGACGGCCCGGAACGCGGGTGGATCTCGACGACGAGACCGACCCGGTGCTCCTCTCGCACCGCAAGCCTCCCGGCCACGATGCGGAGGTTGCGGGACGGAGAAGGGGGCGGGGTCTCGACGTGCTCGAGCACGACGAGGAAGACGACCTCGGGCCGGAGCTTCTGCAAGCCCTGGGCGAATTCCACGGTCTCCGGTCCGCCGCCGATCACCGCGACCGTATCCCCCGGGATTGCCGGCAGGTGGCGTGCCTCGATCTCCGGGGGGCTGAACACGACGCGTACGGACCGCACCATGGGCACCAGATCGAGGTGCGGGAAGAACCCGGTGCAAAGCGCGACGTTGCCTCCCTCGAAACGACCTCCGGGAGTCTCCACCTCGAACGCACCGCGGCTGCCCCGCACGACGAGGGCCGGTTCCTCCTCACGCACGTCGATGCAGCCGGAGGCCCGGACCTCGGCCTCGAGATCACGCATGAGCTGGGTTCCCATGATGTGCCACCGGTGCGTGATTCGGAGCTTCCCGTAGCGGGCGAACTGCCCGACCCTGAACCGCTCCAGGACCAGGGCGCGCAAGCCGCGCGGCGGGTTGATGGGGATTCCGCCCACCGCGGTCAGCGCACACATCAGCCCGCTTGGGCCCCCTCCGATCACGATGACGTCGTACCTGTCGGTCATGAAACGACTCCCGGTTTCCTGGCGGTCAGCCACGGCGGGCGAAGTTCCGCCGCAGCTCCTCGATTCCGTACATGGTGGCGTAGTTGCACCAGAGCCCCTGGCAGAACGGGTCCAGCTCGCACCTGGGACACAGCTCGGTCTTGACCCGATCCCCGGGGAGCCGGAGCCTGTGAGGGGGCAGATGGTCCTGCAGCCGGTACTCCACAAAGAACCGCTCCAGCCCGGGCAGGAAGCAGAGCGGAATCCCGCACCGTCCCGGGACCGAGGCGTTGAGGCCGAGCTGCTCGGCCAGCAGCAGCGCTTCGGCCAGATACGGCGCTGCCTCGCTGATCGGGGGCACGATGTCCGGACGTCCTGCCGCCCGCCCGAGCGGGGCCACGTAGGAGAAGGTAACCGTGTTCACCTCCCCCAGCTCCCGGGCGATGAACCGCGCCAGCTCCGACAGCTCGCGGTAGTTGAACCGGTTCGTCACGCAGTTCAGGTTGACTTCCACGCCGGCAGCCAGGAGGTTGCGCACGCCGGTAAAGGTCTTCTCGAACGAGCCTTCGAGTCGGGTCAGGGTCTCGACCGTCTCGGGGCGGCAGGAATGGAAAGAGACGAAGGCCGTGTCGAGACCCGCTGCACGACAGGTGGCAACAACATCGGGATCCGAGAAACGGACCGCGTTGCTCTCCACGGTGATGTGTCTCAGCCCGGCCCGTGCTGCCTCCTCGATGAATGCCGGCAGCCTGGGGTTGAGCGTGGGTTCCCCCCCCGAGAACATGACGCCCGAGATGCCGTCCCCGGCCAGTGCGCACAGCAGACCGGGACGTGCATCCAGGTCGGTCACCACCATGGCGCTGTTCCGGGCAAAGCAGAAGATGCAGTCCTGGTTGCAGCGGGTCTCGATATTGAACTTGGCTTCCCAGTATGCGCTCCTTCCCCGGCCGAGAGGCAGCTTCTGGTACAGGTCCAGCTCCAGCGGGGAGCGGGCCGAGGACGAATCGTCGGGTTTCTTCGGTGCCTCGCCGGAGGAGAAGGTCCTGCCCACGGCATCAAACGCATGAGCCAGCAGCATCGCCGCAGTCCCGGTCGGAAGGTGGCGGGTCTGCCCCTCGAGGAAGCGCTCCATGGCCCTCACGCAGTCCGCCAGCGGATCCACGTCGTCGAATCGGGCAAGGATCCGCTCGAATGCCCTGCGCCGTGCCCAGAGGGTGTGGACCGTGCCTTTGCAGCTCAGCGTGAGGGTGCTGTCCGACCCCACGGCGCAGAGCTGCCAGTCTGCGTCGTCATGGCAGGGCTCGACCGTGAGGACAAGCGTCCCCGGGGCGGGGGGGGCGGAGAAGGAATCGGTCGGAGCAGCGTCCCCGGGTGCGGTGCCTGTGCGCCCTGGCCCCGGGGTCCACCGGATGGGCGTTCCAGCCAGCAGGGCAAGAAACGAGAGCCCGATGCACCCCGCGGACGTCACGTCGCCGCCCTCGATGTCCGCGTCGAAAGCGGGGGCCCCCCCCGGCACGCGAAACACCACGGTCTCGAGCCTGCCTGCCATGCCCGTACCCAGCATGTGCCGCAAACGGATGAACGACGCCGCACAGACCGGGGGGTACGCCACGAGCAGCTTGCGCCCCTTGTCCTCCATCGCGGCCATGGCACGTCCCAGCGCCTCGGGCCGTGTCTCGGGAGCCAGTGGAATCGCCACGTGCATCGCGTTGGCCCCCGCAGACGTCAGGAGGTCCGCCAGCGGGCGCTTGCCCGATTCCAGGATGTGCAGCGCACCAGCCGGCACGAGCTGCGCCTCCACGTCCCGGTCGTCGGCGTCCGCCACCGCCACGTCCGCGTGGCCGGCCTTCCAGTAGGCCTCCGCCAGGCGGCGCGCCTGGTGAGACCGGCCGATCACGATGATCACGGGAGGTTTGTCATGGGTCGCCAAGTCTCATCCGCACCAGGAAGCCCTGGTTCCGTTGCCGGAAACCTCCTCCGGTCAGTAGTAGCGCATGTGCCGGCTTTCGGGCAGGAGCACCCAGTTGCCGGGGAACAAAGTCCCGTCCTCGAACTGCTTCTTCAGGTCACGGCACCACGTGATCACCTCCTCCGGGTGATGCCGATCCAGGAAACCCACCGAGCGTCCCAGGAGCTTCATGAGCTCGATCTCGTCCTCGTGGGGCTGCCTGTCCGGTCCGCCGTCTCCAAGGAACACGATCTGGTGCGCACCGGTTCGAAGCGTCGGCCGGGTCTCCTCCCCGTTCGGGGCAACCATCAGCGTGACGCGGCGGTGCGTGCCGCGACGGAAATAGAGGTAGATGCGATCCTTGTCCGCGTACGGGGGCAGCCGGAAGAAACGGAGCAACCCGTCGTGGACCGCGGCAGCCTCCCCCTCGTCCCCTCCCGATGCCGCAAGCACCTTGCCCACCACGCTCACCGGATCGGTCCGGGACGGCTTGAACTCCTGAGTGCCGTAGATCTGGATGTAGCCCAGCTCGATTCCCAGGCAGATGGCCCGCAGCGAGCACTTCTCGCAGACCGAAGGCTGTACCTTGCCCGTGTCGTGGAAGCCTGTGTCGTAGTACTCGTCCGGTGCTTCCAGGTTGATGTCCTTGTAGCGCCGATCCATCACCCTCGTGGTGGCATTGAGCGAATGCCACTCGAACTTCGGCGCCACACACAGCGGCATGTTCTCGGTCCAGAACGGAATGCCGCACTCCTCAAGGTACGCGAACGCGTCCAGGCGGATGTCCGAGAATCGCGTGCGCACCCACTCGTTCTTCAGCGCGGATCCCCGCAACACCATCGACTTGAAGTTGAACCGCCTCGGAAAGCCCGGATACGTCTCGTTCACCCAGCGGCAGATCGGCAGCAGATCGTCCCGGTTCACCGAGTTCATCACCACGTTGAACAGGACGAAGAAACGTTCCGAGTACTTCCGGGAGTTGAGCTGCTCGAGCGCCTCGATCTGGCGGGCGAGGGTGAACTTCCGCCCGGTCAGCCGGGACACCTTCTCCGGGTCATGGTGGATCAGCGAGAACTCGAGGTAGTCGAGTCCGGCCCCGAGCAGCCGATCCAGGTATCCCTTCTTGCTCAGCAGCGTCCCGTTGGTCGCGATCCCCACCGCCTTGTACCCGATCTCCTTGGCATGGCTGATCACGCGCTCGAAGTCCGGGATGATGAGTGTTTCTCCCCCCATGAAGATGAGCTGGTCGCAGTCGAGCTTCAGCCGATCCAGCAGCGCGTTGATCTCCTCGACCGACATGTGCATCGTCGGGGTGACCCCCTTGTCGAGGCAGAACGCGCAGTTCTGGTTGCACCGGTCGGTGACCTTGACGACGGCCGACTTGATGGCACGGAGTTCCCCGCTCACGTTCTCCCCCCGGGGTCGGGGCCACGACCCGCCGCCATTATCCGGCAACGGGACGGAGCAAGTCAATCGAAAGCAAAGGAAGACCATGCTATAGTGACTCACCGGGGCAACCGGAAGACCGGTGCCGGAACCCGGGGGCAACAATGGAGCGGATCGCTGTGTTCGGCAAGGGAGGGGTCGGGAAGTCCACCTTCGCCGCACACCTGAGCGCCTGGTTCGCAGGCCAGGGACGACGGGTTCTGCACGTCGGGTGCGATCCCAAGGCCGATTCCTCCCTTCTCCTCCTCGATGGTGCGGTACCTGCCCGTACCGTCGTCGAAATCCTGTCCGAGAACCCCACGGCAGACCCCAGGGAAGCGATCAACCGAGGCCGACTCGGCATCGACTGTATCGAAGCAGGCGGGCCGGAACCGGGCATCGGGTGCGGTGGTCGAGGCATCACCTGGGCCATCGACTTCCTCGAGAAGGGCGGGCTGCTCGCCCGGACCTACGACGTGGTCCTGTTCGACGTGCTCGGCGATGTCGTGTGCGGCGGGTTTGCGGCCCCGTTGCGCCGGGGCCTGGCCGACCTCGTCGTCATCGTCGCCTCGCCCGACGAGATGTCCTTCTTCGCTGCCAACAACATCGCCAGGGCCGTGGTGCGCTACGCGGACAACGGCGTAGCCCTGGCGGGCCTCGTGCTGAACGAGCGGTCGGCTGCCGGCCAGGACCTGGACGGCCACGCGTTCGCTCGCACCATCGGTGCCCAGGTGCTCGGCCAGCTCCCGTTCTCGCCCGCTCTCGCAGATGCGCGGCGTCACCGTCGGACCCTGAACGAAACCGCAGCCCGCGATCCCTTCGCCGTTGCCGTCGCAAGCATCGGGAACGCACTTGCTTCGCTGGACCGCACATCGCTCGCTCTGCCCTGTCCGCTGAGCAACCAGGCCTTCCACCAGTTCGTGGGGGGAGCTTCGCTCCGATCCGCCGGGGGTTTCTCTCCACCCCCCCATCCCCAGGCTCCTAAGCCCATCACGCCTCAGGCGACCGCGCCCACGCAAGGCAAGGACCAGGGAAGCTCGGGAGCTTCGCTCCGATCCGCCGGGGGTTTCTCTCCAGCCCCCCTTCCCCCAACCCCCAGCCGCCTTGCCGGCCCCTCCACGTTGTCTCGCCTCGGCCACGTCCTCGGCTTCGATCTGCCCGAGCTGCGGGGGGCCAGGGCCTCGGTCGCCGCTGCGGTGCTCACGAGCACGGGCGAGGTGGGCCTGACCGTCCGCTACGGGAAGCTCCCGCCGCAACGGCTGATCGTGCTTCCGCCCGGAAGGGAGGGGGCCTACATTGCGCTGCCCAACCTGGGTATCGCCTATCACGGAAGCGATCCGTCGGTGGCGTTGCACAAGCTCGCAAGCTGGGTGGCCGGGCGGCTGCGGGACATCGGCTTCTCCACGCTGGCCTCGTGGGTCGCTCGCCCACCCGATTCGTCGGACGTCGCGGCCGGGGGTGACCCGGGCGACGAAGCACCCCACCGCACCGGGCAGGGGAGGGTCTGGAGCCTGCGGGCGGGGCGGTCTGCATTGGAGGCGCTCGAAGCCAGGATCCTCCGGGACCAACCCCGACGACGGACCTTGGACGTCTCGGGGCAGCCCGGAGCCCACGGCCCGGCAGGGAGCTTCGAGGGTACCGCCGACGAGTCGCAGTCACTCACCCTCGTCCGGGCCGACTCGCGGACCGACGGGATCCTGGAGCTCGACGTCCGGCTGGCCGACCAGAGTGTGCGCACCCTCCTGCTCGTGCCGCTGGGCAGCCCGTCCTTTCTCGATGTCGCCACCTGCGGAATCGGACACGTGGACGAGGGGGATGCCCGGACTCTGGCCCTGGTGCGGAGGCTCGCCGGGGCTGTCGACGCAATCCCGCTCGATTCCCTGCACGAGGTCGTCCGGTCCGACCCGGAGTCGACTCCCGTGGGCCGTCCGGGCGGCCCGGAGCACGACGATGCCAGCTTCCGCCAGACCCCCCAGTGGCGCCAGTTCTTTGCTGACGATCACTTTGCCCGGAACGTGCACCAGCTCCTCCAGTACGAGGCACCGCACGTTGCCGTGGAACATTGTGACCGCGAGTGCATGTACCCCACGCCCCCCGCACTGGAGCACCAGCCCGACGTCTACGAGTACCCCTGGCTCGAGCCCGAGCCCTTCCACGGAGGGCCGCTGGCCCGCTCCGGGGCGGGCGGAATCACGCTGACCACCGATCTGACCGACCGGGACGTCGTGCGCGGCGCCATCGTCCGCCTCGAAGATGCCCTGCAAAGGGCATGCGGCGCCCTGGAGGAGGAGCAGTTCGTGCTCGTCCACAACACGTGCACCCCGGTCGTTGCAGGCGAGGACGTATCCGGCCTGGTGCACCGTGTCGGGCTCTCCTGCCCGGTTCCGCTCATGCACACGGCCCCCCACATCGATGGCAATCCGCTGGCGGACTTCTTCGCACGTAGGAAGAAGGAGCGTGGGTTCACCCCTCACGCTCCCCATCCCGGCCTCGTGAACCTGGTCGGCTTTCCCACCAACCGGGGAACCGACGAGCTGTGCAGACTCCTGGCCCGGGCAGGCATCCGCGTCAACGACCGGGCGTTCCCCCGCGTCGACCTGAGGCTGTTCGATACCTACCTCAAGGCATCGCTCCAGGTCTTCTACCCCGAGCACTACCTGGCCCGGTTGCGGGATGCCCTCTTCTCCGATCTGCCCCTGGTCACCCTCGAGCCGGAAGCGCCATTCGGATTCGAGCGTACTCGTGCCTGGCTGACCGCGGTGATCGACGCCGGTACCGCCCCCTCGGCAGCGGCCGGAACGCCGGGGCCGCAAGGCGAGGTGGCGACGGATTGCTGCAATGCAACAAGTGATGGAATAGCGGAAGGTTATGGTGGCAAACATTCTGTAATACTGGAGGAATGGGGGGCTCGGCTTCCGGAGTGGGACAGGCATCGCTCCGAGGCCGCCACGTGCACCCTGGGCTTCGTGGTCGACTCGTGGCGCGTCGAGCGGCTCGCAGACCCCTCGGTCAACTTTGCGCTTCCTCTTCTTGCCCTGCTTGCCGAGATGGGATTCCGGATCGAGCTGCTGCTCTACGGCAAAGGGGGGACGGTACCGTCCGCTCTCGAGGAGGCAGCCCGCGGGCTGGCGCCGGGGGCCGACATCACGCTCCGGGGGTTTGGGACCGAGGACGAGCTGACGGAGGCCCTGGCGCTGAGTCAGGCGCAGGCGTTCTACTCCGACTTCACCCAGGATCAGCGGCTGGCTCGGGCCGGCAAGGCGCGCTTCTCTTCCCGGGTGTTCGAGATGGGATTCGCAGGCGCGGTTCGGACGCTGGAGCGGCTGGTATCGGTCTGCCGCCTGCCGTTCTTCCGGCGCTACGGAAGGGTAGGGTGGCCATGAGAACCGATGCCGTCGAGCCGTTTGCCACCCGCAGCAACTTCCCCTACCTCTTCGGGGTGTACCTTGCTGCCAACGCGATCCCGGATGCCGCCCTGGTCGTGGACGGGCCCGACTGCGCCATCTACAAGGCGCAGTTCATCCAGGGGCGCCACGACCTGTGCTCGACGCTCGTGGATTGTGCGGGAGAGTCGCGGCTCCTGGTGAGCTGCGTGACCGTCGAGCAGATCGTCCGGGACCGCTTTCCCGAGCTGGAGAAGCTGTTCATCCAGGCAGCGGGGAGAGGCTCCGTGGTGCTGGCCGCGTCCCTGCCCATGGCCGCGATCACCGGCACTCAGTACGAGCTGCTGCTGAGCCGCATGACGGAGAGCACCGGGGTGCCGGGCGCCGTGGTTCCCTTCGGGTCGCTTGGCGGAGACTGGCTCGACGGCTATGCGGGGACGCTCGAGGCGCTGGTGCGTCTCATTGACGTGGACGAGGCAGCACCCTCGCCGGACAAGGTCGCTCTGATCGGCTGCTTCATGGACCGCAACGAGCACGACCACCTGGCCAACGTGGCCGAGATGGAGCGGATGGTCCGTGCGCTCGGCCTGGACCCGGTTTCGACCTGGCTGTCCGGAAGGCCGTGGCGCCACCTGGAGGCGGCCCGGAATGCAGGCATCGTGATTGCGTTGCCGCACGGAGTCGCCGCGGCCCGTGCGCTGGCGTCCCGCACCGGGGCGAGAGTCGTCGAGCTGCCGGTTCCACTGGGGATCTCAGGGACGATGCGCTGGCTGGCGGACCTGGCCGCAGCGACAGGGCGGGAGGCCGCGGCGGAGCGCTTCCTCTCCGCTGAGCTGGCCGACCTCGTGCCGCGGCTGCGATGGCTGGTGCAGCAGGCATTCGTCGGTACACGGGTCTCCTTTGTCGGCGATCCGTTCCTGGTGGCCCCGATGACCGAGTTCCTGCGGGAGCTGGGCTGTCTCCCCGTGCTGCTGGCCGCGGTGGGGCGCAGCGGCCATCCGTCCCAGTCCGAAGCAGGGCTGCCGGTCCTGTACGAGCCCACCGCAGCAGAGTTGCGGGCCGCCCTGGATGCGCTGCCCGAAGAGCGCCGGATCGACCTGGCCATCCAGTGCGACACCTACGGATTCGGCGGGGGCGGTGAGCACGCAGTGTTGCCCTTCGGGTTTGCCACACCGCTGTGGCATGCTGTGGCCGATTGCCCGTTCGTGGGCTTTCGAGGGGCAGTGTGCCTGGCCCACCGGATGGCCGAGAAGCTGATGGACCGGGTCCGCAGGGCCCGCTAGGGGAGCTCATGGCCGATCACAAGTCAGACGGGCCGACGCCATCCCCCCGCAACGTCCAGGCGGCTTCGAGCCCAGCGGCTTCCCGCATCGGCTTCGTCGACGCGCTGCGGGGGCTGGCCATTGTCCTCATGGTGCTCGTGCACGTCGCCCGTGCAGTGGTCGACCCGGATGAACCCGGCGCTGCCGGAGCATTCCGTTCACTCCTGATGACCACGGAACCGCTCATCTCCACCCTGTTCCTGACGCTTGTCGGAGTATCTCTCGTGCTGGCTCACGGTCGCAGCGCGTCAGGTCGTGCGTGGTGGCGGAGCCGCATCGTCCGTGCCCTCACCCTGGTGCTCCTGTCCTGGGGCATCTTCTGGGTGCATGGCGGGATCAATCCCCCCTATCCGTTTCTGTCCGCCGAGATCCTCTACACCATCGGACTGGCGGTCCTCCTGTATGCGCCTGTCGTGCATCCCAACGGGGTGCGATGGTGGCTCCTTGCCCTGCTCGGAGCGCTGCTTGCCGCGGCGACGGCCCTGGCCGAGGCCTATCCCCGGGAGGCACTGTCCCGCCTGGCCCAGGGGCCAGGAGCGCACCTCCCGAACCTGCTCTTCCCCGCACTGGGAATCCTGCTGGCATGGACCTGGCACAGGCGGAAACCGGAAACGCACTGGGGGGGGGCCGGGACCGGAGGTGGAGCCGCAGGCGGAACGCCGGCCGCACCGGCTGCGGGACGGATGAGGGGCCCCGGAGGCGAGTCGGTCCGGAGCGACCGGGCATGGCTCTGGTGGCGTCGCTGGATGCTCCCCCTGGGCCTCGTGGTCGTGCTCGCGTACCACTTCCTCTGGGCCCCGGCAAACCAGGAGCGGACCGGGCCCTCGGTTGAGCGGCCGAGCAACATCGAGGCCGTGTTCAACCGCCCCCATGGCCGAACCGCCGCCTCCCGGGAGCTCGTGACGGACGGGCAGTGGGGGTCCACGTACGACTTGCGCTGGGTAGCCGGCCGCATGGGCCCCCCCGACCCGCCCCCACGGATTGTCCGCTCCCGGGCCTTCTGGAACAAGAAGCTGGCGCTGGTCCCCTATCTCTCCGCGTGGATGCTGGTCCTGTTCGGACTGGCCATGCCCGGCGCTTCCCGCCGGAAAGGCGCACTTCGTGCCGGCCCTCCGGCAGCGGGGGCCTCTCCTTCCCGCCCCTTCTTCCATTTCCTCCCCGGCAGGGTCGCTCCGGGGGAGATGGCCCCTCTCCTCCAGCCCCTCCATCTCCTCGGCCGCCATGCGCTCAAGCTGTACGTGTTCCACCTGGCGCTGGCCGCTCTGCTCTCCTTCTTCCCGGGCATCGGGGTCGGCATGGGCGGCTACCTGGCGTGCGTGGCTGCCGTGCTCCTCGCCTGCTCCGGGCTCGCCTGGGGCGTGGAGGCGGTCCGGAAGTGACCCCAAATCCACCATCAACGGCGTCGAGAGGGCGATGAGCCTGCCTGTGTGGGGAGTCCCTGGCCACCAGATCGGAGCCAGATGCAAGGCGCGACCGAGCCAGCCGAATGAGGCGTGGCCTAAGCCACGTCGCAGTGAGGCGGCGACGGAGCAACGCCGCAGGTGGCCCGAGATGGTGGTTCAGGGGTGACCCTGGCGTTGCGCGAGCATAAGCGTGTGTGCTACCCTATGAGCCTCCGGCGTTGGAGCGAGTATGCTCTGTGCATCCGAGCAGCGCTCCTACCCGTCCGGAGCGGGTGCGATGTTGTGCCCCAAGCCTGGGAGGGCCGGATGATGTTTCGTTGCCTGCCGTTCGTCGTGGTCGCACTGCTGGCCGCTTCCTGCCTGTCCCCCCGCAAGGCGACACCGAACTCCGACTTGAAGAACGCGGATGTCCCGACACCTCTCGACGGCCCCGGCACGAGCGACACCGCCCTCCTGGACATCCCGACCGGCGACACGGGCGATACCCTCACCTTGGACACGGGCGACACCGGGGACGCACGGGTCGGAGACCTCGAGGTCGGCCCGTGCGAGCCGTTGTGCGACGGCTTGGAGTGCGGGCCCGACGGCTGCGGCGGAAGCTGCGGGACCTGTGGCGAGGGCACCAAGTGCCTGTACGGCAAGTGCGTAATCCCGTCGAACCAGTGCCTCGACCCCCGGGCGGACGACCCCAACGACGGTTGCGAGAACGGCTACGTGACCGACTACCAGGTGAACGCGTCCAACGTCGGCGACCAGGTGGAACCGGTCATCGTCAGCACGGACGAGGAAGAAGGCGCCTTTGCCATCGCCTGGAGCGACTGCCCCTTGTCGGCGGACAGCGATGGTGACGGAGTCCGGGACTACCTGTCCTGCAACGTTGCCTTCCGAGGATTCGATGTCAAAGGGGTGCCGACCTCCTCCAAGGACAGGGTGGGTACCGCTGCCTCGGCCGGCAGCGAGTACCGGCCCGGGATCGCCCCGCTGAACGGTGGATTCATGCTCGGCTGGATTGTGCAGACTGGGCAGGGCCGTCGGGTCCGGGCCCGCATGTGGGCCTTGGACCCAGTCGTGTCAGGGGGGTACAAGCCGTACCCGGAGTGGGAGGATATCGCCGTCGGGGAGACTTCGGAAGTGGACGCTGAGTCGCCCGTCGCCCTGGCCAGTTCCGACAGCGGACTGGATTCCGTCGTCGTGTGGGCCGGAGAGATTGCCAAAGGGGAGCTCGGGATCGTTGGTCACCGGATCGTCAGCCCCGAATTCGGGGTGTTCCAGACGCCCGAGGGCATCTTCCCCATCGCCAAGGATCTGGCGGACCAGCGGCTTCCGGTCGTGGTGCGGCTGAACGGCGACACCTACGCCGTCCTATGGGAGGCAGCGCTCGAGGAAAAACAGGAACCCGCCGGGGAAGGGTCGGATTGCCTGGGAATCATCCGACGCCTGGATGGCAAGCCGGTGACTGAATTCAACTCCGTGTGGTCCGGGATGTTCCAGTTGGCCAATGATGTCTCAGGTTCGCAGACCATGCCCACGGGCGTTGCGGTCGACTGGGGCAATGTCCTGATCACGACGTTTCTCGGAACAGAGGATACCGGCATCCTGGTGAGGTCCTTCGATCTCCTGGGAGCGGGGGCAATCCCCGAGGTACCGGTCTACGTCAATCCGCAGTACGAGATGTCGATGCCTCGCATCGCGGCGCTGCATGGGAGCCGGCTCGTGGTAGTCTGGAAGATCGAGAATACTCCCGAGGACCAGGCCGGAGGCATCTACATGAGGTTGCTGAAAGCGGACCTGACCACATTGCCCGGCCCCATTCACGTGAACGGCTATCACTTCGACTGGCAGAGCGCTCCGCAGGTCGCTCACGTCGGCGGCGGTGAGTTCATCGTCGTGTGGGAGAGCTGCATGGGCCAGGACGGCGACGGCTGCGGCATCTTCGCACGGCGCTTCGACGCCAACGGCAAGCTGCTGCCGCTGGTGAAACCGTAGGCGCCGGAACGTCCGCTCGATAGGGACGGGTGCAGGCGGATGGCGGAGCGGGTCGGCCGGATGCTGAGGGAAGCGTGGAACCGCGGCCTGTTGACAAGAGCGACCGGAGAGAACCTGCATCAGACCTGGTCGTCGAGCGGGGGAGGTAGCGAAATGAGACTCCTGCGAATCGGGGCTGTCGCCGCAATCCTTGTCGTGCTTGCCGCGTGCGGCCGGCCGGTCACCGTAGTCACGCTCGAGCGGGACGGAAGGCAGCGCGGCGTGACCACCGAGCGGGGCGGAGAGGTCGGCACTCGGATCCAAATCCTGCTGCCCCCCGGCTCGAGTGCGGAAGACCTCGAGGTCACCTATGCCTGTCTCGACCGCATCGCCCAGCCCTACCTGCTGAGCGTGGACGGAACCGCGGCCTACCGCGATGCCGAGCCTGGCCTCGCCACGTTCTGGCTCCCCGAGTGCACCGGCCGCATGGTGGTCTACAACGTCGTCGAGCCGACCGGCTGCCGACTGCTCGAACAGCGCCAGGAAAGCCTCAAGGAGGCGGTGCGCCGGTGCGAGCAGCAGAACCACACCGCGGACTTCGCTGCCGAGGTCGCCACCCTCGGCAAGGTCCGCTCGGAGCTGACCGAAGAACGGGACAAGTTCGCCACCGAGACCGCAAGCCACCTCAAGGAGCTGGAGGAGGAGTTGGCCCTGCGGGAATCGGAGAAGCGCGAGTTCATCTCCGTGGGAACCCCTGCCGCACTGGCCGAGCTGAAGAAGACCCAGGAGCTGGTGCGACGGCTCTCCGCCGAGCGGCTGGAGTATGAGAAGCAGTCCCAGGCCAAGCTCGCGGAGCATGACCGGAACCTGTTCGAGCTGACTGCCCAGATCGACGAGGCTCAGGAAGCCCGGGATGCTCCGTGCCGGCCGCTCACCGAGGAGCGGGATCGCACCCGGGCCGAGCTTCGCGCATGCGGAGGCCCGGGGCCGCGCATCCTGAGGCTCGGCGCAATCATTCCAGGTCGCAACCGGGAGACGGTCTGGTACCGCGTTGAGCAGCCGTCCAAAGGGGGGTCCGCCTCCCGGCTCGCACACCTTGGCGATTTCCCCAGGCCGGAGAATGGGGACGAGCTGTACGTGCAGGTGGTTGACCGCGATCCGAACGTCCTTCCCGGTCCGTTCGGGCTCAACGTGACGCTGACGCCGGGCACGGAGCCCAACCCGGCACCCCTTCGGCCAATGTTCGATCCGGGGAGAGCCGCGTTCTCGACGGAGGAATCTCCCAGGCCGCCCCCCGTCGTGCCCCGCGCTCCGCTCGTCGACGTGATCCTGCCCGCGGAACGCGAGCTTCATGGCGGCGATGTCCCCTCCCTGTCGGTCACGCACCCGGGCATCAACGCGGACGGAAAGCCTGCCGACGTCACGCTGGTATCGTCGGTGCTGCCCCAGGTCCGCTCGCTCTACCGATTCAACCTCTCTGCCGGGATGGCTCTCTCCTCCCTGGACGAGGTGAAGTACTCGAAGAAGACCCAGTTCGCGGACGACCCCGCCACAGCGGACACGAACGAAGCGGTCTACCAGACCATGAAGAGCGGCAACACCTTCCAGGTTCAGCCGCTCCTCGCATTCACGGTCTACTGGTTGCCCATGGACATCCAGGAGCCGGTGTCGTGGCGTGACCTGCTCCCGAGCCCGACCATCGGCTTCGGCCTGCTGTCTCCGCTGGACAACCTCTACCTCGGGTTCAGCCACGAGTTCGTGCGCAACCTCCAGTTCGTGTGGGGGCTCCACCTGGGCAAGGTCACCCACCTTCTCGACGAGGAGGCCGATGCCCTCGAGCTCCGCATCCCCGACGCCCCCAAGACCGTGGAGGCCATCCAAGCCGGCTTCTTCGGCTCGATCCAGTTCAACTTCAACTTCTTCGCCAAGCTGCTGGGGAAGTGAGCGTCGCAGCGCCGCCCTCGCTGCCCCGGCCGGCCGGGGACCGGCGTCGGCCGCCCTGTTGGCACGGACCGAGCGATTCCGCCGCCGATTTTTGTGTTGCCATGCGGGCCTCCCTGTGATAAACGCCCCTCGTTGAGTTTCCGGGGCTGTAGCTCAGCTGGGAGAGCGCTAGAATCGCACTCTAGAGGCCGTGGGTTCGAATCCCATCAGCTCCACCTTGTGTAACTCAAAACCGTTCTCCGCGGCGGCCGACGCCGCTGGCGGATTCGTCTACCCCGAAGACCCGCATCTCGGCCTGATTCCAGGCGCATCTGCGCTTCCCGACCCGTCCCGGATCTCGAGGCCTTCGCCCCGCGGTCGGGCACCCCACGGCCTCAAGATTGGCCCCGATTCGGCCTCTCCGTCTCCGAAATCAGGAGGCCTGCGGACCGCGGCCTCAAGATTGACCACCGCGGCCTCAAGATTGAAAAATGGCCGGATTCACCTTTGATTCCAACCGGTTCCGGCCCAACGCCCATCTTGAGGCCGTGGTAGAGAAGTTCGAGTAACGCGCGCATATGCGTGTGTGGCCGGAGAAACGCGGCGGCGGGTCGGGTGGAGCGAACTGTCGTGCATGGTTCGACGGCTCTGCCTAGCCCGACTTTCCGAAATAGGGTAGCGCGGACATCGGATTTGCGAGGAAAATCCAGGGGTTGGCTGCGGGCGGCGCGTAACCCTAACGTGCGGTGACGAGGTCCTTGCGAAGGTCCAGAGCGTCCAGGAGTCGCGCCTGGAGCGGCGAGAGGCGGGAGACGCCGACCCTCACGGGGTGGGCGCTGGCCGCGTCGGGGTCCACGAAGGCCATCTCCCGGATGCCCCCCAACTCGCGCAGCATTTCCGGGATCGACAGGTCCAGCCCTGCGCGGTGCAACTCCCGGTTCAGCAGCGAGGCGAGCAGCAGCGCCAGCACGCAGTAGAAGGCATGCACCCGGACCCGGTCGTCCGTCCAGTGGAACATTGGGGACCAGCTCACGAACTGCGGGTCCTTCATCGTGCGGAATGCGCTCTCTACGCCGGCCTGGCCCCGATAGGCCAGCACGATGTCCTCGCTGTTCCAGCCTTCGTTGTCCGTGAAGAGGATTGTCTTGCCCAGCTTCTCCGCAGACAGGTGATGCATCGCGTCCAGGTCGACCTGATATGAGAGTGCGGGGAGGCCGTCCACCTCCTCGACCTGCACCCGCACGACGTCCTTCACATACTGGCCCTTGAGCAACTCCGCCACTTTCTCGCGGACGGACGCCACCGTGGGCTTGCGCCCGCCGCGGCGGCCCGAATCCCGCCACTGGCCGAGCGACCGGCTGAGCGCTTCCAGGTGGCGGGTCCGCTTGCGCACCTCCATCTGGAGCGACAGGCTCTGGGACAGATAGAGCTGCTCGTTGTAGGCCACCACCACGGTCCGCTCCTTCCCGAAGACCTTCTTGCAGGTCCGCAGCACCCGGACGCCCGGCAGCCGCGGGTGGCGCAGCCGCGCGTAGGTCGAGACTGGGACGGTAAGCAACTCCGGACACTGGTTCAGCTTGAGCGAGCCGACGAAGTGGTATTCGGTCCGGTCGAGCAACTCCAGGTTGGCGTCTGAGTTGTTGCCCTTGTCAAAGACGACGGTGATTTCCTCCACGGCGCCGGTGAGCGCCTTGTACCGCTCCATCAGGCGGCCGGTGACGGAGCCGAACTCCTTGGCGTCGTTACGGTTGCCCGCGTAGGTATCGTGGAAGAGCGGGATGTGGAAGTCCATGGACACCAGGAGTGCCAGGCCTACGATCCGCAGGTCCTCCCGACCCTCCTTGCTGTGTCCCCGCTGCGCCAGGGTGGACCGGTCGTTGAAGGAATCGATGAAGGTGAAGAAGTTGGTGGCATCGAAGAGCAGGCAGTGGGTGTCGACGCCGAACTCGGCAACCACCCGCTCGCTGACGGCCTGCTCGATGGCGTTGATGCGGTCCACGGTGAGGTGGCCCATGTTGTCCCAAAAGCGTTTGCTGGACAGGTGGCTCTTGCGCGCGGGGAGCCAGCGCACCAGCGGGGTCCCTTCGAACCAATCCCCGATCCGCTGCTTGCTGCACGGGGCGACGCACCGGTTGAGCGCCGCGACGAGCATATAGTGGCCGACGCTCAGGCCCTGCTCCCGCTTGGCCACCGCGGCGTCGATGAGGCCGACGAGGTCGAGGCGCTGCGCGAGGCGATAGAGGGCGGCGACCGCGCCGAACTCGCTGACGAGTACCTCCTTGAGGGCAGGCGGGCTGGGCTCGCCTGTGACGGCCGCGACGATGCGCTCGGCCTTGCCGAGGTATTTCTGCCAGACGATCTTGGGCTTGCCGTCCACGCGCCGGCACTCGCGGGCATAGTAGTAGGTGCCGCCCTTGATCCGCTTCCTGTCGATGGTGATGGCCATGGCCGCCTCCGACGGTTGTTAGGTCTTACATGCCACGACATCAAGGCGGCGTCAAGCCTTTTATTTAGCGCCATATCGCCAGAATGCTGGCCGCAATCTGTTAGGTCATACGCATCCCGGCGACACCCCTCCCTCCGTGGAGCGGTCGGAAACGATCTGATTCTCGAGGGTTACGGGTCAGGCTTCGATCCGCCGAGCCGTCTCAAGGCACGATATCTCGGAAAGTCGGGCTAGGGTGTCCTACGGCCACCCATCTCCATGGAAGCACCATAAGTCCGAGTTCAGTACCTTCGGGGTGCCATCGCCGTCAAGGGCAGCGCTGACCTTGCCCGAAGGCCATTCGATTGTCCCGACCTCCCAGACCTCGCAGTCGTGCAGTTCCACATCGGCGATTTCGAAGACGAGCATCGAGAAGATGTACACGCGCACCGTGGCACACGCAGGCCCATACCCCTCATCCTGGTAGTGCACGCCGAACCTGTACTGGAGCGACTCGGGCGAGACGAAAGTCACGGCTCCAGGCATGCACGCGGGATCCCCTTCAGTGCCAGGTGGCCCCCAGTCGGGTGAGGAATTGAACCACCAGCAGTCGTAGGGATCGTTGAACCATGGCTCGATGGCACCATCGCCGTCGATATCCGGACCCTGGGCCAGGGGATGCGCCAGGTGAAGGTCCGGCGTGCCGTCCCATCCCGTCCCAGGCTGCACTGCGTCCGGATAGCCCGGGATGTGCAACGTCATTTCGATCCAGATTGCCTCGTCCGGAAGGACCACGACCTCGTACGTGGCAGGGAAGCAGGAGGGCTCGGTGTGATCGTCCCAGGCGGTCAGGTAGAAGGTGTAGACTCCGGCCACGTTGACTTCGAAGGTCGGGTCCGGTACCTCCGCGGACGGGAGGAAAACCGAAGCGGATTCGGCCGGCTGCTCCACCTCCCATTGCCACTTCTCGACGTCGCCGTAGCAGCCGCGGAAGGAATCCTCCCCGTGCAAGTGGAGAACCGTCTGCATCTCCACCTCGGCGCCCTCGTCGCACTTGATGATGGCCGTGGGGCAACTCATGCACACGGCTGCACCTGAGAGCTCGACCTCGGTCGGGGTCACCTCGGCATTGCTGGCGATGACGAGCGTGCCCGCATCGAGGATCAGCGAGCCGTCCTCGCTCAACGGGGCGTACTGCCACGGCGTGTAGGTCACGTTGACGAAGACCCCGCCCCCGGGCTTCACGACGACCGGCCATTCCGGGGTTGGAACGTGGTCGAGCGGCAACAGGTCGACGCCGTAGCTCGACATCGGATCCTCGCTGATGGAGATGTCCCGGATCTCCAACGGCACCTCGCCGCAGGCACTAATCTCCAGCGCCACATGGGACACGGAGCCCACCTCCTTGCCACCGAAGTTGACCTTGGTCGGATTGACCGCGATGCACGCCGGGGACGGGGTGACCTCGTCGGTGCAGACCTCATCTGGTGCCTCGGCAATCTCCTCGGCATCGGCGGTAGCGACGGTCTCGGCCGCGACCTCGACGCCCGCGGCATCGGCGGTCACGTCGGCCGGATTCGTGCGCACGTCCGCGCCCCGGGCATTGCCGCACGCGGCGAGCGCCAGCCCGCAGACGACGAACAGCCATGTCCACGATCTTTCCATGATTCCGCCTCCACCGAACACCGCCAATCGTAAGGAAAAACGCGGGGATGGTCAACCGCGCGGAAATCCTCGTCGGCTATGCCGACGGGAGGCCCCCCTGATGGTCCCACCGTGCAGGCACGCCCCGACGCAGGGCGGCTATCGAGATGCCGTCCGGTTCATCGCCGCCTGTCCCGAGCCCCGTCGAGGGAGCGACGACGGCCTCGATGACCCGGGGTGCGAGGAGGGTGGCTACGTCGACGTTCTGGCATCCGTGGTGTCGTTGCTGGAATCCGCCAGGCGGGCTTCGGCTCGGGCGGTGAACGCGGTCATGACGGCCACCTACTGGGAGATCGGGCGGCGGATCGCGGAGTTCGAGCAGGGCGGAGCCGACAGGGCAGGGCACGGGGAAGGACTGCTCGTGCAACTCTCGGCGGATCTGACCTCCAGATTCGGAAGAGGATTCTCGCGGCAGAACCTCCAGAGCATGCGGCTTTTCTACCTGTCGTGGGCCGAGAGGGAGATTTGCCAGACGGTGTCTGGCGAATCGCCGATGCTGCCTCCGAACCGGGGGGAAGGTTCGCCGGCGGTGAGCAGCGAGCGGTCGAGAGCGATGGTTGTCCCCGGCTCAGCAGCCTCGCTCCCGCTGCC
>VGRX01000051.1 GCA_016875215.1 Deltaproteobacteria bacterium
GGGGACCTGCCGCTTGCACGACGAGTAAAGGTTGGACATGTACTCGTCCATGAAGTTGACGAACGACTGGCGGTACTGGTCGAGCCGCGCACCGCCCAGCGTCTCGATCGCACAGGCCAGGTAGGAGACGTCGTAGAAGTCCCCGAGCTGTCGTCTCGTCTTGTCCCGGTCGGCGCCGCTCTCCAGGCCGGCCATGAAGCCGGCGGCGTAGCGCTTCAGCCGCTGCGGATCGCCCAGGTGGCGGATGAAGTGCGGGTAGCGGTTGATCACCCTCCGGAAGGCACGACGATAGAACTCGCTGCCCGCGGTGCGCAGCCAGATGTACTTGCGGAGGTTGACCAGGGCTTCGCGCTGCTCGTCGTCCCACAGCTCGACGGCCAGCCGGTCTTCGAGCTGCTCGCGCTGCCGGGGCCTCAATGCCTCGATGAAGCGGTTGACCAGGGCGGGCTCGCTGTTGAACACGGAGAGCAGGCCGGGGAGAAAGCCTCCCTCGGTCCGGTCCATCTGCCTCAGGAGGCGGTCGAACATGGTATCGAACAGGTCGAGCGCCGCCTCTCCCCCCACGCTCCGGATGGTGAGCATCAGCTCGAGGAGCGTCATCGGGTCGGAGCCGGCGAACTTGAGGTAGCCCTCGACGGTGCGGTCCCGCTTCCGCCCCGACAGGCGGCTCGTGTCCTCGACGAGCCGTCCGGCAAGGCTCGCCCCCCCTTCCTTGAGCCGCTCGAGCACGTCCTCGAAGAAGATGTGCCCCGCGAACATCCGGACGGAGTCGGCCAGCTCCGAAGCCACGTTGCGCGACCTCGCCGACCCGTTCCTCGTCTTGTAGGCGGCAAGCGAGTTCTTGCGCAGGTAGCGGGTGTAGCGGAGCATCAGCTTCTTGCTCACCGACCGGATCTGCTCGACCGATTCCGAGTAGTTCACCAGCAGGTGGCTGACCGCGGGCACCCCCCCTTTCTCCTGGTAGCCCATGGCCGCTGCAACTCCGTTGAGCAGGGATTCGCTCTCGTCGGTCAGCTCGATCTCCTCCTCCTGCACCACCAGCATGTGGTACAGCAGGCGGAACACCTCCACGAACAGCAGGGCATCCCGCAGGTTCTCGAGGTCCTCGTCGAGCTCCTTGTACAGGGCGGAGAGCTTCTCCAGTATGGTGGCGGTATCGACGTCGTCCAGGTCCTTGATGACCTTTCCGGCCAGGGCAATTCCCTTGGCGAGGCGGAGCCCGTCGGTCTTGAACTCGATGCGGTCCCGGCTCACCTCCTGCACGAGCAGGGAATGCATCTCGCCCAGGAGTCCGCGCAGGAACCTCTCGTGGGAGCGTCCGGTCTTGCCGCGGCGTGCAAAGAAGCGGTCGGTCACGCGGCGGCGGAACAGGCGGAACAGGGCGGGATCCCCCACCAGCGGTTCTGCGGAAAGCATCTCGCAGATCATGACGAAGTCGGTCTGGTCCTCCGACAGGCGTCGGGCGTAGCCCTCCACGTCGCTCGTGTACATCCCGGTGCGCATCCGCTCCGCAGTGTACAGGTGCAGGCGGGTCGCGTGCCGGAAGAACTCGGTGGAGACCCGCCCGATGGCCTGGTTGAGCCCGTCGATGCCCGAATCCCCCTGGTGGATCACGATCACGTCCACGTCGTCCTGGTCCCAGCGGGTACCGACCACGCAGATGCAGTGGTCGGGGCACTCGCGGCGGTCCAGGTGGTGGGCAAGCAGGCTCTCCAGGTAGGCCCCGTTGAGGCGCTGGTAGTTGCTTCCCAGGGAGCCGAGGAAGTTGCGGTAGGCCACGTTGTGCCCCTCTCCGGCGGACAGGGCCAGCTCGAGCTGGTCCAGGGCCAGGAGGTTCATGTGCAGGAACTGGAGCGCATAGTAGGTGGCCAGGAAGGAGAGCTTTTCCTTCGAGCTCAGGCCCACCTCCCGCAGCAGCGCCATCTGAGCTGCCGGGGTCGGGGAGAGGCACCAGAGGTCGACGTCCTCCAGGATGCCGAGCGTCTCGAGCTGCTCGACCATCGGACCCAGGCCGGCCGTCGTCGTCTGGAGGAAGCGCTTGTAGTGCTTGCCCAGCTTCTCAGCACGTGCGGCAAGCCTTGCGAATGCTTCCTCCACGGGTGCCTCTCAGGGACGGGCCGCTGCCATGCCCAGGCGGAATGCCTTGATGTTGAGTTCCTCGCTTCCCCGGGGAACGCGGGCGCTGATGGCCCGCTCCACCGATTCGGGCTTGAGGATGCCGGTCGCACCGACGATGACGCCGAGCGCTACCATGTTGGCTGTGACCGAACGGCCCACTTCGTTCTCAGCGATGTCCGAGATGGCAACCGGGACGACGCGGTGCCGTCCCCCCGGGATGTTCCGGACGAAGCGGCTGTCCGCGATGAGCAGCCCCTCCGGCTTGAGATCCGCCATGTACTTGTCGCAGGCTTCCTGGGTGAGGCAGAGGAGCAGGTCGAGGTGCGTGGCCTTGGGAAAGTCGATGTCCCCGTCCGACAGGATCACTTCGGAGCGGCTGGCGCCACCCCGGGCTTCCGGACCGTAGCTCTGGCTCTGCGTGGCGTTCTTGTCCTCGTAGATGGCCGCTGCCTCAGCCAGGATCTTCCCCGCCAGGATCAACCCCTGGCCTCCTGACCCGCTCAGCCGGGCTTCATACCTCCAACTCATGGCCTTACGCACCTCCCATCCGCGCGGTGAGCTTGCGGTAGATCTCGATGTACTCCTCCTTGTCGCGGTCGAGCAGCACACCCGTAACGATCTTCCCTTCGAGCTCGGCCTCGTCAAGATTCCTGGCCTTGGCAAGCGGTACCGAGCGCTCCTTGAGGTCGTACATCATTGCCACCGGGCCCTTGAGCTTGTTCCTGCGGCCGTACGCGGTCGGGCAGGGGCTCATGGCCTCGACAAAGGAGAAGCCCTTCTTCTCGAAGGCCTTCACCAGCAGCCGCTCCAGCTCCACCGGCTGGTAGACCGTGCCCCGGGCGACGAAGTTGCCGCCGGCCGCGGCCACCAGCTCCGCGATGTTGAACGGGTGCTCGTAGTTGCCGAACGGGGCGGTCGTCGCAGTGCAGCCGAGCGGCGTGGTCGGGCTCACCTGCCCGCCGGTCATCCCGTAGATGTAGTTGTTGAAGAGCACCACGTTGATGTCGAGGTTCCGCCGGGCAGCGTGGATCAGGTGGTTGCCTCCGATGGCAATGCCGTCACCGTCCCCCGTGACCACGATGACCTTGAGCGACGGGTTCGCCAGCTTGAGTCCCGTGGCGAACGCGATGGCCCTCCCGTGCGTGGTGTGCAGCGTGTTGAAATCCACGTAGCCCGGCGCCCGGCCCGAACACCCGATTCCCGAGACCATCGCGATCTCGTCGTGCTTCCAGCCGAGCTGGTCGATGGCCCGGACCATGGCTTTGAGTGCGATGCCGTGCCCACAACCCGGGCACCAGATATGGGGAATGCGTGAGGTCCGGAGGTAGCTCTCGTAGGGAACTTCCCTCATCGTCATACCCCCTCGAGGAAGGACAGGACTTCATCCGGGGCCACCGGCTCGCCTCCCACCTTGAAGAGCGGCTTCACCGGGACTTTCCCGCACACGGCAAGCGACACCTCCTGGGAAAGCTGCCCCAGGTTCATCTCGATCGGTACCACGGCACGCACGTTGTGGGCCGCAGCAGCCAGCTCCCCGTACGGGAACGGCCAGATGGTCCGGGGCCGGAAGAGCCCCACCTTCCTCCCCTGCGAACGGGCGATGCGCAGGGCAGCCTTCGCACTGCGGGCGCTGGCGCCGTACGCAAACAGCAGCACGTCGGCATCCTCGACGTCCACCAACTCGAAGTCGGTCAGGAGCCGCCGGTTCTGCTCCACCTTGTCCATGAGCCAGCGCACCTGGCGATCCGCATTGCGCGTGTCGTTCGAGGGGAAGCCGGTCTCATCGTGCAGCAACCCGGTGACGTGGTAGCGGTATCCCCGCCCGAACGGCACGAGCGGAGGAGGAACCTGGCCGGAGTACCGGTAGGGCCGGTATTCGGCCGGGGGCGATACCGGCGCCCGCAGGTCGGGCAGGGCGGCAGGGTCCGGCGGCACGAGCAGCGCCTTCTCGGTCACGTGCCCGATCACCTCGTCCATGAGCAGGATCACCGGCGTGCGGAGCCGCTCCGACAGGTCGAAGGCGCGCAGGGTGAGCGTGTAGGCCTCGGATACCCGTTCCGGGCAGAGCGCCACGGCCGGATGGTCGCCGTGTGTCCCCCAGCGGGCCTGCATGACGTCTCCCTGGGCAGGCAGCGTCGGCAACCCGGTGCTCGGCCCCCCCCGCATCACGTTGGCGATCACGCAGGGGACTTCGGTCACGCAGGCGAAGCCGATGGCCTCCTGCTTCAGCGAGAAGCCCGGACCGCTCGTGGCCGTCAGGGCCTTGGCCCCGGCTATCGCGGCGCCGATGACCGCGCTCATGGCCGCGATCTCGTCTTCCATCTGGATGAACACCCCGCCGACCTTCGGGAGCATCACCGACAGCGACTCGGCGATCTCCGAAGAGGGGGTGATGGGATAGCCGGCAAAGAACCTCACTCCCGCGTCGATGGCAGCGTGTGCGACCGCTTCATTGCCGGTCAGCAGCCGAGGCGCGGGCCGATTGCCCGTTTCCATTTCAACTCCCGTGTGTCAGGCCGCAGTCTTCTCCGACGCCGACGGAACCACGGTGATGGCGAAGTCGGGACAGCGCAGGTCGCACAGATTGCATGCCGTGCACCGATCCAGGTCTGCCACCGCCGCCGCCCCTTCCGCCAGGATCAGCACCTTCGTGGGACAGAACTCCACGCAGATACCGCACCCCTTGCACCTGACCGTGTCGATCCGAATCTCTCTTGCCTTTCCGCCCAACGGTATGCCCTCGCTCCGGACAGCCTGCCTGTGTCTACCAGACGGGTCATGCACCGTCAACAGCAAATCACTTGAAGCCCGCGTCCCGATTGCCTAGAGTGTGCGCAGGTCGAGAGGTGACGAAATGGTCGTCGTGCTGTTCTTCCTGGTGCTTCTCCTGCTCCCTCCAACCGCCCTGGCCGAACCGGTCGTTCCGACCCCGGAAGAGCTGCTGGCCATGGGGAAGGCACAGGTCGGCGAACGGTGGTACGGAATCTACGTCCTTGGCAGCAAGGTCGGCTGGCAGAAGGATGCATGGCTCGAGAAGGACGGCCTGCTGTGCAGCGACACCGAGTTCATCCTGACGATGGGGTTCATGGGCAAGACGACCTCCATCGGCTCCCACGAGGTTTCCTGCTTCTCGGCGACCCCTCCCCTCAATCTCGTGACCTTTCTCCAGGAGAAGGACGAGGACGGAAGGAAGGTGAGGATCGAGGGGAAGCAGGAGGAGACGAGGTCAGAGGACGCCACGAAGACCACGAAGGCCGACGCCTGGGCGGCCTCGAATGAAAAAGAACTGCGCTTCGAAGTGGACGCGGGGGGAAGGAAGAGGAGCTACACCGCGCCTGCGGATTCCGTTCTTCTGCTCCACATGGTCCCGTGGGCTGCGGTCGCCCGGATGAAGCCGGGGGACCACGTCGATTCCGGCACCTTTGACGAGCTCACCGGAAAGAAGAGATGGGAGAAGATCACCCTGAAAGGGACCGAGGAGAAGGCGCTGATTTTAAGGCCCGTCAGGCTCCATCGCTTTCGGATCCAGGATGAGACCGGGGTGGATCTCGATGCCCTCGTCTCCGGCGAGGGGCACGTGCTGGAAGGGACGCTCGGTCCGTCCATCCGCATCGTGCTCGAAGACCGGGAGACGGCACGGCGCAAGGATGTGCACATGCTCGACCTCTACTCGACCAGCTTCGTGCCCGCGACGGGGGAACTGGACTACGCCATGGCGGTGCGCGTCAAGCGCCTGAAGCTCAGCCTCACGGGGAAGGCCGCCATCTCGCTGGCCGAAAACCCGCGGCAGAAGACGATCGAGACCGGCGACAACCGGGTGACGCTCGAGGTCACGGCGTGCCCCGCCCGCGTACGCGGTGCTCCCCCAGCAGGCGACCACCTCAAATGTGATGCCGATATTCCCTGTGATCTCGCCGAGATAAAGGAACAGGCGGAGAAGATAGCGGCTAAGAAGAAGGGGGAGTTGGACAAGGCACGGGCCCTCACGGATTGGGTCCACCGACGCTTCAAGTACACCCTCGGGGGAGGGGGGGGGACGGGCGACATGATCCTCCAGGAGAAATCGGGAGACTGTACCGAATTCTCCAAGGGGCTGCTCACCCTTCTGCGGGCCGTCGGAATCCGCTCCCGGCTCGTCTCCGGTATCGTCCCGGCCACCCAGAAGCCGCTCAGCTTCGGCTACCACGCATGGGTCGAGGCCTGGATCGACGGGCGGGGCTGGGTGGCGCTCGACCCCACGTGGGGCGAGTTCCCGGTGGATGCCGCACACGTCATCTTCGACGTGGAGCAGGGGCTCCAGATGGCCACCCACCTCGGCGGCCTCGAGATGGAGATCCTCGAGGTCGAGTACAGCAAGACGTTCGGGGAAATCAAGTGCGAGTGAGACGGGCAGCGCCATCCCAGCCCCGACCACGCGGGAGGGGCCCTGCGGATCCGCCGTGGGCAGCGCCATCCCAGCCCCGACCACGCGGGAGGGGCCCTGCGGATCCGCCGTGGGCAGCGCAATCCCAGCCCCGACCACGCGGGAGGGGCCCTGCGGATCCGCCGTGGGCAGCGCCATCCCAGCCCCGACCACGCGGGAGGGGCCCCACGGATCCGCCGTGGGCAGCGCCATCCCAGCCCCGACCACGCGGGAGGGGCCCTACGGATCCGCCGTGGGCAGCGGGCCGATGGTCGCCGACGCATGGGCCGAGGGGAACGCGGGGGTCGGAGCGAGGCAGGAGCTGACGGGAGGGAGCGGATGAAGCTGGGAGCGCACATCAGCACGGCGGGGGGTGTTTCGGCCGCGTTCGCTCGGGCGCAGGAGGTCACCGCCGAGTGCATGCAGGTCTTCACCCGGAACCAGAACCGCTGGGCATCCAAGCCGATCTCCGCATCGGAAGCGGCCGAGTTCCGTCGCCTTCGCCGGGAGACGGCTATCGGGCCCAACATGGCCCATGCCTCCTACCTGGTGAATCTCGCCACGTCGGATGCGGAGCTCGAACGCAAGTCCGTCGAGGCCATGCTGGACGAGGTCCGCCGGGCCGACCAGCTCGGCATCGAGTACCTCGTCTTCCATCCGGGGGCGCACATGGGGGCCGGCGTCGAAACCGGAATCCGCCTCATTGCGCAACGTCTCGACCGGATCGCGGAGCTCGCCGACGATGACAGTCGCGTCACCATCCTGCTGGAGAACACGGCGGGGCAGGGAACGGTCATCGGACACGAGTTCGGTCACCTGCGCGACATCCTGGCCTCGTCCCGCAACCCTGCCCGGCTGGGGGTCTGCATCGACTCGTGCCACGCGTTCGCCGCAGGGTACGAGCTGACCACAGCGGAAGGATACGAGGCGGCCATGCAGGCCCTTGCGGAGACGGTTACGCTGCCCAAGGTCATGGCATTCCATCTCAACGATTCCCTGCGGGACTGCAACTCCCGAAAGGACCGCCACGCAGGCATCGAGCAGGGGAAGATGGGACTTGCCCCGTTCCGCTTCCTGGTCAACGATCCCCGCTTCGCTGACCACCCCGCGACCCTGGAAACCCCCGAGGCCGAGGCCGCCTACGCCCGCGAGCTGGCCGTGCTCAGGAATCTAAGGCAGTAATCCCAGCCCCGACCACGCGGGAGGGGCCCTACGGATCCGCCGTGGGCAGCGCAATCCCAGCCCCGACCACGCGGGAGGGGCCCTACGGATCCGCCGTGGGCAGCGGATTTGTGGGACTGTCTATTCCGCCGGCACCAGGAGAACGAAGCGCCCGTCGGCATCGGTGAACCCGGACGCGAGGGGGATGGGGGCGCTCCCATCGGGAACGGCGAGCCCCTCGGTCTCGTCGTAGAGCTCGACCAGGACGCCGGAGATGGGCTGGTCCACGTCGGCGTTGACGGCAGGCTCGCTTCCCCCCAGGTCCACCTCGGCGTCCTTCGTCTCCTGGGGGATCGGGGCCGTGGTGCCCAGCACCAGCCCGGTCAGGGCTGCAGGGGGAGGGACCGTGAACGTCCGCTGCTGCGACGCACCGGAGACGAACAGCTCCCGCTCGACGAACCGGGGAAGCCCGGACTCGGGGAGCGGATCGACCACCAGGGTGTATTCCCCCGGGTCGAGCGACACGCGGTAGAGTCCCGGAGTGTCCGGATCCTCTTCCGCCTGGAACTTCCGGGTGGGAAGCGGCGCGGTCTCGGGATACTTCCCCTTCCCGGACAGGATCCCCATGACCTGGGCGCCGGAAACCGGCATCTCCTGGGTATCCTCGAGCCGGATCCGGGTGAGGGCCTTGTCCTCCAGGAAGACCTGGAGGTCGGGCGCCTCCACGTCTCCCGCATAGTAGTGCACGAGCTGCTGGTAGATCCCCAGCCGGCTCTCCGCCGCGGGAATCACGGACAGGACGTAGCTCCTGGGCGGCACGTCGAACTCCATCCGGGCAGTGGCCTGGACCCGTCCGGCCGCCAGGTCGGTATCGTACTCCACGTTCTCGACGGTCCGCTCGACCTCGAGCATCCCGTCGCCCACCTGGCCGGTCAGCCGGACCACCGCGTCGTGGAGGTCGGTCGCCAGCCGGTCGAGCTGCCGCTGAGCCATCTGCCGGGCCTGTTCGTCCGCACCCCTCCCCGAAAAGCTCTTGCTGCTCGGCGTGTCCAGCTTCGCGGTCAGCACCACCGACACGTGCAGCAGCTCGTCGAGGCCGCTCACCGCCAGCACTCCGAGGTCGGTCCCCTCGACCACCACCACGTCCGCCACCGCAACCTTCGGGACCAGCTCGTTCTCCGGCGAGGGCTGGAGTCGGACTTCGTACGGGTCTCCCTCCGGCGCCTCCGGCGGCTGGACCAGGAGGACGAAGCACCCCGCCTCATCCGAAGTGGCGGTGGACGACACGTTTCCGCTGGGGGCCGAGAGCGCGTTCACCCGAGCCCCGGCGAGCGGCATGGCATTCGTCCCCTCCTTCACCAGGCAACCGGTCACCTGGAGGTAGCTGGAGGGAGGCGGTACCTCTATCTGCCAGTCGAAGGTGAACGGATCGGCCGGGTCGGAACGCCGGCTGAACTGACGTCGCACGTGGTAGGGTGGGTACTCCTGCCCGTCCTCCGCAGGTGGGAGGTAGACGTACACGTCGTAGGTGACGTCCTCGCTGACCCACAGTTCGAAGCCGGGCTTCTCCCCGCCGGCCAGACTGGAGGCCGCAACCTTGGCCTCCTGGTGCACCGTGAGGTCGGGGATCGAGCCGGGGGCCACTGCGACGATCTTCGCCTTCTCGCTGGACAGCGGGTTGCCTTCGATCAGCACTCGGCCGACGACCCGGATCGGCCGGTGCAGCTTCAGGGTCAGCTCCTCCCGACTGGACAGGTCGAGCTGAGCGTACTGCTCCTCGACTCCGAGCACGCCCTGGCCTGGCGGCACGAGGCGCAGCCAGCCGCTCAGGTTCAGCTCCGAGTCGGCCACGCACCGCCGGGCCTTCAGGTCGCAGACGAGCCCGTCGCCGCAATCGGAGTCGGCCAGGCAGGTGGCCACCTCGCCGTCCGTGTCCAGGGGCTCCTCCATGACGAAACACCCCGGCACCAGCAGCGCCAGCACCAGCCATCGGATGTATCGTCCCTTCTTCATCTTGCGCCTCTCACGCCCCTCACGACGGGCACGTGTCCAACAGCTCTATCACCCAGACCCGTTTGATCATCGGGTAGGGGGTGCCGTTCTCGTCCGTCTGCGTCTGTACCGGCTGTGCCTCGTTGTCCTTCGGTGCCCAGGTGAGCACGTGGTCGCTCACGACCACCTCGACCGTGATGAAGCTCCCCGATTTCGGGCTGGAGAACGGCTTCAAGTCGCACGGGTTGTCCCACGTCATCGACAGCGTGCCGAACAGGAAGTGCGGCTTGCCGTCGGGATCGACCCAGTACCAGATGGTGTAGAGGGGGTCTCCTTCCGGGTCGTCCACGGCCCCTTCGATGTTGAACTGCTGGACGTTTTCCTCCCTCCGCTGGAACGTGAATCCGTCTTTCGCAGGAACGGTCAGGGGCCAGTCCAGAGTCGGTGGTTCGTTGGGGTGTTCGTGGAGCTCGGGCGGAGGCACCACGCAGCCGGCCAGATTCCAAAGAGCGACGAAGAGGAGGGGCCAAAGTCTGGTCGTCCCCCTCTCCGGGCTCTGTATGTGCAACGTCCGTGCCACCCGCCTACACCCCGCTGGCCAGCCCCGTGCGACGGATAATTCTGCGATTACTGACAAAAATATCCACCATTCCCGGGTTTGTCCCCCTGCTGCAAGGGGCAAGGTTGTCATGAGTGAAGAAAAATTTCACTCGTCCTCGGGACGGTCTTTTTCAAGATACCGGAAAATTGTGCGGGGGTCCACCCCAAGGTCGCGGGCGGTCTTGGTCTTGTTCCCGCGGTTGATTTCGAGCACCCGGTTCACGTAGTCGAGCTGAAACTGCTCCTTGGCCTCGGCGAGCGGCACGACCTGGACGTCATCCTCGACGAGCCCCAGGTCGTCGGTCTCGACCAGGTCTCCGTCGGCCAGCACCACGGCCTTGCGCAGCTTGTTCTCGAGCTCACGCACGTTGCCGGGCCAGGAGTAAGAGCGCATGGCCGTCTGGGCGGCGGGGGAGAAGCCCCGGACCTTCGAGTCATACTGCTTGATGAACTTCTGCAGGAAGTAGTTGGCGATGAGGATGACGTCGTCCCCCCGCTCCCGCAACGGCGGCAGGGTGACCGTGACCACGTTCAGCCGGTAATACAGGTCCTGCCGGAACTGGTTCGCTGCGACCGCCTCCTCCAGGTTCTTGTTCGTGGCCGCGATGATGCGGATGTCCACGACTTCGGGCTTCGTCCCGCCCACGCGGGTGACCTGGCGGGTCTCCAGGGCCCTCAGGATCTTGGCCTGGAGCTGGAAGGGGAGGTCGCCGATCTCGTCGAGGAAGAGGGTTCCCTTGTGCGCGGTCTGGAACTTGCCCGGAGCGGCGACGTGGGCACCGGTGTAGGCCCCCTTCTCGTGGCCGAACAATTCGCTCTCGAGGAGGTTCTCCGGGATGGCCCCACAGTTGATGGCAATGAACGGGCCGTCGGTCCGGGGGGAGCGGCGGTGCAGCTCCTTGGCGATGAGCTCCTTGCCGACGCCGGTCTCGCCCCGGATCAGCACGCCGATGTCGGTGCTTGCCACCTTCTCCACCCGCCGGTAGACGTCGCGCATGGCCTGGGACGCGCCGATCATCTCGCCGAACTTGAGCTCTTCGAGCTTCATCTCGAGCTGTTCCTTGCGGACTACGAGCTCGTTGATGAGCATGGCGTTGCGCAGCAGGAAGCCGGCCTGGCTGGCGAACACCTGGAGGATGGAGAGCGATTCCTCGTGGAACAGGTTGACGATGTTGTCGTTGCCCAGGTAGATGACGCCGAGGAGATCGCCCCGGCACAGGATCGGCACGCACATGACCGAGCAGAGCTTGAGGCTGACCACGCTCTGGGAGAGACGGAACTCGTCGTGGTGGAGGGCATCGGAGACGAGCAGCGGCTCCCGGGTGGCGACGACGCGGCGGACGATGGAATCGGAGAACCCGCCGTCGCCGGCCTGTACCGCCTCCCGGCCGATGTTGCGGGAGGAGTGTTGGGTCGGCTTCCCGCCATCCAGCAGGAAGAGGAACCCCCGGTCCGCACCGGTCAGCTCGATGAGCTTGTCGAGCATGAGGTCGACGAGCTGCTGGAGATCCCGTTCCTCCCCGAGCGCGGTGGTGAACTCGAGCAGCTTGCGCAGCGAATCCCGGGCCCCGACCTCGTCGCGGGTGAACTCGTCGGTCGGGATGTCGTAGAGGCTGAACTGCATGGTGCAGCGTCCGACCCGAATCACGTCCTGATCCTGGAGCGTCTGGCGTCTCGTCTTCTTCCCGTTGACGTGGAACTCTGCGCTCCGGTCGAGCGACGACATCTCGTATTTCTTGCCGTCGAAGAAGATCTGGCAGTGGTTGGGCAGCACCTCGGGGTCCTCGATACGGATGTTGTTGTCCGCGGCCGAGCCGATGGTCGTGATTCGCCTGAAGACGTTGAACAGCCGGGTCTTGATCCCCGGCCGCGGGAACAGCACGAGCGACGGCATGGCAACCCCTTCGTGCGCCGGTGCGTTCCCGCTCAGAAGGAAAGGGTCAGGCCGAGTCCGAACCCGCCTCCGGGGATCGCCAGCGGCAGCACGGACCGGATGCTAGCAGAATCGCCCCCGGAATCCACTTCTTTTCGAAGCAGGCTCCCGTTCCGATTTCCCGCTTCACCGCCGGGGGTCCGCTCCTCTTTCTCCTCGATCACCTGCTCCCGCTCGAACCCGACGAAGGCATCGACCACGCCCCACAGGTACATGGCGGCAAACGTCCCGATGCCGGCATACATCGTGGACAGTGCGGCCGTGCGAGCCGACCCGGTCGGGTTGGCCAGGTACATGTACAGCCAGGAGCCGCCGTTGGCCCCCAGGCAGAGAAGTTGCGAGGAGAGGAAGAGCGCCCCTTTGCCGTAGCGCCGCTGGGCGAACTGCCCGCCCCCGAACGGCAGCACGTTGACCCACGGATCGTTGAGCTTGACCGTGCGCACGATGACGACGGACGGCTCGACCGGATCCTTCCGGGCCAGCGTGATCACCTTGAGCTCGATGAGCTGGTTGCGCAGATCCTCGAGCTCCTGGACCATCTCGGGCGGATAGAAAAAGGGGTCGAGCTGGAAGTCGGGATCCTCCTGGAGAAGGCGGGTGTACTGCTGGCGGAACTGGACCTTCTCTCCCTTCCACCAGTACGAGGCGCCAAGCCACTCCCGGGCCTGCAGCACCTGCTCCTTCGAAGGAAGCGTGGGCTCCGGCTCGAGCAGCGGGGTCAGCAGCGCGATCACCCGCTCATAGTCCTGGTAGTGGAAAGCGTTCCTGGCAAGCTCGAACTGCTCGGCCGGCGTCTGTGCCCACACCCCTCCCGTCCCCAGGCACAGGGCCGTTGCGACTGCCAGAACCAGGTTCATTCCCCGGCGCATGGCCGCATTATAAAGCCCATTCCGGAGGCTGGCAATGATGCTGACCTTCCCCAGCGTTCGATCCACGAGCCGGGGTGCAGATGGATGTGCCGTGGGGGCAGGGTGCAGAAAAGGCGAGGGTGTGGGACGCAGATGTGCCGTTGGTGCGGGCAAATATGGGCCTGCATGCTCGGCACGTCATCCTGAGCGACCCGGCCCCTCAGCCTGCAAAGTCGGATCCGCCTTGCTGCCGGGAGTGAAGGACCTCTGGATGTGTTCGAACTGCCGCTGGACCTGCGGCCGTGCTGGGGCCCAGGCCGAGGTCCTTCCGCCTCCTCCAGAAGGGCACAGCCAGGCGAGCGGGCCGTGCGTCGGGGGCGTCAGGATGACGTGCCGAGTGCGGCTTCAGGCTTGCTCCCATCCGCTGGGGGCGGTATGATCACGTTGACTTGGTACTGGGCAGAACTTGAGGTGCGCGGACATGAGACATGGCGGCAAGTGCAGACTCATCGTCATGGTTGTGGCGGCCGTTCTGGCGGCCTGCTCCGGGGGAGTGGGCGTGAAGTCAGTGCCGGACTCTGCTGTCGAAGCTGCCGCAGACCATAGGGCCGATCGGGGGTCCCATGTGGAGGAAGGGCAGCCGGAGCAGGTGGACATTCCGTACCGGGATGGCCGTGCGGACTGGAATGCCGAGACTGCGGGCCCGCAGTGCCGTCCGGGAGAGGGTTGCTTCCTGGACAAGTGCGGGAGCAACGGCGACTGCCTCTCCGGCTGGTGCGTGCAGCACCTTGGCGAGAAGGTGTGCACTGAGCCGTGCGTCGGGGAATGCCCGCCGGGCTGGACGTGTCAGGACCTGTCTGGCGGGGTGGACAAGGTGTGGGTCTGCCTCTCCGCGGCCCCGTCGTTGTGCCTGCCTTGCGTGGACAGCAAGGCGTGCGATGGCGGGAAGTGCATCCGGTACGGGGACGAGGCGGGGGCTTTCTGTGGCGCCAATTGCGATGAGACAGGCCCGTGCCCGTCCGGATACGAATGCAAGGCGGTGAACACCGTGGAAGGGGCGCAGGCATCCCAGTGCGTCCTGACCGCGGGGGAGTGCACGTGCACGGCCCATGCAATCGCCGGGCTGCTCGAGACCGCCTGCTACCGGTCGAACGAGTGGGGCAAGTGCGGAGGAATCCGGCTGTGCGGCCAGGAAGGACTCTCCGACTGCTCGGCACCGCTCCCTTCGTCCGAGGTGTGCGACGGAATCGACAACGACTGCGACGGGGCAGTGGACGAGGAACTTGGCACAACGACCTGCGGCGTCGGGGCCTGCACCGTGACCGAGGACAACTGCGTGGAGGCGCAGGTCCAGGAGTGCGTCCCGGGCACCCCGGTCGCCGAGAGCTGCGATGGGAAGGACAACGACTGTGATGGCGAGGTCGACGAGGAACTCGGCACAACCACATGCGGCAGCGGCGCGTGCCTGGTCATTGTGGACAACTGCGTGGAGGGGCAGGTCCAGGAGTGCGTCCCGGGCACCCCGGTCGCCGAGACCTGCGATGGAGTGGACAACGACTGTGATGGCAACGTGGACGAGGAGGCTCCCTGCCCTCAAGGGGAAAGCTGCCTGGCCGGGACTTGCCAGGTGTGGTGCGGAGACGGGGTATGCGGCGGGTCGGAGACCCAGTGCACGTGTCCTGCGGACTGCGGGACGTGCTCGGGTTGCTGCACCGGTTCCACCTGCAACCCGGGCACGAGCAACAGCGCCTGCGGCAAGGACGGAGAAGCATGCACAGCGTGCTCCGGGTACTGTCAGAGCTGCCAGAGCAAGGCATGCGCTCTCGAGACGCAGACCACGCCGACCTGGTGCGACCCGACGTCAGGGCTGACCTGGCAGAATCCGCCGCTGGACGGCTGGAAGAAGTTGGCTGCTGCCGAGAGCTACTGCTCCTCCCTGTCGCTGGACGGCGGCGGCTGGCACGTTCCGACCATCATGGAGCTGCGCAGCCTGATTCGCGGGTGTCCGGCAACCATGACCGGCGGGAGTTGCAACATCCAGGAGGGCGTGTGCCTCAAGTGGTCGTGTCGGGACAGTTCCTGCAATGGATGCGACTACAACAAAGGTCCGGCGAATGGTTATTACTGGCCAAATGAGATGCAAGGAAAATCTAGTTGTTACTATTGGTCGTCGTCGCCCGCCTTGGACGAGACTACGAGCCGTTGGAACGTCCACTTCGGCGCCGGTGCCGTCTCCAGCACCGACGTCGAACAAATCTTCGTATACGTTCGTTGTGTCCATTAGCGGCATTCCCGGACCGTAAGCTTTGTTGGTTATTTGGTGTTTTGTACTTTCATTACTGTGCGTGAGCTTTTCGACTTCGTGCGGTCATCCAGGGGAGCCGAGGGGTGGCATGGGTGCCGGTCCCCGGGGGGCAGGGTGGGCTACGCCCGCACGACCAGCACCTTTCTGCCTGATGCGGTGGTCGTGTCGAGCAGGCTGCACCGTTCCTCGACCGGGGCCGCGGTGGTGCGGCGGTCGAAGAGGACGAGGTACCCCTCGTCGAGCGAGAGGGAGGAGAGGTAGGCATCGATCTGCTCCAGCCCTTTGGCCAGCGGGTCGGGCCGTCCGTCCGTCCATACCTTGAGCTCCAACGCCTCCCGTTGCCACTGCCGAGGACCGAAGGGGGGAACCGGGCGGTGCTTCTCCCCTCCGGCTGTTGGCGACTCCGCGCTCGGAGCACCTGCGCGGCAATCCGCAATCCCCAATCCGCAATCCCCAATCGGAAGGGGCCACTTCACGAGCAGGTCGATGCGCCCGCGGCCCACGCCGTACTCGCGGTCCACGTATCCGCCGCCGTTGACGATGCGCTGGAGGAAGGCCATCAGCACGAGCTGGGCCGCTGCCTCCTGCCACAAGTGTGTACCGGCCAGGACTTCGCCGTGCTCCTTCCAGAATCCGATGAACTCGGCAAGGAGCTTGCGCATGTTGAGGCGACCGTCGGGCAGCATGAACGAGCGTGGCTCGGCGAAGATCTGCCCTTCCGCATGGCCGGCCAGGACACGGACGATCACCTCCTTGTAGATCGGGTTCGCCACCCGCACCGGGTTGTCCGGAGCGACCAGACCCAGGTCTCTGAGGTACAGGACATCATCGTCGTAGCTGTCCGCGTGGGGGATCGTCGTTCCTGCGAGGACCGGCTGGAGTACGCTTCTCACCCGCTCCTCGTTGAGCCTTGCCACCAGCGAGTCGAGGTGGGTCGCCCGAGCCAGGATCAGCCGCTCCTTGGCTTCCTCGACGTGGGCAGCGGTGATCGGCTCCGGGGGGGCCACGCCCATTTCCTCGATCACCTCGCGGGCCAACGCATTCACCAGCCAGGGTTGCCCGCGGGTCAGCTCGAAGAGATGGGCTACGGCCTCGGCGGCGAATCCCTGCCCGGTCTCCCCGGTGTGTTGGGCCAGCAGGGCGGCTGTTTCCGCCGCCGTGAAGTTGCCGATCCTGAACGACTTGACCTTGATGTTGAACGGGCTGGCTGTGCCCAGTCTCGACGGGTCCCCGCCGCTTGCTGCCTTGTAGTCCCGCACGTCCCGCAGTCCGCACAGCACCACCGAGGCGGGAAACGCTGCCGGTCTCGACGGGAAACCGGCCCGAAGCTGCCTCAGCACCGAGATCAGGCTGTTGCCGCGCAGCGCATCGATCTCGTCGAAAAAGAGCACCAGGGGACGGGGGCAGACCCGAGCCCAGGCGGTCAGTCCCGTGAGCAGGCGCTGGCCAGGCACCGACTCGGCCCAGTCAACGGGGGGCTGCATGTCCACGGCCAGCATCGCCTCGGCCTCGCGGCGAATCGCCTCCAGCACCATGAACTCAGCCGCCGGATAGTCGTCCTCCGCTGCCTGCCCCGCCTCGCAGGAGAAGTGCAGCGCGGCGAATCCGCCCTCCGCGGACAGTTGCCTGGCCAGCGCTGCCAGCGAGGTCGTCTTGCCGGTCTGGCGAGGGGCATGGACCACGAAGTACGAGAAGTCCTCGACGAGCCTGCGCGCCTCGGGGATGCGGCTCAGCGCAGGAACCATGTAGTGGCGATCGGGGTGGCACGGCCCGGCTGTGTTGAACTTCTTCATGGGCTCATCATAGGAGATGCCGGGAAACAACGCAAGCCCGACACACGGCCTGCAATCCGCCCCTCCTGCCACATGCTGCCCGCATTGCAGCCACCTGCACGCTCCTCTTCGGGCCATCCTCCGCTCACGTCCTCCGGCGTCGAGCGGACGATCCGGGGCAGCCTGGGTTCCATCCATAAGGGACTGCCTGGGCCATGCGCTCGTTGGCGGCGACGACAACGGCGACGAACACGACCACCAGCCGGCCGATGGATAGAACACAGGGGCCCTCCCCCGCTTTTGACACGCCCCGTGCGCTGGGATATCCTTCTTCCCGTTGCACGGGGGGAGGTATGCGTTCCGGAGGAACGAGAGGGCAGGAAACGAGGCTGGCGGCTCTGCTGGCCGTAGTGCTGCTCCTTGCGTTCCCCCTCGAGGCACTCGCGGGGAAGATCGAGAAGCGGGAGAAGGGCTCGTACGGGACCACGCTCTGGACGCATCTGGACCAGGCTCCGTACCCGGCAAAGGGGTTCAAGTACAAGGACGACACGGTGGGCATCTTCCTCCCCAGGCACTACTGCCCGGTGCTCATCAGGGCGCGCCCCCAGAAGGGGAAGCACCGGACGGCCCAGTTCTCGTGCTACTCCGAGAAGCAGTGGAAGAAGCTCAAGAAGCAGGGATACGGCGTGCGGCGGGTGGACGCGGTGGACTACGTGGTCCATTTCCACGGCCATTCCAACACGGTTGCCAAGACGTTTGCAAACCACAAGCTGCGGGAGCAGTTCTCGCTCAGCCTCCAGAATGCCGTTCTCGTGGTCCCGCAGGGCCCGGTCAACGTCGTCGATTCCGACTGCGGCAAGCTGGAATCGAAGAACGGTCTGCGCAACCTGCTCAAGGAGGTGCACGGGCTTCTCCAGGACGAAGGGCTCGTGGGGCGCAAGCAGACCATCGGCCGCGTCATTCTGACCTCCCACTCGGGGGGGTACAAGTGCACCGCCATGAGCCTCAAGCTCGGCGGGATCGAGGTGTCCGAGGTCTTCCTGTTCGACAGCCTGTACTCCTACACCGACATCTTCTTCGAGTGGCTGAAGTCGAGCCGGGAGAAGGGCCGCAGGCTGATCAACGTGTACTACCGCGAGAAGCCGCGGGCCCGCAGCCAGGAGCTGATGGCCATGCTGCGTTCGGCCCGCATCGGCTACACCCACCTGAAGGACTCGCAGATGGAGAAGGAGAGCTTCGCCCGCAAGAGGCTGGCGAAGGAGAACATCCTGTTCATCGAGACCGACCTGGGGCACTCGCAGTGCACCCGGGACAACTTCAACTACCGCGACTACCTCTTCTCCAGCCGCCTCAAGCGATTCCGATCGACGGACTGGTTCCAGAAGAAAGGGTTGGACAAGCTGGAGCTGAAGCGGTAGCCGGGCTCACGGGGGGCGATGCCTCTGCCGTTCCCGGAGCGACGCCGTGACTTGACATGACTTCGAAGCAGCGGCCTCCCCGCGGGGGAGGTTTGGAGGGGGCCCCTTGTCCAGCTCGATCATCCGCCGCATCGCCGCCGCCACGCAGAGCGCTGTCTCCCGGGTCACCCGATGGCAGACCGCAAACCCCTGGATCGCATTCGCCCTGGGGCTTGCAGCCACCGCTGCGTTCACGTTTGCGGCAAGCAAGCTGGAGGTCAGGACCAACATCGAGGATCTCTTTCCGGACGACACCCCGCACGTGGTGCTGGCCGAGAAAGTGCGCGCCACGCTCCCCGCGTCCTCCCAGATCCTCCTTGTCCTCTCGTCTCCGGACAAGGCTGCCAACGAGCGCTTTGCCGACGCACTGTGTGACAAGGTCTCGCACGATCCCGAGATCTCCCGCGTCGAGTGCCGCCGGGACATCTCCTTCTTCAAGAAGAACGCCCTGCTCTTCCTGCCGCAGGACGAGCTGCTGACGCTGGAGAAGAAGCTCAAGCGGGCCATCCGCAAGGCAGTGGCCAAGGACATGGGGCCGTTCGGCGAGGAAGACGATGCCGGCGGGGATGGCCGCAGCCCGGAGAAGGGCGGGAAGGATGACGATTCCGGGGACGACGAGGGGTTCGACGACGGGTTCGGCGATGCCCCCGAGGCTGGGGACGAGGCTGCCGCCGGGCGGGGGGAGGCTGCCGCCGGGCGGGGGGAGGCCGAGGATGACGAGCTGGTCGTCCCGGACGAGAACGAGGTGCGGAAGAAGTACAACATTGCCTCCCTGTCCGAGTTCCTCTCCAACGCGGACGGCACCCTCATCGGGCTCAAGGTGTTTCCCTCGTTCTCGCCCAGCGAGGTGAACCGGTCGGCCGACCTCATCCGGCGGGTCAACGGCATCGTGGACGGGCTCTCGCCGACATCGTTCCACCCCGAGCTGGAGTGGACCATGGAGGGGGACTACCACAAGAAGATCGAGGAGATCGCGGTCATCAAGCGGGACCTGTCCAAGTCCTCGCTGTTCGCTGTAGCGGTCATCCTGGTGCTGGTGGTCGCCTACTTCGGCCGGCTCCGGGCAACCCTCTTCGTCATGGTCCCGCTCATGTCGGGCATGGCGTGGACCATGGGGCTTGCGTGGCTGACGGTCGGCTATCTCAACCTGATCACCGCGTTCATCTTTGCCATCATGTTCGGGCTGGGCGTGGACTTTGCCATCCACAGCACGAACCGCTACATGGAGGAGCGGGAGCGGGGTTGCAGCGTGGCCGACGCGCTGGAGCGGGGGCTGGTCCACCTGGGCCGGCCCATGGTGAGCGCCGCACTGACCACGACCATCACCTTCCTGTCGCTGGTGATCTTCAAGTTCCGGGGCTTCTCGCAGTTCGGGCTCATTGCCGGGCTGGGCGTGCCGGTGTGCCTGCTGGTGGTGTACCTGACCCTGCCGCCCCTGGTGGTGCTTGCGGATCGGATCGTCCGTGAGAAGCCCATGCGCAAAAC
>VGRX01000052.1 GCA_016875215.1 Deltaproteobacteria bacterium
CCCATGCTCCCACCACCGACCCGTGCGACGACAAGAACGCGTGCACGACCAAGGACACGTGCTCCAACGGCCAGTGCGCCGGTGGCCCCGCTCCGGACTGCAACGACAACGACAAGTGCACCGACGATGCCTGCAACCAGACAACCGGCTGCACCCACGTCCTGAACACCGACTTCAACACGGACGAGCAGAACTGCGGCGGGTGTGGCATGGTCTGCCCGGCATACACGGTATGCACCTCGGCGAAATGCCTGCTCATCGATGGTCGCACCTGTACGCAGAACGGGGACTGCCTCTCCAACTACTGCAGGCTCGACTTCGACGGCGAGGGGAAGTTCTGCGCCCAGGACGCGGTCTCGTGCGTGTATGCGCTGCTTGGCGCCTCCGCGACCCAGGTCAGCCCCGGAGCCAAGATGTGCGGCGGCGGAACCACCCCCAAGTCGTGCAATGCCGGCTCGTGGGTCGACGGGGCCGCCTGTCTCGCAGCGGGCTGCAACGGGACCATGTTCTCCCAGGCGCAGACCTGCCAGGACGGCTCGGGATGCACCCCGGCAAACCCGGTCACGAACGAGTGCGCACCATACGCCTGCACCGCCCAGGGGTGCAAGAACTCGTGCGCAACCGAGGTCGACTGCGCTCCTTCCCACTACTGCAACGCGAACAAGTGCCAGCCCAAGAACATCAACCAGGCGGGGTCCATCCTGGCCGGTTCCGAGTACTTCGGTCCCGTGCTTGCCGGCTGGACCCAGTGCGCAGGGTGGAAGAACACCTCCAACTGGGACATCGTGACCACCAACTGGATCCAGTCGTGCGCGGCTACCGGCAAGCAGCTCCGCTTCCGCCTCCACGACGGCGGCGGCAACGTGCTGTTCGACGAGACCTACCCCTCTTTCACTGCGACCGAGATGCAGAACAACCTGCCGGGCTGCGACAACAGCGGCTACGGGATCTGCGGCAAGTACGGTCCGTCCGGCAAGGCCCTCCTCGTCTACAAGCCGCAGAACGGAAACGGCGGCTGCCACGGCGACGACAACTCGTCCGGCGCAGTCCGCATCGCCAACACCACCAACGGCGATTCGGCCATGGGACACAACTACATCTTCCTTGGCGGCAGACGCCACGACGGCGGTTACCGCAGCCACAACCAGGGAAGCACCCCGACCTCCGAGATCCGCTGGCTGGGCGGCGGAAACATGTGGGACGGATGCCAGCACGACGGCCGGGTCGAGAACTACGCCATCGCGGTGTACGTGTCGAACTGAACGTAGCTAGCCTCGACTTCAGCCATTCCTGCCTGCTGCGGTCGGCCCCCGCCGGCCGGCGCTGCGGTGCTCGACGATTTCTTGCTCGACGGACCTCAAGTACGACTGCGCAAGATATCGCCTCCGCTTCCTTGCGGCGGCTCGGCGCTTGCTCGACCTCGCTACGGCCGATGGCTGAAGTCGAGGCTGGCGCAACGTTGTTTGGCCGTCCATGGGGTACCTCGCCTCGTCAGCCGCCCCACGGCCGCAGCGCCAGCCACGAGGGACGCCAACAGCAGCACCACGCCCAGGTTTGCGCCTCCGGAGCCCCCCCTCATCCCCCCGACACCCCCTGCCGAACACCCGGAGGCCGAGTTCCCTGCACCTGCGGTATCGTCTCCCACGGCCGAATTCCCTTCACCGGCCGCATCGCCATCGTCGTCGCTGCCCCGAACATCCCCGATTGCCGGGGCCGCCCCCGTCGAGAACTCGAACGTCCTTGTTCCCTCCAGCGCCAGCCCGTTCCAGGTGGCCAGGGGGGCCGAGAGCGTGACCGTGTAGTCGGCCTCCTTCGCCCAGTCCTCCTTTGGCCGGATGTTCACCAGGTGGGAGTCGTTCCCGTAGTAGAGCTGCAGCGTCACCGGATGCGCGCTTCCCCCCGGCCCGACGACGGTTACGCTCTCGTCGGTCAGCGATCCCTTGTCGAGCCCCCTCGGCATCGCAAAGGAGACCCACGAATCGGGCGTTCCGGCATCCCGAGGCTGCTCGTAGGGCATCCCCTTGCTGAACCAGGCGCCCAGGAGGGGCTGGTCGAACCCGTCGTTCCCGTGGAGGCGTCCCCACAGGACCTCCATGTAGCGGGCCACCGGGGGGCCCAGGGAGATCGGGCTTCCGGGTACCGTCGGGTCGTCCACGTGCCCGCAGGCCCAGGGGTAGAGCTCCATGTACTTGTCCAGCGTCGCCTCATCCGTGCGCTTGTCGTCGGTGTACATCACGGCCACGGCAACCAGGCTCTGCCCCATTTCGATCGTCTGCGGGGTGACCTCGTGTCCCGCTTCCGCAAACAGCTCGGCCATGACGTCGGCGGGTACCCAGGTCTCGGGCGGCTGCATCGGGCCCATCGCCGCAGCGAAACAGATGTCGGTCACGCCGTCGACGTTGCCCCACTCCCCGCCGGTGCTGTTCTCGTCGAACACGTAGTGGCGTTCGAGGTACATCCCGTCGAAAAGCTGGTCCGTGAGGCCGTGAGCCGCCATGCCCAGCAGAAAGGCCACGTGTCGTTTCCCTTCATCGGACCACGGCGGACCGTACGTGTCCCGGATCCACTCGAGGTAGAGGGTCTGGAACGGCTCCCAGTGCCCCATCTCGCCGTACCCGTCGCCGACCGCGTACCCGCCGTCCGGGAAGTTGGCGCCATTGCGCATCGCCTCGTACCACTCCGGAGCTGCCAGCAGCTCCTGGAGCTCGGCGTTCTCTACGTGCTGCACCGCATCCTGGGCCACCCACAGGTGCGTGTAGTTGCCGTTGGCCCGGGCCGACCCGGTTGCAGCAGTCACCCCTGCCGTCCCGATCAGCAACCCGGCGAACAGCCCCAGTGCCTCCTTACCGGCGCCCCGCAGTCCAGTGCCTGCACACGAGGACTCCCTGCCGCCGGTTCCGATCAGTTCGAACACCATCGACCTCCGTCTCCTGCAAGCGCGATGCGTGGGTTCACCGGGCCCCTGCCTCGCCTGCGGGCGCACGCAGCATCACGGCCGGGACCATGGCGCACTTCCCCTCGCCCGCGGAACAGCCCCGAAGTGCCACTGCGAAAGCGATGCCCAGGCCCACTCTCTTCATCCCGACCTCCGTAGCGAGATGATAGCCGGTGTCGCAGTCGAGTCAAGGCACCGCTTTTCGCTTGACAACTCGGCGGACCCTGTCTATACACACTGGCCGTTGACAATGTGGGGCTATAGCTCAGCTGGGAGAGCGCTTGAATGGCATTCAAGAGGTCAGGAGTTCGATCCTCCTTAGCTCCATCCAACTTCGCCTCGCCGACGTCTCTTCGAGCCGCTGGCGGGCTACGTCGTGACAGGCCCGACTCGCCGACATTGAGGCGAAGTTGGATGTCACGCCGTAGCCCGAGCAGAGCGACAGGCGAAGGCGGACCTTCTGCACTTGCGGAATCCTCATGTATGTTTACATCCTCAAGACGGCGTCTGGTTCCGCAAAACCGACGGTGGACTTGGGCAGAGCGGGCGCAAACCACACAGTGGGAATCCCGGAGATGTACCAGGTGGTCCGGCCAGAGCACCACGGTTGATCCGCAATCCCTGTTCTGAGACAATGGCCCGGCCGCGGCCGGGCGGGCGGCAGGGAGTCGAGCCATGCGCAAGAGGTCGGGAACAACCTGGACGTTGGGGGTCCCTGCCGCGACGATCGTGGCCTTTGCCGTTGCCCATCAGACCTTCGCCCTGCCTTCGGTGATCGCACTCCTGGTCGGCCTGGCGGGCCTGGTCGGCTATTTCCCCGGGCTGCTCTACCTCGGCTTTCGCTCCGGAAGGCTGCGAGGGCTCGCAGGCAAGCTGGCCCTGGCCGGGGTCTCGGCTTTCGTGGGGCTGATCGCTGCCGTCCTGGTCCTGGTCTGCATGCGCGGCGAGTTCCACCGCGACGAGCGGGACCGGACGTCCAACCTTGCCCCGCACCCGACGCTCGGCCATGCCCCCACGATGATGCCCTGGGCCGAAGCCGCGGGGCTGAAGCTCGAAGACACGGTGGGCCAGAACCTGGAAACCGTCGATCCCGCGAGGGCTCAGGTCGTCGTCATCGGGGATTCGGTGCTCTACGGCTGGGGCGTCGACAAGGAGCAAGCCGCGGTCAGCATCCTGGCGCAGGAGATCCGCGACCTCCAGGTCCTGAACTTCTCGGTCTCGGGCTATTCCCCGACCCAGTACCTCCTGTACCTCCGGGAGAAGCTCCCCCTGACCCGGCCCAAGGTCGTGGTCGTCGGGATCTTCAGCGGGAACGACTACCAGTCCGCCGGCGTGACCAACTGGAACGGCCACGCCACCGTGATGTTCGTTCCGGAGGGCAAGGACGACCTCGTCCTGTGGCGGGACCATACGCCCCGGTTCAACTGCATCGACTTCGTGTCGTCCAGCGTCCTCTTCTACAGGTACCTCTGGTCCTGGCCCGACTTCACCAACCGGCTGCTCGACCTGCTGTGCAACGCGGGCCGGCTCGATGAGCCGGAGCACGAGGAGGTGCTCCGCAGAATCCTGCGCAAGACAGAAGACCTCGTGCGGGCGCACGGCGCGCGACTGCTGTATGTCCTGCTGCCCGACAAGAACGACTTCGGCTCAGATAGTTTCTATGCGCTTGAGTTATCAAAAGAAAAAAAACTGAAAGAAATACTGACTTCCGAAGGATACGATGTTCTCTGGTTCGGAGACGAGGTCATCGCGTCCGGAATCCCGGCCGAAAGCCTCTACATCCCAGGTGATTCGGCACACTTCAATGTTGCGGGCAACCGGCTCCTTGCCGAGGTCTTGCGCCGGACGTTGGCCGAGCGGTACTCAATCCGCTGAACCTGTGGTACGCCAAGGCGGGAATTGCGAAGCGCCACGGCTCCTAAACATCGTCGTGTTGAGCGACGATCAAACATGGCCGATTTGGCCGGCAAGCACCGGTCGGACAAGGAAGCCGTCGAAACCGGCAGCGCAGGCGTACTTGAGGTACGTCGAGCATGCCGGTCGGCGGCTGACGCAGCCTGTCCCGAGCCAAGTCGAGGGGGCCCGCCGGATGATTGACGGACAAGGCGGCCATGTTCAGATGCCTGGGCCGTCCTGGTAGTGGTCACGCAGCGAGGCGTATTCCGGTGCGCCGAGGGAGACCCACACCCCTTCCTGCTCCCTGCGGAAGGAGAAGGGCACGAAGTGCTCCCACGCCCAATTCAGGAAAGCGCCGAAGGGGCGCATGCCGGCAAAGCGCAGTGCGATCCGCTCGCCCGCCCGGATCCGGGCCAGGAAGGTCTCGTCGGCTGCGAGCTCGAGGTCCCCGCTCTCGTTGCGAAGGTCGACCAGCATTCCCGACGGGTCGGCCAGGAGGCGCCCGTCGAGGCGGATGACCCGCCGAGGCCTGGCTCCGTCGGCCAGGCTCAGGCTGCGGACGATCCCTCCCCCCCGGACCACTCCCTGGTCGACGAGCACGAAGCGCCCGAGCTTGGGGTTCAGCTCGAAGCTGTCGGCTGCAACCGGGTGGTCCAGGTGGAGTACGATCCTGCCGACCTCCGATTCCAACAGCTTCTGCGCGTACCGTTCCTTGAGCTCGAGGCTCGCCGGGTCGAGCCGTTCCTCGATGGCGACCACCTCGGCGCTGGCATCCGCGGTTCCGATCTTGAAGCCGTAGCGCCGCCCGGCCTCGAGCGGTTCGCGGCCCATCCAGAACAGGCTGGCATGCACCTCGACCGCGGCAGCGGGGCAGTCGTGCAGGGGGGCCATCACCTCGCCCGGCTCCACGTAGACCTCGTCCTCCAGCATGATCCCGACACAGGTCCCGGCGGATGCCTGCGGCACTCCGTCGTCCGGCCAGCGCTCGATGGCCCGTATGCGTGACACCCGTCCCGACGGGAGGAAGCGGACCGGGTCGCCCCGTCTCAACGTGCCCGATTCGACCCGGCCGACATAGCGTCGTCGATCATCCCACCGGTACACGTCCTGGACCGGCATGCGCGGCGGCCGCAGCCGATCCAGGGTCGCGGGGGAGAAGGCATCGAGCGCCTCGAGGATTGTCGGGCCGCTGTACCAGTGCGTGCGCTCGGAGCGGCGTACGACGTTGTCCCCCTCGCGGGCCGAAATCGGGATGAGGAACTGGGCGGTCAGGCCGATGGAGTGCAGGAAGTGGACGGCATCGGCCGTCACCGCGTCGAAGCGGCCGCGATCAAACCCGACCCGGTCGAGCTTGTTGACCGCGATCACGACCTGCGAGATGCCGAGCAGGGACAGGATGTAGGCATGACGCCGGGTCTGCTCCCTGACGCCTTCCTCACCGTCCACGATCAGGATCGCTGCGTCGGCCTCGCTGGCCCCGGTCACCATGTTCTTGAGGAACTCCCGGTGCCCGGGGGCATCGATGATGACGTATCCCCGGCGGGACGAGCGGAAGCGGGTCTGCGTGGTCTCGATGGTGACGTTCTGCTCACGCTCCTCTTCGAGCGCATCCATGAGATAGGCCAGCTCGAAGGGGCGTCCCTGGGCCTGGCAGGTGCGTTCGATCTCGGCCTGGCGCTCGGCAGGGATGGCCCCGGTATCGAAGAAGAGCCGTCCGATCAGGGTCGACTTGCCGTGGTCGACATGCCCCACGATGACGATCCGGAGCGCGGGTTCGGCTGGTGGTTTCGGCATTGCGGCGGAGATGTCCATGCTCTTCCCTCCCGGCGGTCTCGTCCGTTACCGGCTGCCGCTCGTGGTCGTGCTCGAGCGCTCACATGTACCCGAGTGAGCGCAGCTTCTGCATCATGTAGGCCTTCTCATGATCCTGGGCCCGGCCCGCCCGTTCCGGCGTGCTCGTCCGTTCGAGCTCGGCCAGGATCTCATCCACCGTGCCCGCAGTCGAGGGGAAGGGGGAGTTGCACGGCACGCAGCCGAGGCTCCGATACCGCCGGGTTCCGTCCGAGAAGTAGAGCGGGCACACCGGGATCCGCTCCCGTCGGATGTACCGCCAGATGTCCATCTCGGTCCAGTGCAGGATCGGATGGATCCGTACGTGCGTGTCATCCCCGTAGGCAGTGTTGAACTGATCCCACAGCTCGGGCGGCTGGTCCTTGAAGTTCCACTGGAAGTCCCGGTCTCGAGGGGAGAAGACCCGTTCCTTGGCGCGGGAGCCCTCCTCGTCCCTCCGGATCCCAAGGAAGATCCCCTTGAAACCGTGCGCATCGATCATCTGCTGGAGCGCGTTGGTCTTGAGCGCGGTGCAGCACTCGAAGCGACCCTTCGAGGGTCCCATGCCTCCGGCCAGCGCCTCCTTGTTCTGGCCGACCAGCAGCTCGAGCTTCCACTCCCGGGCGATCTTGTCCCGGAACGTCAGCATGACCGGGTGCTTCAGGCTCGTGTCGATGTGCACCAGAGGGAAGGGAACGCGGCCGAAGAAGGCCTTTCGGGCGACCCACAGCATGGCCGTGGAGTCCTTGCCGATCGACCAGAGCATGGCCAGGTTCTCGAAGCGGCGGTAGGCCTCTCGGAAGATGAAGATGGTCTGGTTCTCCAGGGCATCCAGGTATTCCGCTTCCAGGCGCTCATGCAACTCGGAAGTCTGGGAAGGGCTCAGGCTCATCGGCGTCTCCGTTCAAAGGTCAGCGGTCATGCCTTGCGAATCGTCCTGTGGCTCAACGGGTGCAGCCCGCACTCAGCGTGAGCGGGGTCTTCCCACCACCAGCGGCCGCTGCGCGGGTGCTCGCCGGGGCGGGTGGGCCTCGAACATGGGGCGCACCCGATGGAAGTGTAGCCCTCGTCGTACAGCGCGTGCCGCGGCAACCCGTGAGCATCGGCCAGGTCCCGCAGCTGAGCATCGGTCCATCCCGCGAGCGGGTTGAGCTTCACCAGCCCGCCGAATGCCACGTCCCACTCGATCACCGGCAGGGAGGCACGTGTCTGGCTCTGGTCCCGGCGGAGCCCAGTGAACCAGGCCGGAGTCCCCTCCAGAGCACGTCGCAGCGGTCCCACCTTGCGGATCTCGCAGCACCGCCGACGCTCCTCCAGCGACCTCCGGAACGAGAACATCCCCGCCGTGCGCGTCAGCTCCTCCAGCTCCTCGCCCAACGGGAAGTACCACTCGATCGGGATCCCGTAGCGGGCCTGGAGTTGATCCCCCACCCAGCGCGTCTCCTCGTGAAGCCGTCCCGTGTCCAGGGCAACCACGCGGAAGGGAAGGCCTGTCGACGCGGCGAGGTGGATGACTGCAACGTCTTCTTCCGAGAAGCTGCTCGCGACGGCTGTCCTGGGGCCGAAGGTTGCGAGCCCCCAACGCACGATTTCCTCGGCTCGAGCGGTCGACAGCGCCTCGGCAGCGTTCTTCACGGCGTCCTGATCCCAGAGTGCGATGGTGCCCGTGCTCATGCCCCCCCCTTCGCCCCCGGCCGAGGCGATTGTCTATAAATATGGTAGGGTTACTGGAAAAAATCAAGGGGAATCTTGGCCGACCCTCGGAAAAAGGGCGTGGTTCCGCACAGGGAAGTGACGACGGCAGCCCTCCCGGATCGTCCGCTCTCCTTGTCGTTCGTGGCGGCGTAGTCGGCTTGCCGGGCCGCTCGACCTTCCGCTCATGTCGGCCTGCCTCGGCCGGACGAGCCGGGGCTCTTGCAGCCTCTGTCCGGTTCGTGCATTCTGGTGCGGTCCTGGAGGAGCAGGACCGATGCAACCTCGAGGGGAGTGAGCGGATGGTACATCGGCACGTTTACGGGTTGGATTCGTACGGCACCGGCGAGCGGCGCACGCGGTGGGTCATTGCGTTGACCGTCATCATGATGGTCGTCGAGATTGCTGCCGGGACCGTGTTCGGCTCGATGGCCCTCCTGGCCGACGGATGGCACATGGCAACGCACGCGGCCGCGTTGAGCATCGCAGCGTTTGCCTACGCGTTCGCCCGGCGCAGGGCGAACGACGAGAAGTACACCTTTGGCACGGGAAAGGTCACGGCGCTGGGCGGGTTCGGCAGCGCAGTGAGCCTGGCGGTCGTCGCGGCGCTCGTGCTCGTCGAGAGCATCTCCAGGCTGTTTTCCCCTGTGGCGATCCGATTCGACGAGGCTATCGGAGTGGCGGTCGTCGGCCTGGCCGTGAACCTGGCGAGCGCTGCGCTCCTGAAGGACCATCACCACGACGAGGACCGCGCTCACGGCCACCGCCACGACCAGAATCTCCACCATGACCGGAATCTCCGCCACGACCAGAATCTCCACCATGACCGGAATCTCCGCCACGACCAGAATCTCCACCACGACCAGAATCTCCACCACGAGCAGAATCACCGCCATGACCACAATCTCCACCACGATCACAATCTCCGGGGTGCGTACCTGCACGTTCTGGCCGATGCGCTGACGTCGGTCATGGCAATCGCCGCGCTCGTGATCGGCAAGTATGCGGGCTGGGCCTGGGTGGATGCAGCTTCCGGCATCCTGGGAGCGATCGTCATTGCGCGCTGGTCTCTGGGGCTGTTGCGCGACACGGCGGCCGTGCTGCTCGACTCCGAGGTCCGGGACGAGCTTCGAGCCGAGGTTCGCTCCGCCCTCGAGGCGGACGCCGATTGCCGGGTGAACGACCTGCACCTCTGGCGGATCGGCCCCCGGCACCTGGCGGCCATCGTGGCGGTCACGGCGTCCCAGCCTCGCCCGCCGGACCATTACAAAGCCGTGCTTGGCCGCTTCCCGGATCTGGCCCACGTCACCGTGGAGGTGAACCGGGCATAGTGCCGGGAGCACAGGCTGATTCGTTCACCGCATCCTTGAGCCGCACGTCCGGAACCTTGCCGCCGGAATGCGGGTGGAGCGTCTCCCCCTTCCCACCCCCCAGATCCGCCGTCGGTTGTGCGGAACCGCGACCTGCCGGTCTGCGACGGCGATCCCTGGACACCCGATCGGTGCCAGATGCAGTAGAGAGAAGAAGGTGCGACCGAGCCAGCCGAACAAGGCGGGGCCCAAGCCGGGTCGCAGTGAAGCGGCGACGAACAAGGCGGGGCCCGAACCACGTCGCAGTGAGGCGGCGACGAACGAAGTTGACGCGACGCGAAAGAACTGGTACACGTGCGAGCCTACGCTGGGGAGGTGCAGGATGCGTAAGTTCTTCTCGCTCGTGATGGGAATGACGATGGCAGTCGGGCTCCTTGCCGGATGCGGAGGCGAGGAAGCCACTACGTTCGACATCGACAAGTCCGACCAGGTCAAGGGGATGGGCGGCAAGACCGACGGAAGCGCCCTGGCCACCGTGCTCGACTTCGAGTTCGACGGGAAGACCGTGACCGACTGGGCCTGGAACGCAGAGCGCGTGATCGAGGACCAGATGCTCTACACCATCGGGCACCTGAACTACAACAACTCGGTCGGCAGGCTCGACCGTCTCGAGCTCAGCAACGTGAAGACCGAGCCTGGGACCGGCGGCAAGACCATCGTGACCTACCATGCCAGGATACCCGTGGCCTGGGGGAGCAAGACCAACCTGCCGACCAGCTACAAGTTCGCCCTGCCGCTCGACGTGAGCTCGGCCGGGCAGGAGGCGTTCACCAAGAAGTACAACCCGGCTTGCGTCGAGCTGGGCGCACACGACGTGGATTCCGGCAGCATGTGGTACTACTACCGGCCGCAGCGTGGAGGCTGCAAGCTGGCGGAAGAGGACGTGGTCCGCATGGAGGCGACCGTGACGGTCAGCGACGTCAACACCACCGGCAAGTACCCCGAGTACCACAAGGTGTGGGAAGACGACGCACTCAAGGTCGTGGCCGTGTTCGGCAAGTACAAGGACGGCGCCACCACCGCTGCCGATGCCGGGATTGCGGCCTACAACGAGTTCGTCGGGGCCATCACCAAGCGGCTCAAGCCGTACTCGCTCGTGACCATTCCGGAGAAGGTTCCGGCAGACCCCGGTTCCAACGCGAAGGCTACCGACATCGAGCTCAAGGCCGACCTGGGCGACGGCCGCACCGTGCAGGTCAACGTCCTGCTGGTGGACAACATCGCCAGCGCGAGCGCCGCGTTCTACGACCGGTACGAAGACCTTTCGACCTATGCGGACCTTATCGCGTACAACGGTCACGCCGGCCTGGGGCAGAACGTTCGGGCGATTGCCAAGAAGGGCAAATGGGTTGCCGGCCAGTACGTGATCGTGTTCATGAACGGCTGCGACACCTTCGCCTACGTGGACGGCTCGCTGGCCGACATCCGCAAGTCGGTGAATCCGGATGACCCGGGAGGGACCAAGTACCTGGACTTCGTGGTCAATGCGATGCCTGCCTATTTTGCCTCCGACTCCGAGGCCTCCATGGCCATGGTCAACGGGTTGCTGTCGTATGCCAAGCCTGAGACCTACGAGCAGATCTTCACCCGCTTCGACCCGCACCAGGTCGTGCTGGTCACGGGCGAGCAGGACAACGTGTACTACCCCGGCTATGATCCCGACGGCGAGCCGGTGGCGCCCGAGCCCGGCACGTGGGAAGGCATGAGCGAGAAGGGGACGGTGGCCCAGGACGAGGAGCGGCACTACCAGACCCCGGCCTTGAACAAGGGCAGCTACCTGTTCTCGCTGGACGGGACCGGTGATGCCGACCTCTACGTGCGGGTCGGCTCGGCCCCGACGACCGAGCTGTATGACTGCCGGCCGTACAAGGCGGGCAGCGCGGAAACCTGCCAGCTCGACCTCAACACCGCTGCAGAGGTGTTCGTGATGGTGCGCGGCTGGGATCCCACTTCGGAATACACCCTGACCGGCGAGCCCCGGTAGCACCCATTCGATCGAAGATGCCGGTTGCCCGGTGTTGCGTTGCCGGACCTCAAGGACGTTGCGGTGGACGTTCCGGTTGATGTTCCTGCGGACAAGCCGGCCCCTGGGGACGGCCCTCGATTGCGATGACAAGGATGCCTGCACCGATGACGGGTGCGAAGCCTCGACCGGATGTGTGTGTGTCTGTTCCGGCCCCTGTGCGCTGCCCACCCACACCCGGACAGAATCGCTTGACTTTTACCAACCGACGGGTAGATTTCCCCCGCGAGGTGCGACCATGAGACCTGCCCCCATGAGCCTGTTGTCGTTTCTGCTGGTGACCCTGCTCTCGACCGGCGGCTGCGGAACCGGTGGCGGTGACGAGACAGGCCTTCCCGACAGCTCCGTTGTCCCCGACGGGGCGGGGGAAGCCCTGGCGGACGACGCGATCGACGGAGACATCGCTGTGGCGCCCGACGGCCGCATCGAGCCGCTGCCGGACGTGACCCGCGGCGGTGACCCTGATGCGGGCCCGGGGCCGGACGGGTTCGAAAAGCCGGAGATGCTCTCGACGCCGGACGCCCCGGTCGGGCCGGACGTCCAGGAGACCGCCTCCCCTGCAGAGGAGCTGGTCGAGGAGGTCGCAGCAGAACTCCCGCCTGCCGGCCCCATGGACCCGGGAGAAGCCGGTTCCATGGGCGTGTCGAGCGCCGCGTTCGATCTCCAGGTCGGGGAAGGATGGGGGGCGACCAAGCTGCCTCTGAGCATTCGACTGCCCGTTCCCGCAGGCGCCTATCCGGTCGTCGTGTTCCATCACGGGTTCCAGCTTTCCCCCTCCGACTACCTCTCCTACGGCGCCCACCTTGCCTCCTGGGGCTATGTCGTCGTGATGCCCAAGATGCCGTCCGGGACGTTCGGCTTCGGTGCCCCGACGCACGTGGAGCTCAAGGACTACCTGGCGGCGGTGATCGACTGGGTGGAGGACGACTCGGCGAAGGGGGCCGGAGGGGTGCTGCAGGGCAAGGCGAACCCGGCGCTGCTGGGTCTGGCCGGCCATTCGATGGGGGGGAAGATCTCGCTGCTTCTCGCCACCGAGGACAAGCGGCCGCTCGCCGTATTCGCACTCGATCCGGTCGATGCGGCAGGCGGGCCGCTGCCGGTGAGCCCTGCGGACTACCCCTCGGTCACGCCGGAGCTGATGGGGAAGATCCTGGTTCCCATCGGTCTCGTCGGCGAAACGCTGAACGGTACCTGCACCGGCTTCATGTGCCAGCCCTGCGCGCCGGAGGCGGACAACTTCCACCAGTACTTTCTCCATGCTGCGGGTCCCGCTCTCGAGATCGAGATCCTCGGGGCCGGCCACATGTCCTTCCTGGACAATCCGAGCTGCGGGCTGGTCTGCTCCGTATGCCCCGCCGGCACGGACGATACTGCGGTCACCCGCAAGCTCTCCCGCCGGTACATGACCGCGTTCTTCAACGTGCGGCTCAAGAAGCATGCGGAGTATGCGCCGTTCCTGACCGGCGCCGACATGGACCAGGACGTGGCCGCAGGTCTTGTGTCGACCAGCGAGAAGAACGGGTTCTGACTCATGTATCGCCCTCTTCCCTGTTCGCCCCCAGGGCGGACGATCCGGGGCGAGCCTTCCCCTTGCCTCTCCCGTGGGGAATTGCTACCGTGTCGGCATCGACGGCGCCGGCCGGATCGACTCCGGCAGGATCGCCCCGATGTTTCGCAGGAGAGAGAGCATGCGCAAGGCGACGACGAAGGTCATGGTATTGGTATCCGTTCTGCTGGTGCTTTCCGGGTGCGGCAGGAACGAGTCGACCGCTCCGGAAGGGGGCAAGGCAGCCCAGTCGGAGGCTGAGCAGGGCGGAGCCCATCCGCCACCTGGGATCCCGCAGATGCCCACCACGCCCGAGGAGGCGCTGAAGCTCCAGAACGCACCGCACCTGCCGCCCGGGGTGGCTCAGATGCCTGCGGGACATCCCCCTATCGGCGGCATGCCGTCAGTCGGGGCTGCGCCATCGGCTGGAGATCCTTCCGGCGAAGCCCTGTCCGGAATGGTGACCGAGACCATGGACGCCGGAGGATACACCTACGTCCTGGTGGACACCGGCAAGGGCCAGGTCTGGATTGCAGGTCCCGCGACCAAGGTCGCCAAGGGGGACAAGATCACCGCGTCCGGCAACATGCTGATGCGCGACTTCCACAGCAGGACGCTCGACCGGACCTTCCCCGAGATCTACTTCGTGCCCCGGATCGAGGTCGGCAAGCCGTAGCCCCTGCGTCGAGCGGACGATCCGGGGATCCCCGTTCTTCGTTGCACATTGCCCCCCCGGCGGTTTATCCTGGTGCGGTGCCGTCGGCGGACGAGGGGCGGATTGCGTCCCCTCCCACTCCCGGCATCGGAGGACCCCATGGCCGATGCAACCCAGGTGGAATTCCCCCTCAGTCTCTTTCCGGACCGCCTGCAGCCGGTGATTGCCCCCGGTGCTTCCGCTGAGCGCAAGCTCCTGATTGCCCGTGCAGCAGTACCGTTGCCGCCCGACATTCTCGTGGCCGCGATGGCGTTTCTGCTGGACGACCCGAACCAGGCGGTGCGCAACACGGCCAGGAAGTCCATGGCTGAGCTGCCCGCGGCGACGCTCGCCGGGGCGGTTTCGTCCGCCCGGACGGCCCCGGGGGTTCTGGACCGGCTGGCGAGGGTATTGCACGGCCAGACCGACCTCCTGAACCGCATCGTCCTGAACCGCTCGGTCGCGGACGCTACGCTGCTGCACGTGGCCAGGCACGGGGACGGTGCGGTGCTCGACGTCATCGGATCGAACCAGGAGCGTATCGCCCGTTGTCCCGACCTGGTTCCAGCCCTCTACTACAATCGAAACACCCGGATGTCGACCATCTCCCGGGTGCTCGAGTTCGCGGTCCGTGAGAACCTGCCCATCCAGCACATGCCCGGGTACCGCGAGATCGTGGCCTCGGTCCTCGGTGATGCCCGCCTCACGCGTCCGTCGGCCGCTCCGCAGGGGCCGGCGGTGCAGGCTCCCCCTCCGTCCGCAGAGCCGGCGCAGCCTGAGTCGGGCGAGCCCGAGCCGATGGCTCAGGAGCCCGCCCCCTCGCTGACCGAGAAGGCCTTCCAGGAGTGGGGGGAGTTTGGTGACGCTGCCGCTGAGCTGGCCGACGAAGACCCCGAGCTTCTCAACGAGCTTCTCGGAGCTTCCGAATCGGGCGGTTTTGCCGGGGAATCCACCAGCCCGGGGCTGGAGGAGGACAACGACGATGCCTTCTTCGCCCTGCTGTCCTCGGCCATGACTGAGGAGGGCGGGGATGGGGACGGGCGGGAATCCCCCCCTGTCGCAGACAAGATCAAGGACATGGGAGTCCCGGAACGCGTGCGCCTGGCGCTCATGGGCAATGCGGCCTGTCGCAGCATCCTGGTCAAGGATCCCAACAAGCTGGTATCGGCCGCCGTGCTCCGGAACCCGGGCCTCAACGACAAGGAGATCATCGCCTACGCCAGCAACAAGGCGGTCAGCGGAGACGTCATCCGGATCATCTCCAACTCCCGGGAGTGGCTGCGGAACTACCAGGTCAAGATCGGCCTCGTGACCAACCCCAAGACGCCGGTCCACGTCACGCTCTCGCTGCTCAAGTTCATCCTGCCCAAGCACCTCAAGGATATCTCTCGGAGCCGCGACGTGTCGCCCACGGTCGCCCGTGCTGCCAAGCGTCTCCTGGATGAAAAGAAATCGGGAGCAGAGGGATAGCCCCGGAGCGTCCGCCTGCGTCGAGCGAATGTTCTGGGGTAGCTACTTCTTCTCCGGCGACCGGCCCACCTTGTCGATGGGAGCCACCACTGTCTCCTCGTCGAACGACAGACCTCCGTGCAGGTCGTCGGCCTCGTTCTCGAGCTGGGCCAGGTCCTTCTCCAGGTCGAGGAGCCCGTACTGCGTCTCCACGGCTCCCATCTCGTCGAGCGTGCCCACCAGGCTCCGCAGCATCCGGATGGCCTCCTGGAAGCGAATCTTCTCGGTCTCCAGGCGCAGAGTGAGCTTCTCGCGTTCCTCGCTGTCCGGGGCACAGTCGGGTATCGAGTGCCGCGCATCGAGAAGCTCCTCCTTCTCTCTCAACAGAAGTTCGAGGTTCTCGATTTCCTGCTTGTACTGGGATTCCAGGGCAGCGAAGAGCTCGTGCACCTCTTCCTTGGGGATTGCCCCCGACCTGGCGTTTTCGAGCTGCCGCTCCAGGCCGGCCTTCTCCTCGCGAAGCTGAGCCGCCTCGCGTGCGGCCTTGGAGAGGGTCCTCACGTCCTCCTCGAGGCGTGCGGCCACCTCCCGCTGACGTCGGAGCTCGTCCTTGAGCTTGGACAGAGCGTCCGGAGCCGCCTCCTCCGCACGCTTGGGAACGGGAGGAGGCCTCGGCGGCGGCTCAGGCTCCGCAGTCACCGGCCCGGTGAACTCGGCGATGACCGAGCGGGTCAGCTCCGGGTCCAACGGCCTCAACATGTATCGATCCGCGCGGGAAGGCAGCATCCTGTGCTTGGCAATCAGCTCCTCCTGGCTCGCATCACCGGCCACCACCAGGGGGATCTTCGCGAGATCGTCACTCCGTCTCAGCAGGCGCAGGAGGGAGAAGGCACGGCCCATCCCGGCATACACCAGGATGACCGACGGAAAGACGGACCGGGCCTTGTCCACGCACTCCTCGAGTGACGTCGCCTGGGCGATCTGCAGAGAGCGGCGGGGCAGAATCTTGCCCAACTCCTCCATGAACTGTCCGCTATCGTCGGCAACGAGGATGGTGGACTTCATAGACCTCCGCGGCCGAAACCCGGCCCCAACTGCCGGCTATCGTAGGTCACCCCCCGGGCTTTGTCAACTTAGGGAAGTCGGCCCCAGATCGTCCGCTTTCCTTGTCGTTCGTGGCGGCGTGATCGTTGGGCCCCGTGCAGGAACAAGTCGTGCATTCGGGAGCCGCTGCATCGCTGTCCGCCACGTTGCGGGGCCCCCGTCACCCGCGACGGCCTCGAGGCACGCCTGCGGTCGGTGCGAAACTACCCGTTCGCCTTCTTGAAGTCGTCCATGAACTGGGCAAGCAGGGCAACGCCTTCGGCCGGCATGGCGTTGTAGATGGAGGCGCGGATTCCGCCGACGTCGCGGTGCCCCTTCAGCCCCAGCATCCCCTTCGCCTTTCCTTCCTTCACGAACTTCTCTTCCAGCTCTTCGCTGGGCAGCCGCCAGACCACGTTCATCCGCGACCGGCACCCCTTGTCCACCGGGCAGCGGTAGTAGCCGTTGCTGCCGTCGATGGCATCGTAGATCATCGCGGCCTTCTTCTCGGCCCGCTCCGCAGCGGCAACGAGACCGCCCTGCGCCTTGAGCCACTCCATCGTCAGCTTGAACGTCCAGATGGAGAACACCGGCGGTGTGTTGTAGAGCGAGTCGCTGTCCGCATGGGTCTTGTACTTGAGGTACGCGACCAGGTTGTCCGCGCACTTCTCGAGCAGGTCCTTGCGGATGATGGCCAGCGTGAGCCCTGCAGGCCCCAGGTTCTTCTGCGCCCCGGCGTAGATGAAGCCGAACTTGTCCATGGGGAGCGGCCGGCTCATCATGTCGCTCGACATGTCCGCTGCCAGCGGAACGCCCACGTCCGGGAATTCCTGCCACTGCACGCCGCCGATGGTCTCGTTGGACGTGATGTGGCAGTAGACCGCCTCCGGAGCGACCTTCAGGTCCGCCGGGTTCGGCAGGGTCATGTACTTGCTGGCCTCGCCGTTCCACACGACCTCGACGGCACCGCACTTCTTGGCATCGGAGATGGCCTTCTTGGCCCAGGCGCCGCTGTGCACGTAGGCGGCCTTGCGCCCGCTGTGCAGCAGGTTCATCGGCAGCATGCCGAACTGCATGGTCGCACCGCCCTGGAGCAGCATGACCTTGTAGTCATCGCCTACTCCGAGCAGCTCCTTGGTGATGTTGATCGCTCCGAAGTGGACCTCGTCGTACTCCTTGCTGCGATGGGATGTCTCGATGAGCGACATCCCCATCCCCTTGTAGTCGACGAAGTCCTTCGCCATCGCCTCGAGGACGGGCAGCGGAAGCGTGGCAGGTCCTGCATAGAAATTGAACTTGCGGCTCATAGCTTTCCTCCTTCAACGAGCTCCTTGAGCATGGCCTCGACCTCGACGCCGATCCTCAGGAGGTTCTCCTTGGTGCTGGCCCCGAGATGCGGAGCCATGATGACGTTGGGGGCCTTGAGCAGCGGGTAGTCCGGCGGCGGCGGATCCGACGGCCACACGTCCGTGGCATAGGCCCGGACCTTGCCGCTCGTGAGTGCCTCGACCAGGTCCTCCGGGACCACGCACTTGCCGCGGCCCGTGTTCACGATGACCACGCCGTCCTTCATCATCGCGATGGTGGACTTGTTGATCATCCCCCGGGTCTCGTCGGTCAGCGGCGTGTGCATCGAGATGTAATCCGCGCCGGTCAGCGCTTCCTGGAGGGTGGACTTCACGTCCGCAAACTCGCTGGGCTGTCCCGACTTCCGGTACGCCTTCACCTTCATTCCGAACGCGGCGGCCCGCTTGGCCACCTCGACCGCGATGTTGCCCATCCCGATGAGGCACAGGGTCTTCCCGTACAGCTCCGTGCGCTTGAGCTCCTTCTTGAGGAACTTGCCTTCCAGCGCCATGGCATTGTGTGCGGTGATGAGGTGGTTCGGCACCGCGATCATCAGGGCGAACGCCTGCTCGGCCACCGCAATGGCCGATGCCTTCGGCGTGTTGCGGACCATGATCCCCTTGGTGGCCGCGTACGCACTGTCGATATTGTCGATCCCCACGCCACCCCGGACGATGAGCTTCATCTTCGGGGCACTGTCGATGTACTCCTTCGTGGCCTTGGTCTTGCTCCGGATCAGCACCACGTCGGCATCGGCCAGGCGCGCCGGGTCGTCAGTGACCTCGCCCAGTTTCGCCAGTTTCTGCGGCAGGCCCGCATCGAACGCATCCGCAATGTAGATCAGCATCTCCCCCTCCTCCTTCTCCTGGTTAGGAATCCAATCACGCCTTGTTGTCATCCAGGCTGCGGGTCACCATGGCATCCCGCAGCTTGGGTTCGAACCACGTTGATTTCGGCGGCATGATCGCGTTGCTGTCCGCGATGGCCATGAGCTGTCCCACGGTCACCGGATACAGGGCGAATGCCACCTTCATGTCGAGCGCGCACCGCCGCTCAAGCTCCCTGGTTCCACGGATTCCGCCCACGAAGTCGATCCGCTTGTCCGTCCGGGGATCGGCCACCCCGAGCACCGGCGCCAGCAGGTTGTCCTGCAGGATCGAGCAGTCCAGGCTGCGGACCGGGTCGTCGGTCGGGAAGGTGCCGGGCCTGGGCAGCAGCTCGTACCACTTCCCGTCCAGGTACATGGTGTAGCAGTGAATGTCCCGAGGCATCGGGTCCGCGGCCGGTGCGACGGTGAACTTCGCTCCAATCTCGGCAAGGAACTGCTCGGACGTCCGCCCGTTCAGGTCCTTGACCACCCGGTAGTAGCCCTGGATCTTGAGCTGGTCATCCGGGAACGCTACGGCCAGGAAGTGGTTGTACAGTTCCTTCCCCGTGTGATTCGGATTGCGGTCCCGCCGCAGGTTCCGGCAGCGGAACGCGGCAGCGCTCCGGTGGTGGCCGTCCGCGATGTAGAGGGCAGCGACCTCGCCGAACCCGACGCGAATCGCTTCGACATCGGCCGGATCGCTCGCCACCCACAGCGTGTGGCCGATTCCGTCCGGTGCCACGAAATCGTACTCCGGCTTTCCCCGGGTGAGGCGGTCGATGAGCCCGTCGAGCACCCTGGTTGCGCGATAGGTCAGCAGCACGGGCCCGCTCTGGTTGTCGAGCACGTCCACGTGGTGCGCCCGATCGTCTTCCTTGTCACGACGGGTGAGCTCGTGCTTCTTGACCAGCCCTGCCTCGTACTCGGCCACCGAGGCACCGATCACGAAGCCGGTCTGCACATGACCCCCCATCTTGAGGCGATACAGGTAGAAGCAGGGGACCGGGTCGCGGAACAACACGCCGTCGGTCTCGAGCTTGCGCAGGTTGGCCGCACCCCTCTCGTAGACCTCCGGCGAGTGTGAGTCGA
>VGRX01000053.1 GCA_016875215.1 Deltaproteobacteria bacterium
CCCCGCCGTCCGGGAGCAGATCCGCAGGTCGAAGATGAGGAAGCTGGCATCCTTGCTCGGCCGCGTGAGGATCGACGAGGAGACGATCCGCCGTGGCGACCGGGACGACCTCGCCCGGGCAGTGGTCCGGACGACGCGGAGACGGAAATGAGAGAGCCCGAGTCCGCTCCCGTCCTCATCGATATGTCGATGGGGAACACTCTACCCCCCATTGGATCTTCTCCCTGAGGTATTTCCCGGCACGTTGTGGTAACATGCCCGGGCGGCCGGCCGGCGACGGCGACGGCGACGGCGACGGCAACGGCGACGGCGAGGGCCGCCAAGTTGCGGAGCGACGGGAGGAGGGGAAGATGAGACTGGCGGTCGTGACATCGATTCTACTCGTGGTGGGGCTGGCATCGGCGGTTGCCCAGGCGCAGTGCTCCATGACCGTCCGCAATGGGTCGGGAAGCACGGAAGGGCAGATCGACTCGGACGGAACGGTGCGCAACAGCAGCGGATCGGGCAACGGGAAGATCGAGTCCGGCGGAACGGTCCGTAACAGCTCCGGCAGCTCCATCGGCAAGGTGGAATCCGACGGAACCATGCGGAACGGCTCCGGCAGCACCATCGGGAGGGTCGATTCCGACGGAACGATTCGAAACAGCAGCGGCTCCAGCAACGGGAAGATCGATTCGGACGGCACGGTCCGCAACAGCAGCGGCTCCTCGTCCGGCAAGTTCGAGGGCTACTCGGAGAGCTGCCGGAACACGGCCGGAGCCTACCTGTTCTTCTTCAACCCCCTGCACAACCGGTAGAGGCTGTCGGGGCACGTGGCGAGGTTGGTGCCGACAAGCCCGGGACGCGACGAAAGCGCATTGCGGCCCGAGGAGGAGAGAATCATGAGGACGAGCGGTCTGGCGGTGTCGGTCGTGCTATTCCTGGCGGCGTCCTGCAGTGGCGGCGGCTCCGTGGTCACTGCGGACATCCCGGCCGGTGCGGATTCGACTGCCGATGGTTCCGGCAACCCCGATGTCGTGGATGTGCCCGGGGCCGAAGAGGTGAGCCCCGACTTCCGCACCGAGCCGGACGAGCTGTTCGTCCAGCCCGGGTGCGAACCGGGGACCGGCTGCTTCGGCGAAAAGTGCCACGAGAACAGCGACTGCCAGTCCGGGTGGTGCATCGACCACATGGGCGACGGGATTTGCACCCAGACCTGCACCGAGGAGTGCCCCCAGGGATTCAAGTGCCAGCAACTGGGGGCTGCTGCACCGGATCTCGTGTTCGTCTGCATCTCCGATTTCGCCAATCTCTGCCGGCCTTGTCAGTCCAGCGCCGACTGCAAGGCTCAGGCTGGTGCCGAGGATGTCTGCGTCGGCTACGGAAGCGAAGGGAGCTTCTGCGGCGGGGCTTGCAAGGCGACCCAGGAATGTCCCTGGGGGTTCTCCTGCAAGCAGGCGTTCACGGTCGACGGAATCGAGACCATGCAGTGCGTGGCCGATGCGGGGGTCTGTCCCTGCACGGCCCGGTCAGTGGAGCTTGCGCTCTGGACCGCATGCGAGGTGAGCAATGCAGTCGGCAAGTGCGCCGGCAAGAGGGTGTGCGCCGAGGAAGGTCTTTCTCCCTGCGATGCCGCCACGCCGGTCGAGGAGAGCTGCAACGGAGCGGATGACGACTGCGACGGGGATAGCGACGAGCCCGCTCTCGTGCGGGGGAAGCTTACGGAGCTGTGCGATGACGGCAACGACTGCACCGAGGACCTGTGCTCCGGGGCAGCCGGGTGCGAGCACGTCGCCTTGTCGGACATCGAGTGCAAGGACGGCAACACCTGTACCGTGGCGGATCATTGCCAGGACGGTGCCTGCGTCGGCAAGTCGGTCGACTGCGACGACAAGAACCCGTGCACGGACGATTCATGCGACGAAGCCGGCGGCTGCATCAACGAGCCGAACCTGCTCGACTGTGACGACGGCGACCCGTGCACCGTGGCCGACCAGTGCAAGAGCGGAAACTGCACCGGTTTCCAGGTGGCCTGCGACTGTGAGTCGGACTCGGACTGCAAGGTGCTCGAGGACGGAGACGTCTGCAACGGAACCCTGTATTGCGATACCACTGCGATCCCGTTCCACTGTGCCGTCGCCCCCGCATCGGTGAAGACCTGTCAGCAGCCGGCGGGTGTCGATGCTCCCTGCCTGGCGGCCGCCTGCGATCCGGTCACGGGAATGTGCAGCTTCGAGCCTGCCAACGATGGAGGACCGTGTGCGGATGACAGCGCCTGCACCCTGGGGGACTCGTGCGTCGCAGGACAATGCTCGGGTGGTCCTGCGGCCAACTGCAACGACGGCAACCCGTGCACCGATGATGTCTGCGATCCGGCCGGCGGCTGCCAGCATTTCCCGAACGGGAAGTCGTGCAGCGACGGGAACGTCTGCACGACCGGGGATCTCTGCAACGAGGGTGCGTGCGTTCCTTCCGGAGAGCTCCCCTGCGACGACGGCAATCCCTGCACCGATGACACCTGCATCGCCGCAGCGGGATGCCAGCACGTGTCGAACCAGGGACCCTGCGATGACGGCAATGCCTGTACCACGGGGGATGCCTGTACGGCCGGGCAGTGCAAGCCGACCGGCATTGCGTTCTGCGACGACGGCAATGCCTGCACGGCGGATTCCTGCCAGCCCGCTAACGGCTGTTTCCACCAGCCCATGGGGGGCTCGTGCTCGGACGGAAACCCCTGCACCATCGGGGACCAGTGCGAGCTGGGTGCGTGCAAGCCGGGAATCCCGATGGCCTGCGACGATGGCAATGCCTGCACCGATGATTCGTGCGTCCAGGGCAAGTGCATTCACGCTCCCAACCAGGCTGTTTGCGACGACGGCAATGCCTGCACCAAGGGGGATGCGTGCAGCCAGGGGGCTTGTGCGTACGTCGCCTTGACCGACTGTAACGACGACAATACCTGCACGAGCGACATCTGCGACCCGCTCAAGGGGTGTCTTCACCTGCTCAACTCGGCTCCGTGCGACGATGGCAGCGCGTGCACCACCGGCGACTTGTGCAAGCTCGGACAGTGTGCCGGGACCGCGACGCTGTCCTGCAACGACTTCAACCCGTGCACTGACGATTCGTGCGACCCGAAGACCGGTTGCGTCTTCAAGGCAAACAGTGCGCAGTGCAACGATGGGAACCTGTGCACCTCGGGGGACCTGTGCCAGGAAGGGAAGTGCGTTTCCGGGGAGGCGGTCGCCTGCGATGATGCCAACGTCTGCACCACCGACGCCTGCGACCCGAAGACCGGGTGCACATTCGTCCACAACACCAATCCGTGCAGTGACGGCAGCGCCTGTACCGCAGCCGATGCCTGCCAGGACGGCAAGTGCGTGCCTGGCCCGCAGATCACGTGCAACGACGGCAACTCCTGCACCGACGATTCGTGCAATGCCGGGGCTGGATGCCAGTTCGTCCCCAACTCGGCTCCCTGCGACGATGGCAATGTCTGCACGATCGGCGACCAGTGTGCGGCGGGGAAGTGCGGCTCCACCGGGTCGCTCGACTGCGATGACGCCAACGTCTGCACCACCGATGCCTGTCAGCCGGTTGGGGGCTGTACGCACACCCCCATCGATGCCTTCTGCGATGACGGCAATGTGTGCACCGACGATTCCTGCCACGCGGTCAACGGCTGCCAACACGTCCCGATCGACGCCTCGTGCGACGACAAGGTGGCCTGCACCCAGGATTCCTGCCACGCTGTGCTCGGCTGCCAGCACAGCCCGCTCGATGCGCTCTGCAACGACAACAATGTCTGCACCGACGACACGTGTCATGTCACCGACGGCTGCAAGAAGTCGTTCAACTCGGCCCCGTGTAACGATGGGAAGGACTGCACTTCCCCAGACGTGTGCTCCGCGGGGACCTGCACGGGCACTCCAGGCAAGATCAAGATCGTGGATTCGATGCTTGGCGTGGTCACCATGCTCTCCTGCAGTGGAGGGAACGATGGATTCAACTACGTCTGCCACTACCTGGGATATGGTGATGCCACCGGCGATCATCCACAGGGCGACTTCCAGGCAGGGGGTCCCTGCTGGGCTATCGGCGAGGCCGACGGGAAGATCAACACGAAGTACGCAAGCTGCGGTTCAGGGTGCACACACTGGTCCTACGTAGAGTGCTGGACCTGCAAATAGCATCGCAGACGAGACGTCATCGAGTCTGGGGCGAATCGGAGAACGGAGGGAGGACATGACGTTCCGTGGAGAGAGGACTACCGACAGTATGAAGCTCCTGCGAGTCCGGGTGGCGGCGTTCTGTTTCGTCCTGGTTTCGGGAGGTGCCGCAGGTTCTTGCGGAAACGGCACCGGCTCGGGAGGGGCGGATGCGGGAAGCGACGGCCCCGGGGGCGATGCGGCCCATGGCGATTTCCAGCCCGACCTTCCTCTGCCGACAGGTGACCTGCGGGAGGCCGGTGCGGACGGGGCGGGTGACCTCGATGCCGCACCACAATTCGCCCCCCTCGAGTGTCCGGATGTGTCCGGCACAGCCAAGAACCTCCTGGACAAGGCTGAGTACTTCGACCTGGTCGCACGCAAGTGGCACCTTCCGGCGGGACAGGACCACTGGTTCAGCGTGCGGCTCAAGGAAGACCTGGAGACCTTTGACCAGGTGGACATGAGCGACAATGTCGGTTCCTGGACCGCCATGTACTCGGCATCGCAGTCGTTCCGCTATGCGACGACGAAGGACCCCGAGGCGTTGGAGAACCTGCGCCGCGTCGTGCGCGGCGAGCACAACATGATGAAGATCACGGGAGTGCCCGGGCTCTTCAGCCGGGTCATGATCAACCCGTCCCTGCCCGGCTTCCCGAGCGCGGAGAAGCTGGCAGTGTGGTATCCCGATTGCGACCTGTCCGTGAAGCACTGCAAGCGCTTCAACGAGGTCACCGAAGGCGAGTTCAAGGGGTGGTGGTTCAAGAACGACGTGAGCAAGGACGAGTACGCGGCTCACATGTTCGCGATGGCGGTTGCGTGGGAAGTCGTGGATGACCCCGAAGTCCGTACGCGGGTCGAGGACATCGTGCTCCAGGTGGGTGACCACCTCGTCGATCACAAGCTCGCCATCACGGACATCGACGGCAAGATGACGCTGTTTGGCGGCATGATGGCCATGGGCGTCGATGACTTCCCCCCTTTCGATGCCGTGCTGTCTCTGTCCTGGCTCAAGCTTGCCGCCGTCGTCGGCGGTCCGGAGAAGGGAAAGAAGTACCAGGATTTCCTCGATGACTGTCTCCTCCAGAAGAACGGCGTCAAGGAGTGCATCCCCCCAGAGCCCCCGAAGCCCTACACTGATTACCTCGACATGGTGGGGCTTGATCTCGGCTGCAAGACGAACTGGAACAACCACAACATGTCCCAGCTCGCGATGTACTCGCTGATCCGGACCGAGGATGACCCGGTCCTCAAGGCCCTGTATCGCAAGACCCTGCGCAAGCAGATGTGGGAAGCGGACGATCATCCCATGGCCGAGCAGCAGAAGACGCTCTACGCCATGTTCTACATGATCAACAAGGATCCCAAGGATCCCTGGCCTGAACAGGCCGCGCGGGAGGCGCTGTGCACCATGAAGCGGTTCCGAGAGCACAAGGCGCATTTCGCCGTGGACAACATCAGCAAGTACAAGACCGTCTGCACCGCGCGTGACGACGACCCCATGACCGACTTCGTCCTGCCCATCGAGGAGCAGGCCATGGACAACTACCTCTGGGGCGGGAATCCCTATGAGCTGGAGGTGGACCCCGGCGACCCGCAGCTCGTCGAGTCTCCCGAGGATTACCTGCTGGCCTACTGGATGGGCCGCTATTTCGGCTTCATCGCGGCCGAGATGTAGGAAGGGCCTGGCAGAGCCCGAACCGAGGCATCCGGCCCGGTCCTCCGTATTCCCGCCCGCTGCCTTCCGGTCCCCCGTTGTCCCTGCGGGGGCCTCCCGCTTCCTCGCCGATTACTAACACTCACAGAACCCAGGTCCAATCCTGACAAGGCATTGTGAGCTCGTTCGGTCGGAAGTCCAGGCGGCCGGAAGGAGCAGCTCATGGATGCAGATGGAGCAGGTTGCAGCCTGACAGCCGCATCTGGCAACCAACCGCACACGGTCGTTCCGGCCGGAGGCGCTGTCGGCAAAGGCGTCGCTGCGCTCGTCCCTCGGACCGGTACTCTGCTGGCACTTGGCAGGTTGGCCGGGCTGTTCTCGGACACATTCCTGGCCATGGCCGGGCTGATGTGCCGGACGCTCGTCTCCGGCAGGGACGAAGAGCGGACAGCGGCCGCTGCCCAGGCCTGGGCCCGGCGAACCGTGGCCAGGTGCGGAGTGCATGTGTCGGTCCGGGGACGGCCCCCGACAAGACCGTGCGTGCTGGTTGCGAATCACCGCTCGTACCTGGACATTGCGGTGCTGCTGTCGCAGGTCCCCTGCCTGTTCCTTGCCAAGCGGGAGCTGGCATCCTGGCCGATCCTCGGGCCTGCAGCACGGTGTGCGAACACGCTGTTCGTGGATCGCGGGGACGAAGAGAGCCGACGGAGCGCCCGCGACTCGCTCGGCGAGGCCGTGTCCCGCGGTCGTACCGTGGCCGTGTTCCCCGAAGGCACCACCTCCGCCGGGCCCGATCTGCTTCCGTTCCGTCCCGGGGTCTTCGCCATGGCCGCGGGCCAGGGCGTTCCCGTCGTGCCGGTGGCCATCACGTACGACCGGCCCGAGATCGCCTGGATCGGCGATGACGAGTTCGTTCCCCACTTCCTGTCCGTGTTCTCCCGAGCCCGGACCGTTGCCAGGCTGGCCTTCGGTCCCGAGCTCGATGACGAGGACCCGCTCGCCCTCAGGCAGCGGGCCTGGTGCTGGATCGAGCGTCGTCTCGCAGCGAGCAGTCAACCCCAGTGAAGGAGGAGATGCCATGGAGAAGGACAAGACCACCAGGAACAGCGAGAGGAAGCCGGAGTACCGGTACGAGGTGCTGGTCCGACCCGGTCGCACCCTGTCTGATGCCGCCCTCGCCTCGCTCACCGGCGAGGTGCGCAGGGTGGCTGCAACCTGCTTCGACCCGATCCCCGACTACCAGGTGATGGTCGGGACCCGCGAGGCATTCGAGGACAAGGTCCTGGCTCTGGCCTGGAACGAGGACGGTTCGCTTGCGGGCTTCTGCTCTGCACTGCTCCTCGATGTCCCGGAGGTCGGCGAAGTGCTGCACCTGGGGCTGACCTGCGTCTGCCCAGCGGAACGCGGCAGCGGCCTCACGCACAAGCTCACGAGCCGGGGGCTCACCACCTACCTCCTGCACCGAGGGCTCTTCCGTCGCATCTGGGTCACCAACTGCGCCGCAGTCCTCAGCAGCCTCGGAAACGTGGCGCTCCACTTCGAGAACGTCTACCCCTCGCCTTTCGCCACGGCGGCCCCCACCGCCACCCATCGTGCCATTGCTCGGGCCGTGGATGAGCGCTACCGGAAGGAGATCTACATCGCCCCGGCCGCCCGGTTCGACGTGGCGCACTTCGTGTTCCGAGGCAGTGTAGCGGACACGGTCTTCCAGAAGGATGCCGGCGACCGGCGCTACCACCATCGGATGTCGGACCTGAACCTGTTCTACACAGCGCTGATGGACTTCCGGACCGGTGACGAGGTTCTCCAGGTTGGCCAGGCGAGCGTCTGGGGAGCCCTGCGCCACTCGCTGCGCAAGTTGCTCGGGGCCGGCAGCAAGGGACGATCGGGACCAGCATGCAAGCCCATGCTTCCTGTGCCTGGCAACGGAGCCGCCAACGGCCTCTCCGCCACCCGAGCTACGGCATCCTGAACGTCACGTCGAATCTGCCCGTGTGGAGCAATGCCATCAAACAGAGGGCGGACTTGTGGCTCCGGCGCACAGTGTATATGATCGGCCGCAGCGGCACGGAGTGCGGGAGCCCTGCTTGTGGGGCTCTCCTGCCGGGGAGGAAGAAATGGACCGACGGAAGTTGCCTCACGGAGCGCTGCTTCTGGGGTCGCTGCTTGCTGGACTGCTGCTTTCGGGGTGTGCCGGCGGAACGAGCGTGACGCAGAGTCTGCCCGATGGCGATGCGGCTTTGGCCGAGGTGACGGCCGAGGTATCAGCGCGGGAGGTCGGCACGCCCGAGACCGGAGCGGAACTGCCGGACTCCCTCGTGCCTCCGGACGTCGCGGAAGTCGAGCCCGGCTGCGGTCCCGGCATGGGCTGCTTCCTGGACCCGTGCAGCGAGAACCCGGATTGCCAGTCCGGCTGGTGCGTCGAGCACATGGGACAGGGCCTCTGCTCGCGGGAATGCCAGGACGAGTGCCCCGAAGGATGGCTGTGCAAGCAGGCAGGCGCCGGCGGCCCGGACGTCGTGTTCATCTGCGTCTCGAACTACAGCAACCTGTGCAAGCCGTGTCTGTCCGGCGACTCGTGCACGAGCGTGACCGGACTGAAGGACGTGTGCGTCGAGTACGGTCCGGACGGGGATTTCTGCGGCTCTGCGTGCGACGAGGCCACTCCGTGCCCGTTCGGCTACCTGTGCAAGGCGACGAAGTCGGTCGAAGGGGCCCCGGTGCAGCAGTGCATGGCGCAGACGGGCACGTGCCCATGCACCGAGTGGAGCGTGTCGGCCGCGTTGGCAACAGCATGTGAGGTCGAGAACGCGTTCGGTCTCTGCTCCGGATTTCGAGTCTGCACTGCCGAAGGGCTGGCGGAATGTGATGCTCCAGCACCGGCCGAAGAGAGCTGCAATGACGTGGATGACGACTGCGACGGGAGCGTGGACGAGGATACCTGCGACGACGGCAGCGAGTGCACCGTGGACTCGTGCCTCGGGGAGGCCGGCTGCAAGAACGAGCCCCTGAACGAGGGCGAGTGCAAGGACGGCGATGCCTGCACCATGGGGGACCACTGCGAGGCAGGAGTCTGCGTCGGCACTCCGATCCTGTGCGACGACAAGGACCCGTGCACCGACGATGCCTGCGACGGCAAGGGCGGATGCAAGTACAGCTTCAACCAGGCATCGTGCGATGACGAGGATCCCTGCACCGTAGCGGACCAGTGCGGCCAGGGCGAATGCGCAGGCGTGAAGGTGAAGTGCGACTGCCAGCAGAACGCGGACTGCAAGGCCCTCGAGGATGGTGACGTGTGCAACGGGACGCTGGTGTGCAGCCTCGACGAGTTGCCCTACGAGTGCGAGGTCGCCTCGACCACCGTGATCGATTGTCCAGCTCCGACGGGTATCGATGCCATCTGCCAGGCAGCGACTTGCGATCCGCTCACCGGGAAGTGCGGGTTCGCCCCGGACCACGAGGGGTTTGCCTGCGACGACGGCAACGCCTGTACTGTCGGCGACAAGTGCGTCCAGGGCAAGTGCGAAGCCGGTGTCTCGCTCGTCTGCAAGGACGACAACCCCTGCACCAACGATGCGTGTGATCCGGCCGCGGGGTGCACTCATGTGCCCAACATGCTGTTGTGCGACGATGGGAACGTCTGCACGACCGGCGACACATGCGCCGACGGGATCTGCGTCGGCGGCGCACCGCTGCCTTGCGACGACGGCAACGTCTGCACCGACGACTCGTGTGATGCCAAGGTCGGATGTCTGCACGCTGCCAACAAGGCCGAGTGCGACGATGCCAATGCCTGCACGCTGCTCGACTTCTGCCAGGGCGGCAAGTGCATCTCCTCGGGAGACAAGAACTGCGACGACGGCAACGTCTGCACCAAGGATTACTGCCTGGCGCTCAAGGGGTGCGTCTCCGAGCCGGCATCTGGCCCATGCTCCGACGGGGATGCCTGCACGGTCGGCGACCAGTGCAGCCAGGGCGCCTGCAAGCCCGGAGCTGCCGTTGTCTGTGACGACGCCAATCCCTGCACCGATGACGGCTGCAAGGGGGGGATCTGCGTCTTCGGTCCCAACCAGGCAGCGTGCGACGACGGGAACGTCTGCACAGCAGGGGAAGCCTGCAAGGACGGTAAGTGCGTGCTGGGAAAGACGGTCGACTGCGACGACTCGAACCTGTGCACCGACGACAGTTGCGACCTGCTCTTGGGATGCCTGTTCTCCTTGAACTCGAACCCGTGCGACGATGGGAACGCGTGCACGTTGGGAGACAAGTGCAACGCCGGCGCGTGCAAGGCCGGCCTGACCGCGAGCTGTGACGACAAGAACCCGTGCACGGATGACACCTGTGATCCGGCGGGTGGCTGCCAGCACACTCCCAACACGCAGCCGTGCAACGACGGCAACCTCTGCACGTCGGGCGACACCTGCGCTGCGGGCAAGTGCGTGGGCGGTGAGACTCCGGACTGCGGAGACGGGAACCCCTGCACCGACGACTGGTGCGATGCCGGCAAGGGCTGTCAGCACAAGGCCAACCAGAATCCCTGCGACGACGGCAACGAATGTACGCACAAGGAACTGTGCGCAGACGGCAAGTGTCAGCCGGGGACGCCGGCCGAGTGCGACGACGGCAACGTCTGCACCACGGATTCCTGTGCTCCGGCGACGGGTTGCTCTTACGCACCCAACACCGAGCCATGCGATGACAAGAACGTCTGCACCCAGGATGACGTGTGCGGCGGAGGAGCGTGCAATCCGGGAGCGCCCAAGGGTTGCGAGGACGGCAACCCCTGCACCAACGACCTCTGCCATCCCCAGGCCGGGTGCGTCTACCAGAACAACACCAACCCGTGCGACGATGCCAACGCCTGTACTACCATCGGCGTCTGCGCCGGCGGGATTTGCGCCGGCTCGGTCCCGCCCAACTGCGACGACGGCAACCTCTGCACGGACGATACCTGCATCCCGGCCACCGGTTGTACCCACGCACCCAACTCCGTCGCGTGCAACGACGGCAACGCGTGCACCACCGGCGACAAGTGTTTTGCTGGAGAGTGCAAGGGAACCGGCGGCCTGACCTGCAACGATGGGGTCGTGTGCACCACGGATTCCTGCGATCCGGACAAGGGCTGTGTCTACACTCCGATCGTTCCCTGCTGTAGTAACGGCATCGTCGAACCGCCGGAGCAGTGCGACGACGGCAACGTGACCCCGGGGGACGGGTGCGAGGCCAACTGCACCAAGCCGCAATGGGTCAAGGTCGGATCCTACAACGTCATCAGTGGACCCGCCTGGGGGTCCAATCCTCCCTGCTACACGGGCCGTGAAGCCTGCGCCAAGGTCTTTGGCGGCAGCGCCTCCCAGTACCAGGGCTCCACGGACGCCAACACCATCAACAACAAGGCGCACCACTCCATCTGGGGAATCGGCGGCTGCACCGTCTACGCGGACGACTACAAGAAGAACACGTACTACAACTGCGGGGGCTCCAACTGCTCCTCGTCCGCCTACGTCAACGACAACTGCTCGGCCACGAACTACTGCTGGAAGCTGCAGTAGGGCGCTGAGAATGCCCGGCTCCGGAAGGTCCGTGTGGGCGGTGGCTCCCGGGCTGCTCTACAGCGGATACTGCGGGGCCTCGCACAGCGACATGTCGGGAAGGCAGGTGTCGGTCGGATAGCGAATTGCAAGCCAGGTGTAGCCGGTGTCGACATCCTTCACGTCCGCGCTCTGGCCGTCCTGCGACGGGCTGAACATCCAGCGGGCCGTGAACCCCGCCTTCGGGTCGCACGAGGTGTTCAGGTTGACGCGGATCACCAGGAACCCTGACTGCGTGATCTCGGGCTCCCACGTGCCGAGCAGCGGGTAGGTCACATCCTCTCCCGGGTAGCACGGGAAGCCTGGGAAGTCATCCATGAACGTGTCCTGCATCTCGTAGTGCCCGCGGCGCAGCGTCCCATCCTGCTCGAAGCGGAAGTAGCTGAAGTGATCGAGTCCGCCGTACCAGCCGATGAGCCACGTGCCATACAGTTCCGATGGCGGCGGCGTCATGTCGTAGCAGATGCCCGGCGGGATGCACTTGGTTCCGGTGCTCCAGGGGGCGGGACAGTCGGCATCGTTCCGGCAGTCCGCACACCGGCCGTACACGCAGCGGGAGAACGGATGGAAGCTGAAGATCATGCAGAACTCGTCGGTGTAGCACTCGATGGAATAGGTCGAGTCGCAGACGCAGATGGGGCAGGGCTTCTCCGACGGCTTGATCAGCCGGCAACCGTCCTCCAGCTTGCAGAGGGGAGGCTCGGGGCAACCCCCGGTCCAGTCGGGGACGCAACGGCCCGCACGGCACAGCTCGCCGGCCTTGCATTGCGAGTCATTCCAGCAGAAGACGCAGTTGCCCATGACGCACGTGTCGCCGATCTCGCCGAACAGGTCGAGTGGAACGAGGGGGCAATCCTCGTCTGCGGCACAGGCGGACGACTGCGTGGCCAGGACGCAGCCTCCCTCGGGCTCGACCAGTGCGAACGGCTCGGTCTGGAGTGCCGCCACGTACAACGGACACTGGGGCGTGGCAGTCACGCAGGAAGCCTCGCACTCCTCGATCGTCTGGAACGTGTACTTGCAGAACGGCTTGCATTCGCAGCAGCCGGGACAGGTGCTGACGCACTTCTGACCGTCGAAGATCACGATGCTGGCCGCGTTGCAGTATTCCAGGACCCAATCCGGGTCGATCGTCGGACAGGAACCGTCGTCGGGCACGCAGATTCCCGGGCCTTCGTAGTCCATGTCGCAGTCCGAGTTGCAGCCGCAGACCGACTCTCCGTCGCACTGTTTCCCTTTGGGGCAGTGCTGGTCGCCGTAACACCGCCCCGGGTCCGACGGCTTGCTCTTGCAGACCCCCGCACCGTTCGGCCACCCGAGCGCCTGGCCGGCACAGACCGCTGCCTCCCCCGTCTCGCCGGGAGGGCAGTCGGCGTCGGTGTAGCAGCAGCCGTCGGGGAGGGGGGGCAGATCCGGCTGCACGTCGGGGGGAGTATCGGGCTGCATGTCGGGAAGAACATCCAGCGAGAGGTCGGGCGGGAGATCGGGCGGGGCATCCACGGTGGTGTCCTGAGGCAATCGCGGACCGTCGACTTCCACCAGGTCGGACCGTTGCAGGTCGGGTTCGACCTTGTCGGAAACGTCCGTCAAGGAAGCATGATCGACTTGCGAGTCCGATGGCTGTCCGTCCTCGACCTCCTTGCGGCCGGTGCCGGAGCATGCGGCCAGCAACACCACGAACAGGCAGAGCTTCTTCATGCGGCACCTCACCTTCGATTCGCAAGGAATTGTACCCAGCGCGTTGGCCGATGCAAGCCCGGGGGGATAGGACGGATAGGACGGATAGGACGAATAGGACGAATGGAGGGCATAGGACAGTACCGGGGGAATGCGGAGGTGGGTTTGACTGGGGGCAATTCCGGTGTAACCTGTGCCCAGCGGGAGGTGCGCAATGCTTCGTGCTGCCTGTCTGTTCGTTCTGCTCGTGGGCATGGTAACGGCACACATGCCCACGGCCTTTGCCGGCGGCCCGGCCACGCTGCGGTACGACTCGCAGCTCGAGCTTTCCGTGTTTGTGGTGGCGGGGGATGAGGTGCGCAAGCTCGGGACCACGCCCACGGACGAGGGCCGCGGGCTGTGGATTCCCAACGGGGCGGTCTGGTTCGTCGAGCCGTCGGGCAGCGCCGGAGCGCTTGCCTGGGTCGAGACCATCTGCGAGATCGAGGAACAGAAGATCCCGGGAGTCCGGCTTTGCGCAGCCGCCCCGGGGACGGCGGGGCCGGCGGAAGACCGGAAGGTCCTGCACGGAGTGCTCGACGCCGTTCGGCAGCTCAAGGCGGTCCGCTGGCTCGACCTGTCAGCCTGCCATCTGAATGACGAGGAGCTTGCCCTGCTGGGCGTCATGACCGGGATCGAGACGCTTCTGCTGAGCGGAGACGGGATCACGGATGCCGGGCTGCAGACGGTGGCGGGATTTACCGGCCTCAAGAGGCTTTCCCTCCGCTTCGCACGAGTGACCGACGCCGGCCTTGCGAGGCTGGTCGGGCTCAAGAAGCTCGAATCGCTCGACGTGTCGGGCTGCAACCTCGCCGGGGAAGGACTCGCATCCGTGGCCTCGCTTCCCGCCCTGGTCCGGCTGGACATCGGCGGGAACTCCCGGTTGTCGGAAGAGCACCTGGCTCACCTGGCAGGAATGAAGAAGCTGGCGGACCTGGGCGTGGGTTCGCTGAAGCTCTCCGCTGCGGGGCTGGAGGGGATTGGCCGCCTCAAGGGGCTCAAGCGCCTCGACCTCTCCGGCGTGGACCTTTCAGACAGCGGCCTCGGCTTTCTCAAGCCGCTTGCGAAGCTGGAGAGGTTGGATCTCGCTGACACCAGGCTGACGGAAGAGCAACTGACCGTCCTGGGGGGAGTGCGAGGGCTCCTCGAGCTTCGCCTCGACGGTACCGCCGCAGGTGACGTCTTCGCCGATTCGCTACGCAAGCTCTCCAGGCTGGAAATCCTCTCGGTCGCACGCACGGGAATCACGGACCTCGGCCTGGCAAGGCTCGACGTGCTGACGAAGATCCGCAGGCTCGACCTGTCCGGCCTCCCCGTGACCGACGGTGCGTTCGTGGCCGTCTCGAAGATGAAGAACCTGGAGCGAATCCGCCTGGCAGGATGCTCCGGCTTGACCGACGCCATCATTCCGCTGCTCGCCAAGCTGCCCAAGCTCGAGTACGCGGATCTGACCGGCTCCGGCACCACCGAAGACGAATCCGACAACCTGCGCTACCGGTTCAGTCATCCTGTCGATGTGATCCGATGATGCTACGGCGATAGCAGAAGCCGCACGAAGGCGACGGCGAACCACGCAGCGAGCCCCAGCAGGCAAAGGCCCATGGTCCGCAGCAGGAGCGTGAGCGCACGGGGCCGGAATCGCCCCCTGCCACGGCGGGTCAGGAGCAGCATCAGCCAGTACCAGAGCATGTCCCCGCCAAAGACGCCTGCGGCAAAGGGCCAGGCATGGTTCGGGTCGAACTCGACGAGCTCGCTGGAATAGAGGGTCGTCGTCGCAGCGGACCAGGTGGCTACCAGCGTGGGATTGAGTGCGGTGAGCAGGAAGCCCAGCGCCAGCGCGTGCCGCCGCCGTCCCTCCGGCTGCGCCTGGACGTTCTCGTCCGCCTTCTTCCGGACGAATGCGATCCCCAGGAAGGTCAGCACCATGGCAGCGGCAGCCTTGGACGCGGGAAGGACCCACGGGATCTGTGCCAGGAAGGTCGCAAAGCCCCAGAACGCCAGCAGAGCGTAGAAGAACTCCGCTGCCGATGCCCCGAGCGCAGTGAACATGCCGGCTCTGAAGCGCCCCTCCATGCCCCGGGAGAAGACGACCAGGGCGACGGGCCCGGCCAGCGGCATGGCCCCGAAGAACCCGAACACGATTCCGACGAGCAACGCCAGCAGCATGCGACCGTCCCCACGCCGCGGCATCGGGGCAACTCCGCCCCGCCCTGCACTCCGGCGATCGCCCCGACGGTAGCCGAGCGCGGGCAGCGGGTCAAGGCAGCCGTGACAGCAGCGCACTGCCGTGCTAGAAGAAAGGGGCGACGCCGGACCGGAGGGCAGACATGGCCGAGACGGATGTGAGCGCCTTGCAGACTCAGGCAGCGGAGACGATGGTGGAGCACGTCACGAAGGACGGAACGCGATACCGGCTGCCCGCCGCCCGCTTTCGTGCGATGGTGCACGCACTGCGTCCCCGACCGACCCGAGGGATGTGGGTCGGGGCTCTGCTGCCGGTCGTCCTCTGCGTGGCGGCGGTGCTCTTCCAGTACTTCGTGGCGGGGGCCGGGCTCGTACTTTCGGAGCGGGCGTTGTCCGGCCTGGAAGCGTCCAGCCTCCGGCCGGGCCTGTGGCCGAGCCACCTGCTGCTGCACACCAGCGCGACCTGGATGGCGGTGAACGTCGTGCTGCTGCTCGGGTTCGGGGTGTTTCTGGGCTGGAAGGACGGGACGCTCCGGCTGCTGTTCCCGGCAGTGGTCGCTGCCGTGGTCGGAAGCCTCGCCGCATTCCTGAAGACCTCGGCGGAGCCGATCGGGCTCTGGTACGTCATCGTCGGCGTGATCTCGGTTGCTGCGTGGAGGTTTCCCACCGGCCGGCTCCGGGAGACCGCCGTACCGTGGACCCTGATCGCAGGTGCTCTCGTGCTCGTGCTGGTTCCCAGGCTGTTGGGCGGTGTCGCCCAAGGAACTCTGCTTCCGGCAGTGGCGGCGGCGCTGCTTGCGGGGGTATTCGTTCTGCCGACCCGTGAGATGGATTGCGGCCGGGTAGGGGCCGTGGCCACATTCATCGCCATCGCGTTCGCCGTCCGGTTCTCGGACCGTGTGTTCGCACTGTTCGAGATGCCGGGGACCCTGCTGTCCGCGACCAACTGGCTGGGAATCGTGTTTGACCTCCTGGTTCTTGTGATCGCCGGTACCTACGCCGCCTCGCAGGCGGAGATGCTGCAGGACATGCGCTTCTGGCCGCTCCGGGATCGGCTCGATTCGCTGGTTGCGAAAGAGGGAGAAAGGGTCGAGGGATGATGGTAGAACCCAGTGCCCCCGGGGATCATCTTGACATGGGCAGGGGGTAGAGTACCTTTCGCCGATCGCCGGCAGGGACCGGCATGAAGGTGGAGGGAGGACGTGGTTGCACCCGTCCATGTGTCTTCGGAAGTCCGTCATGCCGGCTGGCCAGCCATCCTGCTGGCGTTTCTCTTCTCGCTGGTGACCTCGGTCGGGAACTTCTACTTCACACTGTACTTCCGGAACGAGCTCGGTTTCAGCGGAGCTCAGATCGGCACGTTGTTCGCTGTTCAGGCGGTGACCGGACTTGTCGCTGCGTTCCCGACGGGAATGGGCAACGATCGGGTCACGAGCCGGACGCTGGTGGCGCTCGGACTTGTCGGGCAGAGCGCGGGGCTGGCTCTGATGGCTGCGGTGAAGGCCTTCATGCCGATCGTTGCGGTCTTCTTCCTGGGAACGCTCTCGGCAGCAGTCTTCAAGCTGAGCCTGGATGTGCAGGTGCTCAAGCGGGGTACCGGCGACCGGATGCCAGCGCAGATCGGCTCGTTCCAGGCCGGGAGATTCCTGGGCATCGCCGTGGGGGTCGTGGTCGGAGGCTATGTGCTGACTGCCCTGGATTTCGTGCCGGCTTTTCTGGTTGCTGCCGGTGCGTGCATGGCGCTGCTTCCGCTGGCAGGGCTTCTCAGGCCGACCCCCTTGTCCCGGGCCCGCCTGTCGGACTACCGGGCGGACTATGCGCGGCCGAGGGTTCTGCTCTTCTGTCTCTGGCTGGTCTTGTTTGCGACCCACTGGGGAGCCGAGTTCACCTGCTACTCGCTCTTCCTGCAGGACAACCTCGGGTTGTCGATGCAGCAGATGGGCTGGTACATGGGGGCGGAGTTCGTTGCCATCGTGCTGACGACGCTGACCCTCGGGTATCCGTTGCGCCGGCTGGCGGATCGGCAGGGCGTCTTTGCATTCGGGCTGCTTGCCTCGGGAATCGGTCACGTGGGCATGGTGGTGGACAACGTGCTGTTGTCGGCACTGTTCCGTGTCGTGCACGGGTGCGGGGACGGTGCGATGTTCATGGTGTTCTACGTCGGGATCTTCCGGATCTTCTCGCTGGAGCGGATGGGGGGCAACTTCGGGGTCGTGAACATGATGACCATGGCCGGCATGGTCGTGGGATCGGTGGTGTTCGGCGCATTGGGGGCTTCCGTGGGCTATGAAGTTCCCCTCTGGGTGAGCGGCCTGGTGACGCTGGCGCTGGCCGGTCCGGTGCTTCTGACGCGGCCTGCCGGGGACCCGAGGGGTGCAGCGCAGGCCACCTGAACACGGCTCACGGTCTTTGGGGTGCAGGACCGCCTGACGTCTTCTCCTGTTCACTTGCGGGGGTTTTCCGGTCCAACTGTGTTAATGGTAGGCGTGGAGGTTCCCATGAGCTGCCTGGAAACACGAGGGAGCTTGAGCCGATGGCTGGATGGAAGAATGAACGACCGGGAGCGCCTTTCCATCGAGGCACACCTGGAGCGCTGTGCGTCCTGCCGGGCGGAAGCCGAGGCGCTCGAGGAGGTCGATGATCTGGCTCGGGCGCTGGTTGTCCCGCCCATTCCGGTCGGGTTGACCGGTGCCATTCTGGCCGGAATCGGACAACAGCATCAGGCGGAGCCGTCGCTCGTCTCCCTGGTATTCGGGTGGTCCTGGGCCACGAAGGCCGGCGCCATTGCAGCAGCGCTCCTGGTCGTGCTGGCCGGGGCCGGTGCGGGAGCCGGGCTGGCCGGGTCTGCCGGAGCTCAGGCGGATGGCCGAAGGGCATCCTCTGTGGAGGCCGGCCGCGGTTCGGCTGTGGAGGAGGGAGCAGTCGGCGGGATCATCCTGGCCGATGACAGCCTGATCCCGGTGGGTGTCTTCGAAGCGGCCCCCGAGGATTCGGGCCTCGCCCTTCTCCTGGAAGAGGGATGGTCGGAGGGAGGTCAATGACAACCGGAAGCGGGAGCGCAAGCTCGAGGAAGTGGCTGGTGTTGGGGCTTGGCCTGTCGGTCCTTTTCAACGTGGGATTCGCCGTCGCTTTCGTGGTGAGACTGGTGGGCTTCCCGCCTCCTCCTCCGCCCGAGGGGGGGCCCCATCCGCACGAGGCCCCGTCGGTTGAACAACCGCTTCCGACCCCGCCCGGAGGCCCTGCCCGCCTGAAAGAACGGCTCGGCCTCTCCGAGGAGCTGGCCCGCGAGCTCCACGAGGATCGCATGGCCATGGCCGGGAAGATCCGAGAGCTTCGAGCCCGGGCGAGGGAAGAGAAGGCGCAGCTCTTCCGGATGGTGGCAACCGACGGAACAGAGCTGGAGGCCCTCAAGGAGCGGACGGTCCGAATCGCGGCACTGCAGCGGGACGTGCAGGACATCGTGGTGGAGCATCTCGTGGCGCTCCGGGGCAAGCTCGATGTCGAGCAGAGAAAGAAGTTCGACGAGTTCGTCGGAACGGATCTCTGTGGGTGCCCCATGTGCGACGGCGGCTGCATGGGGGAGCGCGGGCAAGGACGCAGGCAGGGCCGCGGCCCCCATCGTGGCTCTGGCGGCGAGGGCGGGCGGCACCATCCTCCACCGACGGCCGGCATTCAACCGCCACCCGATGTCGAGCCCGGCAATTGCGCCGGAAGCGCTCCGGTCGGTCCGGGAGGAGGATCGGGGGTTTGCGGAGCTCCGGGGGCCGGCTGCCCTTGCGATGGAGGGCTTGGAGGGCTCCTGGAATAGCGTCATGCCCGGAGAAGCCGATCCGAAGCACGCACTGCGTCGGACGGTGGTTCCGGGGGATTCGAAGGTCCCGGCAATGACGCCGGTACCGCAGCGTTGAAACGAGAGCAAAGGGTGAACAACTTCAACTTGGAGGAAGGCAGATGAAGAGAGCGAAGATCCTGTTTGGAATCGTAGTGGTTCTCCTGTTCTCAACCGGTGCCGTTGCCGGCGAGCGGTGCGGCGGCCATGGGAAGGGGCATCATGGGAAGAAGGTGCTCCTGGGCACGCAGATCAAGGTGGCGAACACCCAGGCCGGGGCCGACATGACGGTGACCGCCCCGGATGCAGAGAAGGCCGCAGCGGTCAAGGCCCACTTCGCCAAGATCCTCGAGCGCAAGGCGAAGGGACTCGGCTGCCCCTTCGGAAACGAGGACTGCAAGTGCGGAAAGGACTGCAAGTGCGGCAAGGACTGCAAGTGCGGCGAGGGCAAGGCCGACTGCAAGTGCGGCAAGGACTGCGAGTGCGGAAAGGACTGCAAGTGCGGCGAGGGGGGGGG
>VGRX01000054.1 GCA_016875215.1 Deltaproteobacteria bacterium
CCCCTGCTCGTCCGCACAGTCCGGATCCGCCAGACAGCCCACGCAGTATCCGGCCTGCTTGTCGCACACCATTCCATACGCCTTGCAGTCCTTGTCCGACAGGCAGTCGGGGGCCTCCACGCACACGCCGCCGGAACACCGGAATCCCCCGGTGCAATCGACATCCTCGATGCACTCCACGCAGACCCCCTGTGCCTTGTCACATACGCCGCCTTCGCAGTCCTTCGACGACTGACACGGAGCCGCCGCACCGCACGTCCCATCCACGCACAGCGCCCCGGGAACGCACTCCCCGCAACTCCCTCCGCAGCCGTCCGGACCGCAGTCGCCGGGGCAGCTCGGCACACATGGAACCTCGGCCGCTGAGTCCTCCAGCGCAGAATCCTGGTCCTGCCACCCGACCCCGTCGCCGTCTTGGTCGCCCGCCCTCTCGGCATCGCCGACGTCATCCGGGAACGGGGCATCGTCGACCTCCGATGCCGTCCACTCCCCTCGGGTTTCGTTTGGGGTCAGGCTGCCATCCGAAAGTGCTGGGGCGCTGTTCTCCCCCTGTTCATCCGCCGTTGGGGACAGCACCGGTTCTCGGCCGCCGGAGCAGCCGCTCGCAACGAGAAGAGCCAGGGCAAAGGCCCGGACATCCACCACCGCCCGCACCAAGGCCATCGAGAAGCGACTCGATCCGTTCAGGAAGCCACAACCCCGACTCGCGGTCCAACTGCCGTGACTCATTGGAAACCCTCCAGGTGACAAGGCGCACGCCCGAATAGTACAGTGCGAAACGACAGCACGCAAATCCTCCAGGCAGCGACGCTGACACATCGATTCCCACTGCCCGGCTCCGCAAGAGCTGATGGATGTGGCGGTAGCCAAGGACGAGTGCGGCGTATGCTCCTGCACCGAGTCGTCGGCCGTCAAGGATGCCGGGATTTGGTCACGACCATCCTACGATTCGCCGAAAACTGGTCAAAGGGTTTCGCACACCCCCCGGAAGACACCGGCACCGGCTCCCGTGCCTCCTGGACGATGGGCCCACCGAATCCCAGGGGAAGTCCGTTCCGGCCCCGGAAACGAGGCGCACTTGCATCCGACGCGGTTGAGGGATATATTCGCGTCAGGATGTGAAGCGATTAGGGGGTGCGGATGAAGCGATACATCTGGCAGCACAGTCGGTGGCCCTCGTTCCGCTGGGACGGAAACGCGCTGCTCGTGCCGCTGGGGCGGGCCAGGTCCATGCAGGCCCGGCTGCTTGCCCGGATGGAGTCGCTCGGGCTCGATGCGTCGGCACGGGCCCGGGCGGACGCACTGGTCGAGGAGTCGGTCCGGACCGCAGAGATCGAAGGGGAGCGCCTGGACCGGACCCGCCTTCGATCCTCGGTTGCGCGACGCTTGGGGTTGCCGACCGCGGGCCTTCCTGCACCCACTCCCAGCGAGGACGGGCTGGTGCAGGTTCTTCTCGATGCCACGACCGGGGCCGAGGCGGCGTTGACCGTGGCCCGGCTGAAGGGCTGGCAGGCGGCGCTCTTCCCGACCGGGTATTCCGGGTTGAGGCCCATCCGCGTGGGGCGGTGGCGCAACCGGGATCCCATGCAGGTGGTGTCCGGGCCGGTGGGCCGGGAGCGGGTCCACTTCGAGGCCCCTCCCTCCCAGCGGGTATCGGCCGAGGTCAGGAGGTTCCTTCGGTGGTGGCGTTCGCGGCCTCGCTACCTGGACGGGCTGGTCCGGGCCGGAGTGGCCCATCTCTGGTTCGTGACGATCCACCCGTTCGAGGACGGCAACGGACGCATCGCCAGGGCGCTCACCGACATGGCGCTGGCGCAGGACGAGGGGGCCCGGGTGAGGCCTTACAGCGTCTCGGCGCAGATCATGGCCGAACGGGAGCGATACTACGCTGCTTTGCAGCAGTGCCAGCAGGGGGACCTCGACATCACGGACTGGTTGGCGTGGTTCCTGGGATGCCTGGAGCGAGCGATGGTCAGGGCCGAGCTGGGGCTCGCCACCGCCTTGCGCAACGAGGCGCTCTGGAGGCTGCCCGCAACCGCGGAGCTGAACGCAAGCCAGCGCAAGGTGCTGGGGAAGCTGGTGGAAGCCGGGCCTGGAGGGTTCCAAGGGGGGCTCACCACCCGCAAGTACGTCGCGATGACTCGGACCTCGCGGGCCACAGCGTTCCGCGAGCTTGCCCGGCTCGTCGCTCTCGGATTCCTCCGCCAGTCGGGAGCGGGGCGGAGCGTACGCTACGACCTGGTGCTGCCGGACCTGGAGCGTGACGGGAACCGGTGAGCCGAGACCGGGCGTCGATGTGATGGACCCAGGCCCTGCCTGGCGGGAGCATTGTGCCCCGGATCGGAGCGAAGCTCACCGACTGTCTTGTCTTGGCCGATCCGTGGGTGCGGTGCATCTGCGATATGATGGGTCGTCAGCAGCCATCGCCCGAACTGGTCGATGACTTCGGTGCCGAACTGGACGGGATTGAGGCTCACGGGATTCCGTCCCGAAGGGGCTCGGTGCCCTCGGCCAGAAGCTCGACGTAGCGTTCATAGGCGTACACACGATCCCGCTCCCGGCCGGTGATCTCACGGACGATGCCCAACTGCTCCAGTGCGGACAGGCTCTTTGCGGCTGCCGGGAACGAGAGGTTGAGCTTGGCCGCTGCCGACGAGACCGTGCAGAACGGCTTGAGTCGAAGCTCCCGGTGCACCCGAAGGGCGTTCGGCCCCCGCCGGCCGAGCGTTATTTAGCTTACCGGCATCATGATTACATAGGCTGCCCGGACAGTCCAGCGCGGAATGTGCCGGCAGGTGTGGTCTCCAGGCCCCCTCACAACAGCCTCGGTCCCTTCTTCGGATCCTCCGTGTGCGGAGTGAGCTTGAGCGGCTTCCTCCCGGCCTGCGAAGGCTTCTCAGCCGATACCGCCCGCTCCTCTCCCTCGCCAGCCTCGTCCTCCTCCGCCTTGTCCCGGGCCTTCTTCCCCTTCCCCTTGTCGCGAAGACCGAAGAATGCGGACGAGGCGCGTGACCACAACCACGGGATCGACATGCGATCGGACCTCTGGAGCTACCTGGGAAAGCAGAAGCCGGCGACCCGGAAGTTCTTCCGGGATCCTGTCGCTCACCCCGCGGTAACGGGTCTGCTGACGTCTATCACCGAGGCAACGGAAACATGGCGCAACGATAGGGGTGATGCCGGCGGGCAAGCGTTCAAGCGGCTCAGCGCGTTGAAGTCGATCGAACACGCCGAGGAGGTTGCCCGGAGGATCGTGGCGTGAAAGAAGCCGTTGCCTCTGACCTCCTCCAAGGCGTTCCGAATCATCCCCCCGCGATCATCTCCAGCTTCCTCTTCCTGCTCATCCTCTTGATCACCGCTTCCCGCACGGTCGCCGCGCTGCGCGACTCCGCGGTCTCCCGGTACACCAGATCGACCGGCCGGCGGGTCCGGGTGTACCGGGCACCGTGCCCCTCGTTGTGCGCCTTCACCCTCTTGTCGAGGTCATTCGTGATCCCGGTGTAGAGGGTGCCGTCGCAGCAGAGCAGGATGTAGACGTGCCAGGAGTTCAACGTGCCTCCTACTCCCCCTCCAGCAGTTCCCCCCGCGCACTGGACACGATCGGTACTCCCGAACCGTAGATGGTGAGCTCCGCCTGCAACGCCGAATCTGACGCCCACACTACGAACCGTCCGCCGGCAAAGGTGCCTTTCGTGAGGTTGAACATCCACTCCCCGGGCTTGCCCGGCTCGAGGACTCCGACGAGGGGTTCAACGCCGACTTCGACGGACTGGCCGTCCCCGGAAACGACGACCGGGTAGACAGGGCCGTCCTCGACCGGCTCGTAGTCCTCCTCGTCCAGGGGGTCCGTTGGGAACTGCACGTCACCGGGCAGGTCCTTCAGTTTCCTGTCCACGTGCATCTCCCAGAAACCGTCCGCAAACGCAGGGAGCTTTGCCCCGCACGTACAGTCCACGCTGATGTCAAAGGCCCCCGAGGCCCCGGCGTAACCGTCGACCACCACGAAGTAGTGCCCGCCGGCCTTGACGTCGAACTCCACCTCCTCGCCGTCCTGGATGTCCAAGGGCGTCGACGCGGCCTTCTTGCACGACCAGGGGTCGCACTCGTCGAGCACCAGGAGATCGAGATCGACGGACAAGTTGTCCAGGCGCACGGTGACCTGGCAGTCGGCTTCCCCCTTGAAGGAGTAGATGACCTCGGGCCCGGACTCCAGGCGGGCCGTACATGCATACCCGGACCATTCGTCGGGGCGTCCATCGAGCAGGGTGTTACCGGAGAGATTGTCTCCGCAGTGGAGGGGCACGGCAGTCGGACAGGCCCCGACGGCATCCCCGCCGGCCGGTTCGTCGGCGTTCTCGTCCGATGCTCTCCCCTCCGCGGACGAAATGGCATCCGGAGCAGGCTCCCGGGAATCCGCAAGATCGGTGGTGGCCGTGTCCTGTGAACGCTCCCCGATGCCATCGACCTCGACACGGCCGGAGCAGGCACACACGAGGATGACCGCAAGAAGCACGAACCGGAGCCGAATACCCATGGTGCCCCCTTTCATCCGGACAACAGGATTGTGCCACCGAGACGGGGGCGGCGTCCACAGCGACGGGACACGTCATCCATCGTGGCCGGCGTCGGAGAGGGAGTGACGGGCGCTTGCTTCCCCCCGGATCGGAGCGAAGCTCACCGACTGTCTTGTCTTGGCCGATCCGTGGGTGCGGTGCATCCGCGATGTGATGGTACCAAGTACTACTTGGTCGCGGGGATAGGACTTGAACCTATGACCTTCGGGTTATGAGCCCGACGGGCTGCCAACTGCGCCACCCCGCAATGTCAATCGGGGCGAACCCCGATGAAGTGACGTGAGGATACTCCCCATCCGGGCGATGTCAAGGGAAAACAGTTGAACAGGACCGCGGGGAGGCTGTAGGCTCATGCTCGTGTCGGGATGCCGAGCGGAACCGGCAGCGGAGAAAGCTCCTGGAGCGAGCGGAGGGCACGATGCAGCTTGCGTGGATCGACTGGGCGATCATCCTCGGGTACCTGCTGTTCACCGTGGGGACCGGGTTCGCGCTGAGGAAGCTCGCGTCGAAGGACATGACCTCGTACTTCGTCGGCAACCGGGCGTTCCCCTGGTGGCTCATCGGCATCTCCATGGTGGCCACGACGTTTGCGGCCGATACTCCGCTGGCGGTGACCGGCATCGTGGCCAAAGACGGGATTTCCGGGAACTGGTTCTGGTGGTCGCTGGCGCTGTCCCACCTGATGGTCGTGTTCGTCCTCGCCAGGTTGTGGCGCCGCACCAACGTCATCACCGATGCCGAGTTCATCGAGCTGAGGTACGACGGGAAGAGCGCCACGGCGTTGCGGGCCTTCAAAGCGTTCTTCTTCGCCCTGGTCACGAACTGCATCACCATGGGCTGGGTGATCCGGGCCATGGGCAAGATCGTGCACAGCTTCGTGCGTTGGGAGGAGCTGAGTCCGGGGCTGTACGCCTGGATGGCCGGCTGGTGGCCGAGCAAGAGCGCCATCTCGGATCCGGGCGAGGGGCTGTCGATCCTGATCATGGCGTTCGTCGCGCTCTTCTATGCATCGATGGGGGGGCTGGCCAGCGTGGTGGTCACCGACCTGGTGCAGTTTCTTCTGGCCATGGGGGGGGCCATCGCGTTCGCCTGGTACGCGGTGGACTACGTGGGCGGGCTCGACTCGCTGCTCGAACGCCTCCACGTGATATACCCGACCCGGGTCGACGGGATTCTGGGCTTCTTCCCGCAGGGGATGACTGCGGCCGCTGCGGGTGCGTTCGTGACGTACCTGACCGTGCAGTGGTGGGCGACCCACAACTCGGACGGCGGGGGCTACTTTGCACAACGCCTGGTCGCGGCCCGGGACGAGCACCATGCGTACCGGGGGACGCTGCTGTTCGCCCTGTGCCACTACCTGCTCAGGACCTGGCCGTGGATCCTGGTGGGCCTCGTCGCCCTGGTCGTGTACCCGCTGGTGCCCGCCCCCGGAGCGGAGATCTCATCCGAGTACGCCCGGGTCCTGGGAGACCGTGAGGCTGCGTACCCGGTGCTCATCGCCAAGCTGTTGCCGCCGGGGTTGATGGGGCTTCTGGCCGCGTCGCTGATTGCCGCGTTCATGTCCACGATCGACACGCACATCAACTGGGGGTCGTCCTACCTGGTCAACGACGTGTATGCCCGGTTCCTGCGGCCGAAGGCGTCGGACAAGGAGCTGGTGCTGGCCGGCCGGCTGGCCACGGTGCTGGTGCTGGTGGTGGCGCTGGCGGTCACGACCCAGATCGACTCGGTGAAAGGGGCCTGGGAGTTCTTCACCGCGCTGGGAGCGGGGCTGGGGCTTCCGCACCTGTTGCGCTGGGTGTGGTGGCGCGTCAGCGCCGCTTCCGAGCTGGCCGGGCTCGTCTCGGCCGCGCTGGTCACGGCGCTGCTGTACCTGGTGGCCCCGGAACTGCTCTACTTCCAGAAGCTGCTCATCACGGTGGGAGTATCGGCCGCGGCCATGCTGGTTGCGACGTTCCTGTTCCAGCCGGTCGCCCCTGCGCACCTGCAGCAGTTCTATCGACGGGTCCGCCCGTTCGGGTTCTGGGGGCAGGTGATCACCGAGGGGACCGCGGTGAACTGGCGGGCGGGGGGAGGGCTGAAGAAGGCCCTGGCCCAGTGGGCCGCAGCGGCTGTGACAATGCTCGTGTCCATGTTTGCCCTGCACCAGGTCTTTGTGGGCACGCGGTGGCTGGGAGTGCTTCTCGGCGTGGTGGCGGCGGCCGGCTGGTGGCTGCTGGCTCGTGTCGCGGACCGGGGGGCGAGATGCGAGCAGTAGGGGCCTCCGCGGGGAATGGCATGGGATGTCCGGGAAGGCGAAGCAGGGGCCGGGGAAGGTCCCCGACCATCGACCAGCATTCCAATAGGAAACTCGGCGCAGATCTGCCCGATTTCATTGGATGTGGGTCGTCGCAGGACGGTGAAGGCAACTGACTCGGGTTCTTTTGGGGAGGCAATGGGATGCGCAACGTCTGGGTTCCGCTATTGCTCTGTCTGACCGCCTGCTCGGAGGAGAAGGGGCCCGAGGAGGTGGTCCGCACCGCGTACCAGCTCGCGGAGTATGCGCGGCAGAATGAGTTCGGCTCGGTGCAGGGGGAGTTCTTCGCCCTGCTTTCCGAGCAGTCGCAGAAGGACCTGGCTGCGTGCGGGCAATCCGTTGCGGGCAGCCCGGCCGGCGGACAGGCTACTGCCGGAGCATCCGAGGCCGGTGCCTCCTGCCTGGTCTTTGCAGGCTTCGAGGGGGCCAAGGGGGACCTGGCGCTCGAGCGGGTGGCGTCCGGTCCGTCCCGCGTGCGGATGCAGGTCGCGAGCAACGGCAAGACCCGGTTTGTCGAGCTGGTGCGGGAGGACGGCTGGAGGATCGACCTGGTTGCCACCACCGAGCTGAACCGCGGCCATGCGGCTCGCTGACCCCGGCCCCCGGGCAACCGATCACTGCTGGGTTGACGAGCAGGCCTGTTGCGGCCCCTCCCTCACGGTCGGGGCTCGGACAGCCTCCTGCTGCGCCCCGCCGTCAACCTGGGAGTGATGCGTTACGGCCACCGGCCACGTTCTGCTGGCCATTCCGTTGCAGGTCTGCTAGAGTATTGTGCTGATGCGGGTGGACGAGAACAACGGGCTCGTAGAGCCCTCCGGAGCCGAGAGAAGACGGTTTGAACGGTTGCACCGCCGCCTGGTGGTGACGTTCACCTACGAGGGGGAGGAGTACACCGCCCAGAGCGTCGACTTGAGCAAGGGCGGCGCCCTGTTCACCGCACCGGTGGCACTGCCTGTCGGAACCCGGTTCCTGCTCAACCTGTCGGACCGGAAGCGACCTGAGCTCGAGATGTTTCTCAAGGTCACGGTGGTCCGTGTCCAGGTCGGAGCGAACGGCGAGCCTCTCTTCGGCGTGGAGTTCGGCGACCTCGTGTCCCGGGATCCCACCCGCGTCCGCCTCTTCCTCGAGCGGGTGCTCGGAGTGGAAGTCGGGCTGATCCGCATCGAAGAGGCCGCCGGAGACAAGCTCTACACCTTCAGCTTCAGTTCGATCCACCAGGCCGGCACCGAACGGCTGCGCGCACTCCAGCTCTCTCTGTTCCAGAGCGTCGAGGAGATGGAGGAGGCGGACGCCATCCTGTCGAACTTCGGCAGGGTCCCGAACGCTGGAGAGATCGAGGCCGCTGCCGGGAAGGCCCCGTCCGACGTGAAGCTGGTCAAGGTCGACCGGGAGCAGGCAAAGGCCCCGGAGGCGCCTCCTGCGGCCCGGCAGGCTCCGGCAGCTCCCCCTCCGGCAGCTCCCCCTCCCGCCGCGCCGCCTCCCGAGGAGGAACTGGCCAAGAAGCTCCGGACCACGGCCCAGTGGCCGGCGGTCGAGACCTTGACGCCGCCTCCCCCTCCGACCATGGCCACGTGCGAGGAGCTGCCGCTGGAGGCCATCGCCGACCTGCCCGAGCCGACGCCGGTTCCCCCCCCGGAACCTCCGTCTCCCGCGGGCGAGCAGCCCCCGATCGTCAAGAAGCCCCGCCGCTCTTTCTTCTCGTCGCTGTTCGGCGCAAAGCCCAAGCGGGGCGAGGTGCTCATCCAGACCCAGCCGGTGACCCCCGTGGCAGCCGGAAACCTGGACCTCCCCGTGGTCTATCGCCTGGGAACGAACCGCTTCCAGGGCATCGCCACGCGTCTCTACTGTGCGGGTCTCAAGATTCGCACCGAGCAGCAGCTTCCCGCTCTCTATGCGTCGGTGCTCATCGTGATCCCACTGGCTGGCGCCAAGAAGATCTCGCAGATCGAGGTGCAGGGGGACGTGACGCGAGTCCGGCCCGAACAGGCGGAATCGGACCAGCGAGGGATCTTCGAGGTGCGCCTCTCCATGCGCACGGACAAAGTGCAGCTCGAGCTGTACCGGGCGCTTCTCGACCGACTCACCAGCCAGCCGGCGTAGACCCGTGGGCCTCAACCTCTCAGTGTGATGCGGGCGATGAGCCCGGAGAGGAAACCGTCGCCCCCTTCCGTCCCCTTGGCCAACGAGGACTTCAACAACACCTCGCAGAGGTCCTGGATGAACTCCTGGACTGTCGGATAGCGCCGCTCGGGCCGGACGTCCAGTGCGGTGGCAACGACGGCGTCCAGCCCTCTGGGGACCCTGGGCAGGTATTTCTTCAGCGGCTTCTCGGGAAGGACCCTGCGGCCGGCCACCGCGGCGCCGTAGTCCTCCCAGGTCTGGGAGCGAAGCACGATCGGAGGAAGGGAGGTGAGCATGGCATAGAAGATCGCGGCCAGCGAGAACTGGTCGCTCCGTTCGTCCCCGGCAGCGCTGCGAAGCTCCGGAGCCGCATAGGGGGGCGTGCCGGCCAGCAGCGAGCCGGCCCCCCCGGAATCATCCATTCCGCCCACCCCCGGCACGATCGCGTGGCTCAGATCGAACAGCCGGGGAACCAGGCCGAACGGTCCCCCTTCCTCGAGGATCACGTTGTTCGGCGAAAGGTCCCGGTACACCACCTTGAACCGGTGCAGGTCGAGCATCGCCTCGGCCAGCAGCAGCACGATCCGGGCCGCCCCGCCGATGGTGAACCGGCGTCCCGCCTTCACGTACTCGGACAGCGCCGTTCCGTCCAGGTGCTCCATGATCATGAACGGGCGCTCGACCCCTTCGTCCACCATCGTCCCGCAGTCCACCAGGCTGGCGAAACAGCTCGACTTGACCATGGCCAGGAGCTCGGCCTCGAACTGGAAGCGCTGCCGGTGGATTCGGGCTTCGGGCGTGTCGCTCTCGCACAGCAGCCGCTTGACGACCTTGACCGCTACGTTGCGATTGCCGACCGAGCGCTGGCGGGCCAGGTAGACGTCGGATACCGCACCGGCCCCGATCTTGCCCCCGAGGAGGAACCTGTCGAGGAGGAGCTTGCCGGGCAGGGTGTCACGCCGGGCGAGAGCGCACATGTCGAGTCCCCGTCACTCCCGGGCCGTCTGGTCGAGGAAGCGCTCCACGACCTGCTCGAGCGTGAGCTGTCCCGGACGCTCCTCGAGCTCGTATGTGACCCGCACAGCGGGCCGATCGATCTTCACGTACCGCCGCAGGTCCACGGGCGTTCCGACGATGACCACGTCCGCACCGGCCCGCCGGATGGTGGCCTCGAGTGCCTGAAGCTGCTCGGGGTAGTACCCGAGTGCGGGCAGGATGCTTCCCATGTGAGGATAGGAAGCGTAGGCGTCCCGGATCGGCCCTTCGGCAAACGGCCTGGGGTCGATGATCTCGCTGGCGCCGAGGCGGACTGCGGCTACGTATCCCGCGCCATACGACATGCCGCCGTGTGTGAGCGTGGGGCCGTCCTCGACCACGAGGACGCGGCGCCCTGCGATCGCCTTCGGGTCGGAGAGGGTGATGCGGCTCTCCGCCTCGATGATGCAGGCCCCGGGGTTGGCGGCCTGGACGTTCGCGACGACCGCGGCCAGATCGGCCTCGGCAGCCTGATCCACCTTGTTGATGACCACGAGGTCTGCGGCGCGCAGGTTCACCTCGCCCGGGTAGTACTTGAGCTCGTGTCCCGGACGGAGCGGGTCGAGGACGCAGATGTAGAGGTCGGGACGCACGAACGGGATGTCGTTGTTGCCGCCGTCCCAGATGATCACGTCGCTCTCGGCTGCCGCCTCATCGACGATGGCCTCGTAGTCGACGCCGGCGTAGATCGCCATGCCCCGCTCGATGTACTGCTCGTATTCCTCGATCTCCTCGATGGTGCACTTGTGCCGGACAAGGTCGGCGTATTCACCGAACCGCTGCACCCGCTGTGCGATGAGGTCGCCGTACGGCATGGGGTGGCGGATGGCGGAGACCTTCAGGTTCCGCCCCCTGAGGATGGAAGCGATCTTGCGGCTGGTCTGGCTCTTCCCGCAGCCGGTCCTGGCGGCACAGACCGCGATGACCGGCAGCGGCGCCTCGATGAAGGTGCCCCGGTCGCCGAGCAGTCGGAACTCCGCCCCCGCTGCCAGGCTGCGCGCGGCCAGGTGCATGACCTGCTCGTGCGAGACATCGCTGTACGCGAACACGACGACATCGACTTCGCGTTCAGCCACGATCCGTTCGAGGTCGACCTCGGGAAGGATCGGGATCCCGTCGGGGTAAAGAGCGCCCGCCAGTGCCGCAGGGTACATGCGCCCGTCGATGCGCGGGATCTGCGTTGCGGTGAATGCCACCACCTCGAAGTCCGGGTTGTCGCGAAACACCATGTTGAAGTTGTGGAAGTCCCTTCCTGCCGCCCCGAGGATCAGTACCTTCTGCGCCCGCATGTCACCACCCCCTGGAGAACCGGGACTGAATGAGCAGGTCCACTATAGCCGAACGCGGTTCCGGGTCAATGGTAGTTTGGGGGGAGGGCCAGAACGGACGGTGCGTGACTACCAGGCCACCTCGAGCAGCAACGGACGGTGCGAGGAAACGGGCGGCTCGGGCGCCAGCACCTCGAACGACTTGAGGATGTAGCCCTTCTCGGGCAGGAGGTAGTCATGGACGGCCAGGGTTCCGTCGGGAAGCACGTGCGTACCCCACCTGGCCCCGTCGAGCAGAGCGTCCCGGTCGGCAAACGGCGTCTGGAGGTTGCGGCGGTAGCGCACCAGGTCGAGCGAGTAGTCGAGCCGCCCCTTGCCCGTGGCCTTCAGGTCCCGGGGAGGGGCGCATAGCGACAGCGCCAGCACGGCGTTCCCCGTGCTCTCCCGGTTCAGGATCTGGGCGACCTCGCGGGCCTGCGCCTCCCGAACCTCGAGATCCCCGCACGTCAGTGCCGCATCGAACACGAGGATCTGCCGTCCCCGGGTCAACAGCACCGCCCCCGCAACGTTGTACGCGGGGGCGAACGTCGTCATCCACCAGTTGTCCAGGCGCACGGGGGGCAGGGCGAACCGGGCCGCTTCGATCACCGGAATCCGGCTGACGATTGCGTGCCCCAGGTCCACGTGCCCCAGCATTTCACCGCCCAGGGGATTCGGAAACGGCAGGTAGGAGTGCTTCCAGATCCTCGACCGCACCACGTATCCCCAACCCATCTTCCTGGCCAGGTAGCCCGCCTGGTCCACGTTCCCGGCATACTCGCTTCCGAAATCCACCCGCTGGAGCACCAGCACGTCCGCGCTGCGTTCGAGAGCCAGCGCTGCGAGCCGGTCCAGCGTGGCGGTCACCGCGTCAGCGTCCGTCCGACCGACCTCCGCATCCTCCGGTCGGCTACCCACCGCCCCGGCACCGTAGTCGAGGTCCAGGCTCAGGATCCGGAGCCGGTCCTCGGCCAGCACCGAGCTCCCGGCAGCGGCCCATTCACCGGCTTCGACATCCAGGTTCTCGCGCGGCATCGGGCGATACCCGCTCTGGTAGAAAAAGAGGGCAGCCAGCAGCAGCAGGATGGCCCCCAGGAATGCCACGACAGCGAGCCCCACCACGACTCGCCTCAGCCACTCCCCCACCTTCAACCAGAACGAGATGCTTGCAGGTCCGTCCGCCATTCTTCACCTGTGAAGGTAGATCCGCAACGGCTTCTCCGAAGCCCGGGGTTCCACTCGATCCCCGTAGCTCAGCTCGAACGCGATGCGGGAACCGTCGACATAGATGCTTGCATGAGGAGTGAGACTGGTCAAGCAAAGACCCTCGCTGAACACCCCGCGGTCCAGCCGATACCGCGTTCCGACACCGACATAAGGTTCCCGCACGAGGAACTGCATCGAGCTTCCCGTGAGGCTCATCTTCCTCCCGCCCGCGGCTGCAATGCCGGCCGTACTTCCCGCCGGCGTCGCAATCCAGACGCCGCTGGAGCGCTGGATCTCTTCCACGTCACCGAGCGCAAGGCGGTAGACCGACGTCGCCGCCGGGCTGACCGCACAGTACAGCACGTCGTTCAGCACCGGCGGACAGCGCCGCTCGCCATTGACGAACACGTCCATCCGGGACAGCGTCTTCGGCAGCATCCGCCCGCCGAGAATGTCCCGGAGGACCTCCGGGAAATCGGCCCGGTCCGCCGCACAGAAATACCCGATGCTGCGTCCGGGACGCGAGTTGATCCCCACGACCGGCGTTGAGACCGCATCGTGCGAAGCGGCAAGCAGCGTGCCGTCCCCCCCCACCGCCACGATCAGGCTGTACCGTCCATCCACGCCCCGCTGAACCCCCGAGGATCGGACGTATCGGGTCCCGTGCTGATCCAGGAACGATTCCACCGCAGCGATGGCGTCGCGGTTCTCCTCGTAGTCGGCCATCAGCCAGTCGGCCAACTCCCGATCCTTGGGCAGGTGGGCCAGGAAATCGGCATCCTTCCGCTCGAGGCCGTACACCTCGTAGAAGCTCCGCTTCGTCACCAGCAGGACCGGTCGTTCCCCTTCCACTCCGCACCCTCTCGAGGCTGCATGCCCCGCGTCATGGCAGCGCATCCGGAGCCAGGACAAAGCCGTCCAGGCAGACCTCGCGCTTCCTTTCATCCTCGGCCGTAAGCCGGATCACCACGTCGTGCGGGCCGTCGGCAATCGGCTGCTGCACCGCATCGAACCGGTATGAGCGCCGTTCCAGCACCATCTCGCCCGCCTCCGCACCGTCCACCTCGACCGTCACCCGCACGGAACCGCCGTCCTTGCTGCGGGCCGCTTCCACCGTGTTCCCCGCCCGGACCAGGAGCATCCCCTCCCGATCCAGCGCGGGGAAACGTACCATCAGATCTTCTCCGGCCGGTGCCGGCCGCAGCAGGAGACAGCGGCGAGGCCCTCCCGCGACCTCCCGGAGCTCCACCTTCGCCTCGGGCATCGAACGCGCGACGCAACGGAACCGGTCCTGCCGCCAGGGGCAGGGATCCGAATCCCCTTGCACCAGCACCGCCTGCGAGAGCCCTTCCAGCATTTCCCACCTGGACATCCCCTGGGGAACTTCGAACAGCGACACGGTGAGCCCCGGAAGCTCGACCTCCTCCACCGGCACGAACCCCTCCGTGAGCAGCTCGGCAGCCCGGCCTCGGCTCTCGACCGCGGTGACCAGCCAGAGTCTCTGGAACCGGTACAGGAACGGGAGGTCGATGGGGGCGTGCAGATCCAGCACCCGCAACGGCGCTCTCGGCCCGCCGTCCACGTCGCCGAAGTAGACCCTGCCCGCGGTCAGCCAGGTGGGCTCGATGCGTACGACGTCCCCCGCCTGCCATCGGCTCTGAACGTGTCGGGCCGCGTCCAGCCACCCTTCGGGGTCCGGAACTCCGGGCATCCAGGCCGGTCGCAGAAGCTGCCACACGGCCACTGCCACGACCATCGCCAGGGGCAGCATCAGCAGGAGCGGGCGATGCCCAACATTGCCGCCACAACCCGCCATGGACCAGCCTCCCGTCTACTCCGCGGTCAGGCGGACTATAGCCGACAGCGACATCCCAGGCAACCGGAATCGGTCCCTGCCCCCCCCTCCGCCATGCTTTGGCCCGACGGTCATGCCCCCCCCGAAACTGAGCTGTGGCCATTCGCTGGTCACCCGGTTAGAATAGGGGCCTTGACTGCAAGGGGGGGGAAGAAATGCAAGACGTGTTCCTGGCAGCACCGGTTCGCACCGCAATCGGCGATTTCGGCGGCATCTTCAAGGACATCCCGGGCAACGAGCTGGCCATGGTGCCCATCAAGGAGTGCATCAAGCGCTCCGGAATCGACCCGGCCGAGCTCGATGACGTGATCTTCGGCAACTGCTTCATGCGCACGGACGAGCCCAACGTCGCCCGTGTCGCGGCGCTCAAGGCCGGAATCCCGTTCCACGTCCCGGGCATGACCATCCAGCGCCAGTGCAGCTCCAGCATGCAGGCCGCAGTGTTCGCCATGCAGCGGATCCAGTGCGGAGACGCGGACATGATCCTGGTGGGCGGCATGGAATCCATGAGCCAGGCCCCTTACGTCCTGAAGGACGCCCGGTGGGGCAAGCGCCTCATGCACGGCCAGCTCACCGACACTGTGTGGGAAGGGCTCACCTGCCCCAACACCGGCCTCATCATGGGCATCACCGCCGAGAACCTGGCGGAGAAGTACTCGATCACCCGGGAGGAGCAGGATGTGGTGGCCCTGCGCAGCCACATGAACGCTTCCGACGCGGCGAAGTCCGGACGCTTCGCAGACGAGATCGTCCCCGTGGAGATCACTGGACGCAAGGGGGACAAGACGCTGCTGGCCACCGACGAGCACATTCGTCATGACCTCACCATCGAGGCACTGGCGAAGCTCAAGCCGACCTTCAAGAAGGACGGCACGGTGACCCCCGGCAACTCGTCCGGCCTGAACGACGGCGCCTCGGCCGCGCTGGTCGTCTCGGAAAGCAAGGCAAAGGCCCTCGGCCTCAAGCCGATCGCCCGCTTCGTCTCGCACGCGGTGGCCGGAGTCGAGCCCGAGCTCATGGGCTACGGCCCGGTCCCTGCCACCCGCAAGGCGCTGACCCGAGCAGGCATGTCCCTCTCCCAGATCGGGCTGGTGGAGGTGAACGAGGCATTTGCCGCCCAATACCTGGCCTGCGAGAAGCTGCTCGAGCTGGACCGGAGCATCACCAACGTCAACGGCTCCGGAATCGGGCTCGGACATCCGGTCGGCGCCACCGGTCTGAGGCTCCTGATCACCCTTTCGCACGAGATGCGCAGGAGAAGCGTGAAGTATGGCCTGGCCACGCTGTGCGTCGGCGGCGGCATGGGCAAGGCCGTGATCCTGGAGAACGTGGCGTAGCTCCCGCCCCCCCCCACCGGAGGAATCGGAGTGAAGAGGTTCTGGGCTATCGGGCTGCTGCTGGCCCTGCTGCTCCAGGCCGTCCCTGCCGGGGCCGGCCTCAATCCCACCATCGACCCCAAGGCGTTCGCACTCTTCGACGAGGGCCTGACCCTGTTCAACGAGGGCAACTACCAGGCAGCCCGGGACCGTTTCACCCGCACGCTGAAGCTCGCACCGACGTTCCTCGAGGCCAGCTACTACCTGGCTGCCACCTACGAGAAGACCGGCGACTGCCTCAAGGCGATGCCCCATCTCGAGAAGGTGATGGAGATCGACCCCCGGTTCGTGGCCGGGATCTTCCTGGCCGGGAAATGTGCGTACGATCTGGGCAACCGCGAGCGGGCCGAGACGCTGCTCAAGAAGGCCCTTGCCGAGAAGGAGGACAACCCCCGAGTTCTCTTCCTGCTCGGGAGAATCGCGGGGGACACCGGCCGCAAGGACGAGGAGATCGCCCGCTACCGGGAGGCGGTCCGCGCGGACGGCGAGTTCTTCGAGGGCTACTTCAACCTCGGCGTCGCCCTCATGGAGAAGGGGGACAACGACGGGGCCGCCACCGCACTGGAGAGCGCTGCCGTGCTTTCCAGGGGGCGGGAGGACGTCCTCGAACAGCTCGCACAGGCACTGGCCGACTCGGGCAAGATCGCCTACGCCATCCGGATCTACGAGAAGGTCGTGAAGAAACGGCCGGACGACGCCGCGCTCCGGTTCAACCTGGGGTCTCTCCTGATCCGCAACAGCCGCGTGGACGAGGCGATCCCCCACCTCGAGAAAGCGGTCGAGCTCGAGCCCGACCGTGGTGACGTCCTCTTCAACCTCGCGGCCGCCTACCAGGCAGCCGGCATGGATGACAAGGCCAAGGCGGTCTTCGAGAAGGCGCAGAAAGCGAACCCCGAGGACGTGGAGACCCTGTTCCAGCTCTCCCTCGCCTACGGGAAGTCGGGCAACACGACGCGGGAGGAAGCCTACCTGCGCAAGGTGCTCGAGAAGGAACCGGAGCATCCCGACGCGCTGTACAACCTTGCGTTTCTGCTCCAGCGCTCGAGCAGAGTCGAAGAGGCCGTCACGCTGCTCGAGAAGGTCGCGGCCGCACACCCCGATGACCCGGATGTCTTCCTGGCTTTGGGCATTGCCATGGAGAAGTTGGGGCGTTCCCAGGATGCCGAGAGGTACATGGCCCGGTCGGCCAGCCTCGACCCGGATTCGGCCCGCTCCGCCTATGCGCTCGGGCTGCTGTTCCACCGACAGGGGGAATTCGACCGGGCGGCGGAGCAGTACGCCGCGGCCATCAAGGCCGATTCCACGGACGGCAAGGCCCACTACGGGCTTGCTCTCTCGCTCCACAACCTCGGCCGGCTGGATGAGGCGTTCCGGGAGTACGAGAAGTCCATCGAGCTCTCCACCTACGTTGCCGACTCGTACCTCGGCCAGGGACAGGTCCGCGAAGCGCAGGGCAGAATGAAGGAGGCGTCCGAGCTGTACGAATCCGCGCTCCGGCAACGTCCCAAGGATGCAAAGACCCTCTACGCCCTGGGTCGGACGGCCTTTCTTCGAGAGGATCTGCACGCTGCCGAGTACTACCTCGGCCAGGCGGTCGCTGCCACGCCGGACGACCCCGCTGCGGTCTACTACCTGGGCCTCGCTGCCGCGAAGTCGGGGAACTGCGCGGTTGCGGAGCGGCTGCTCCGCCGGGTGACCCAGCTCCAGCCGGAGAACCGGCAGGTGGACCGCGACCTGGCCCTGGCCCTCAGCCTCCAGGGAAAGCACGAGGAGGCGATTCCCGTCTGGGAGCGCTATCTCGAGAATCAGCCCGATGCCCGTGCCCAGCGCCTGGAGTATGCCACCAGCCTGGAGAAGGCAGGCCGTTCAGCGGATGCCCGGATGCAGCTCCAGGCGGTCTGGGAGGCCGACCGCACCGACGCCCGGGTTGCGTACCGGCTTGGGATCCTGCTGTCGGACGTCAGGGAGTACGCACAGGCCGTGGAACCCCTCTCCACGGCAGCCGAGGAGCTCGCAAACGAGCTGGGGGCACAGTTCCTGCTCGGCGTCGCACTGGTCCACCTCGGGCGCTACAAGGACGCGGTCGAGCCGCTCGAAGCGGCCAGACGCCTCTCCCCTGATCATTATGAAACCCGCCGCTTCCTGGCCAAGGCCTACCAGGAGACCGGGCGCTCCGAGGATGCCCGCAAGGAGCTGGACCAGGCGGCCGGGCTGGGCGGAAGCAACGCTGCGTCGGACCGCATGGCTTTGGCCCGCAAGTACCTGGACGAGAAGAACTTCGATGAGGCGAAACGCCAGATCGAGAAGGTGCTCGAACAGGAGCCGGGCAACGTCACCGCGTCCCTGGCCCTCGGCATGCTGCTGCTCGACCAGGGGGACGAGGAGGGGGCCGCACGCCACCTGCGAACCGTGGTCAAGGCGGAACCGGACAACTGGCGGGCCTCGTGGAAGCTCGGTGTCATCGAAGGCCGACGCAAGAACCTCGAGGAAGCGGAGAAGCTGCTTTCAGCCGCGGCGACCCAGGCTCCGGACCAGGGGATGATCTTCAAGCAGCTCGGCATCGTGAGACTCAACCGGGGGAGATTCAAGGAGGCGGTCGAAGCTCTCTCCACGGCCAAGGGGCTCCTGCCCGCGGATGCCGAGATCTCGCCGATGCTGGCCACCGCACGCATCAAGGCCGGGGACGCTGCCGGGGCGGAACAGGATCTCGAGGACGCGGCAAAGGCCAACCCGGCCGATGTCTCCGCCCTGCTCAAGCTCGGAGAGATCTGCTTCCAGAAGCACGACTACGCTTGCGCCCGGAGCAACGGTGACAAGGCCTTCCAGAAGGCCCCGGACAATCCCCAGGCGCTCAAGCTCGCGGGCTTCGCCCGACAGGCCGAAGGGGACGATGCCGGTGCGCTCCCGCTGCTCCAGAAGGCGTCGGCCGCGCTCCCGGATGACGTCCAGGTGGCCAACGCCGCAGCGTCCGCGATGATCAATACCCAGAACCTGGCAGCGGCCCGCAAGGTGCTCGAGACCGCACAGGCCCGGGCAACCATGAGGGCCCGCCTGCCGGGGAGCAACGGGAAGCCGCCCGCCGTCACGCCCGACGAGGCCCGCACCCTCTTCCTGCTGGGCATGGTCGAGGATGCGGACGGCAACTACGATGCCGCCGCCCGCTGCTATCGCAAAGCCCTGGAGGCGGACGGGAAGGAACCCTACACCCTGTACAACCTCGGTGTCGTCCTGTCCAAGGACAAGAAGCTCGAGGAGAGCGCAAAGACCCTCCTGGCCTGCACCCGGGCGGCACCCGACTTCGCAGAATGCTGGTACGCCTGGGGTGCGGTCAGCGCCGGCCTCGGCAAGACGAAGGATGCCAAGAGCGCGGTCCAGAAGCTCAAGAAGCTGAAGTCCGGGCTGGCCGACCAGTTGGAAGAAGAGATCAGGCGGTAGAAGGGACCGCAACGGCGGATGCTGAGAACGAACGAAGAAGCAGCGCCCCCTGGCGGAGTGCGCCGAATGTGAGTACGTGTCGCGCTGAATGTGGACACGCCTCACTGCGCTGCGCAGGTACTTTTCAGAGACCCCGCTGCGCTTCGTCACCTCTCTTCTGCCGGCGCGCCCGGTACAGCTTCTCGCTGAATCCGCCCTCTTCCAGGAAGTCCTTCTCCAACCTGCGGATCTG
>VGRX01000055.1 GCA_016875215.1 Deltaproteobacteria bacterium
GGGGACTCGGGCCAGGTCACACGGAGCGAGTCGACCCCCCTTTCCCCGGCCAGGCGGGTCAACGCGCAGCGAGCCAGGCTGCGCACCCGGGCCGATGGAAGCTCCGGAGCGGAAAGAGAGGCCACCGGCATCTCATCGGCAAGTGCCGGCACCCCTGAAGCTCCCGCAAGGCCCAGCAGTACAGCCACCAACGCCAACTCGTTCCAGAAACGCATGCGTACCTCCGACTTCGCCCAGGGGAACAGGCCCTGCGGCCCCACACACACTACACAGGTTCATTCGGCAATTGCAAGGACGAGCCCCGACCGTGAAGCGGTGTCGAGAAAACCGCGCCCATGGGTCACGGATGGCCATGTCCCCGCCACCGACAACGGCGTCCGGAGGGCGATGAGCCCGCCCGTGTGGGGAATCCCTGGTGGATCAGGGTCCGGCACTTGACTTCCGGCCATAATGCCATAATGATGTAATCAGGGAGGTGAGGGCCATGGTCAGGACCCAGATTCTGCTCGACGAGCCGCAGTACGAGTCCGTGAGGCGTCTTGCCCACATCCACAGGATCTCCTTTGCCGAGGCGGTCAGGCATCTCCTCGCCAGGGGGCTGCAGGTCGGTCTCGGCCCGGGCCCCGGCAAGCTGGGAGCCGCCGGGCTGCTCGACGTGGCAGGCATCGGCATCGGGGGACCGGCCGACCTTTCCGAGAAACACGACAAGTACCTGGAACAGGACGTGAAGGAATGAGCGCACATCCGGTCTTCGTCGACACGTCGGCGCTGCTGGCGCTGGTCAACGTGAACGACGCCCACCACGGCGAGGCCATCCGGATCTTCCGGGAGCTGGCCGCAGCCGAGGCACCTCTGGTGACGCATTCCTATGTGCTGGTCGAGGCGGGGGCCCTCGTTCGCCGACGCTTCGGGCCGGCCGCATTCAACAGGGTCGGGGAGACCGTACGGCGTTCGGCCCTTGTCGTCTGGGTGGATGAACGGCTCCACTGCGCTGCCTGGGAGAAAGCGGCCGCGGGGGGGCGCAAGGGACCGGGGCTCGTGGACCACGTGAGCTTCCTCGTCATGAGGGAGATGGACGTGGGACTGGTCGCGACGTTCGACGGCCATTTTTCCAAGCAGGGATTCCGAACGCTGCCGTGAGGCCCGGCCCGCGCAGGACCGCCCGGTCGTCGAGCCGAAGTCGCGGACGGCTAGGTGCAGGCCCTAGGGTGTGGAATCGATCCAGCCTCGTCCGAGCACCTCGTCGCCATCATAGAGCACCGCGGCCTGGCCCGGAGTCAGTGCTCGAGCCGGAGAGTCGAAACGCACGGTCACACGGTCGGGGGCCGAACAGGTGACCTCGGCCGGCTTTTCTTCGCACCGGAATCTCCCAGCGGGGGGAGCACCGCGGACCCAGGACATCCCGCACGCAGACAACCCGGAGCAGTCCAGTCCCGATTCCTCCGCAGTGACGTGGACGACGCCGGCGCCCGCATCGATCCTCCGCACCCAGAGCCTGCAAGGAACCTGCACCGGAATCCCGCGGCGCTGTCCGATGGTGAAGAGGTGGATCCCGTCGTGACGGCCCAGGACGGTCCCCGAATCGTCGACGACCGTTCCGGGCCGAGCGGTCCCCCCATGCCGCAGCCGCAGCATCTCGGCAAACGACTCCCCGGCCTGAACCAGGCACGCATCCTGGCTCTCCGGTGCATCCGCACATGGGAGCCCGCCCTTGCCGGCCAAGGCCCGGACCTCCTTCTTGGTCAGAGCGCCGAGCGGGAACAGAACATGCGAAAGCTGCTCAGCGGTCAGCCCGGCCAGGAAATAGGATTGGTCCTTTCCCGAATCGGTTCCGCGCAGCAACCGCACGTTGCCGACAGCGTCCCGCTCAACCCGGGCGTAGTGGCCGGTGGCGACGTGCGTGGCCCCCTGGCTCTCAGCCCATTCGAACAGGAGGCCGAACTTGATCCGCTCGTTGCACAGCAGGCACGGGCTCGGCGTCCGCCCCGCAGCGTACTCGTCCCACGCGTACCCAAGCACCCGCTCCTCGAACTCGCGCACGCAGTCGAGCACATGGTGCCGGATTCCCAGGAGGTCCGCGGATTCGGCCGCTCTCACCAGCCCGTCCACGCCGCAGCATGAGCGGGTTGCCTGGCTTCCCCCACACTCCCGGAGTTTGAGGGTGACCCCCACAATCTCGTGCCCCCGGCTCTTCAAGAGAGCGGCAGCCACGGTGCTGTCCACGCCGCCGCTCATGGCCACCACGACCCTGCTGCGTTCCGCTGTGCTCGAATCCACGGAGATCCCGGCGACCATCCTCCCCTCCCTGAGCCACGATGCTACTCGAAACTCGGCGGCCAGCCAACCAGTTGCCGTTTCCCCGGCCGGGGAAACGGGGTGTCTCGCTCATGACGCTGCGTCACGCTTGCCTCTGGCAATTCCCGACCGTCCGAGTATCATGGGCACGACGGCGGCAGGACAGAACGCCTGCCGGTGCGTCTCCAGATGGAGCTTGACATGCGATTCTCGGACAGTTCCCTTGCTGCCTGGCCAATGGCTCTGGTGTTGGCTGTTGCACCGGCGGTCTGCGGTTGTTCGTTCAACGTCATCATGCCCCCGGTGAGTCAGGACGACTCCTCTGTTCCGGAAGAGGAGGTCTCTCCGATCGATCTTGCTGCCCCCGACACCGGGGAGGATCTGACGCCCGAGGTGGTCGGTCCCGGCTGCAAGGTGGATGCGGACTGCGAGACTGACGTTCCCGTGGGGGCCGGTCCGCAGTGCACGCTCTGGGGGTGCGACCCGCAGTCACAGCAGTGCGACTGGGTTGCGGTCAAGGACGGGACCGCGTGCAAGGGGGACGATGCGTGCGTGCAGTCGTGGAAGTGCATGGGGGGGGCCTGCAAGAAGCACTCCTCCATCGACTGCGATGACAAGAACCCCTGCACCACCGACTTCTGCGATTCCGCGAAGGGATGCCAGCATGCTGCAGCGGACGGAGTGGGGTGCAACGACGGCAAGCAGTGCACCACCGGGGACGTCTGGGGGGTCTGCAAGGGGCAGGAATACTGCCCGACCGTGGCCCTGTGCGAGGTCGGGCAGTGCAACGACGAGGGCTTCTGCGAGTACTTCGCAACGCCCGGGCGGCCGGGCTGCGGCGATTGTTCCCCGTGGGGCGTCCCCGGTCCCGAAGGGGCGATGCTGCAGTGCTGCCAGGAATCCGGCCAGGTGCTCGTTCCCCGGATGTTTTGCGAGGAGGATTTCCCCTTTGTTTGCGGAGGGACGAGCCAGGCGGAGTGCGAAGAGCTCTGCGCCCCGTTCTGCCAGACGAACCAGCAGGTCTGCATTCCGTGCGGCAACGGAACCTGCGACGAGTTCGAGAACGCGTGCAAAAATGCTTCGAGGACTGCGGGCAGGGGCAGACAGGCTGCGTCGATGATATCCAGTGTGGTCCCGGGTGGAGTTGCGTGGGCGGGGTCTGCCAGCCGAGCCAGGTCTGTACGCCGGAGGAGATCTGCAACGACGGCAAGGACAACGACTGCGACCAGGTGGTCGACGAGCCCGACTGTCTGCCTGAAGCGTCGTGCGTCCCGCCGCCGGGTTACTTCCAGACCAGCATTGCGGATCTGGTCTCGGTCAACCCCTCGGCCAAGCCCGGTGCCAAGATTGCGTTCAAGGGGACCCCGACAGTGGAGACCAAGGTCCAGGCGCCTTGCGAAGGGCCTTGCTGTCCGCTCACGAAGATGACCTACAAGGCCACAGATGGGGGCTTGAAGTTCGTGATGCTCAAGGGCGAAGTCGGGTGCTCGTTGGACGCGTGCAATACAGAACCGGTCTGCACGCCGCCCGAGTGGGGGTACTACCACTTCTGGGGGAAATACCAGAAGGAGCAGGTCGACGGGCTGGGCCTGACTCCGGTCCCCGTCCTGTACGTCGACGGCTGGTGCCCCACCGTCTGATCCGGCCCTACTCCTCGACCAGGTAGACGAATCCGAAGCCGTCCGGGTCCAGGTGCGGGATTCCCGTGGAGTTGAGCGCTCCCTTCCAGTCACCGTTGCGGTTCTTGTCCTGGAGCTCCATTCCATGATCCGCGGTCAGCACAATGAGGCTGCGATCCGCGATCTTCTTCTCTTCGAGACGGTCGAGGAACTTGCCCATGTACGCGTCGAGCGTTGCGAGCTTCTGCCGGACCAGGGGGCCGTGGGGGCCTCCGGCTTCACCCGCATCGTCCGTCTTGTAGAAGGAGGTGTAGGCCAGGAACGGCTCGGGTCCGGGGCTCGTCGATGAGGCCGAGGAGCTGCGGCATGGCCATCATGTCGGCAAGCTCGTAGTAGTCGGTTCGCAGGTCCATGTTCTCTGCCAGCGTGACGAGGTTGTAGTCCGCGCCGCGCAGGGTCAGCTCGTTGATCGCAGCGCAGAAAGCGGAGTCTCCAAGCAGCCGGTGAACCGCCTCGCACAGGGTTTCCCCTTCGGGATTGAAGATGTCGTCGAACAGGTCGAGGGCGAGCTGCGGGTTGTCGATGTAGGCCTGCTGGTTGGTGAAGATCTCGTTGGGCGAGATCACCTTGCCTTCGTCCCGCCGGTAGAACCCGTTGGCCAGGAACCGGTGGTGCCCGTTGTACATCCCGGTGCCGACCGTGAGATGTCCGGGGACCGAAACCGTCGGGAATCCAACGATTGCCCCGTTCCGGAATACCGTCCCGTCGGAGAGGATCTTGCTGAACGCGGGAATGGTCGGATCGCCCGATTCCCAGAGATGCACCAGCTCGTTGGACGCCAGTCCGTCGAACAGGAAGACGAAGACGTACTGGAATGCCGGAACGCACTCGTCCTCCTCGAGCAGCCCGTGCAGAGGTTTGCCGTCCTGCCACTGAAGCCAGGTGGCCGAGTGCTTCATGCCATGCCGGATTCCCGGACCGGCGGATCCGCCCATGAGCCAGAGCACGGTGGGGGCGATGTCCACCGATTCGGGAGTCATCTCCGCCTCGATCCGCTTGCGGACGCCCGTCCCGGAGATGACGAGCGGAGCGCGGCTCTGGAAGACATCGAGCGCGCCGTGGCTGCCTCCGCCGCCCACGCCGTACGGGGTGAACCCGTAGTGGAAGTCCGGCGCACATCGGGGGCATCATAGAGCTGTGCGATGCGTTCGAGCGCCATCGGATAGCATGTGGTGTCGACCTCGACGAACCCGACCCGGGGATCGCCCTCCTCGTAGCCAAGCTCCGGGTATGTCGTGCCCATGGGGTTGGTCATGGCAGCGAGCTCGGACTCGTAGGTGTTGAGCGCGCCGGCGCTCGTGCACGCGAACGGGGACGGGCCTCCGTCGAGAGAGACCACCTCGACCTTGGGGCCGTCCGGGCCGAAGGTCCGCGCGAATTTCAGGCTGCCTCCCTTGAACCGGACCAGGTAGATGCCCTCGTCCGCAAGTAGGGTATCCACGAAGTAGATGCTCTCGACCGTCAGCAAAGCGGCTGCCATGGCCTCGAAGCGTTCGATCTCGCCGCTCGAGATCCCCTGCTCGCCGAACGGAATGTCGGGCGAGAAGGGGGGCTCGTACGCGCCCGCCTGCGGTGCGCCCAGGCAGAACGAAGGGGGGGAATCGGGAAGCTCTCCGATTCCCTCGACCGTGTCCGGGGAAGGCACCTCCTCCACTCCGTCCGGACCGCCGGAATCCGGGAGGGAGACGTCCGGAACTCCGTCCGGACCGGCCTCTTCCCCATCAAGGGACCTCAGGTCGAGCCGCAACGGGCCCTGGTCCCCGCCGCGGTCCGGAAGGGGCGTGTTGTCCAGCTCGGCAATGGACGAGTCCGAAGGCTTGCCGCCGGGCCCGGACGAGCAGTCCGGCAACAGTGCCAACGCGAGCGCTGCCCCGCCCAGAGCCAGCTTCATCAGTGAGTCGCAATTCATTGTCAGCTCCCTACCGGACCCACAGGAATCCGTTGGCGCCGGTGTTCACGTTGCCCTTGCTGCAATTGGACGACAGGCACAGGTAGCCGGCGCCGTGCCTGCTTCCCTCGACGGGGTCGGGGGTCTGGCCGAGACCGAACCCGATGGCCGTGTCGTTGGAGTTGCAGTCCCCTTCCTGGTTCGCAGTGTAGCCGAACCGCGTCTGCTGGTAGTTCCACGGCGTGTTGATCCCGTAGTTCTTGCAGTTGGGCTGCGTCGACCAGTTGGGGCCGTCCTGGAACCCCGGATGTCCCCCCACCGTGTCCTGGCCCCCGGCAAAGATCTCCCGGGCCGCCTTGGTCCCGTCGAACGCCTTGCTGTAACAGAGGCCGTCCAGGCATCCCTTCATCTCCGTGACCTTCACCTTGAGGAACGCCGCGTACTTCGAATTGCCCGGGGTCGTGCTCGGCTGTGCCTCGTTGAGCAGCGAGTTGTCGGTCCAGTACGCGGCCCCGTACCAGAGCGTCGTCTCGCCGTTTGCCTTCAGCACAAGAGTCCACCCGCCGCCCGCCATGTCGCACCAGGCTTTGTAGGGCGGGTCTGCCAGCGCACCGTCGGCATCGAGAGTGTATGCTCCGTCCCCAAGCTGCGGGAACTTCGCCTTGAGCGCCTTGCAAGAGACCTCCGTGCAGGCCGGGGACTCGTCACCCGCACCGTCGCAGTTGTCGTCCTTGCCGTTGAAGCAGATCTCGGGAGCGTTGTGATGAACGACGGGATCCAGCGGCGCGCAATCGAGCGTGTCCGGATCGCCGTCGTTGTCGTCATCCAGGTCGACGCAGTCCGCGACCCCGTCCTTGTCATTGTCCGGGAAGCCGTCATCCGCCTTGCCATCACAGTCATTGTCCAGCCCGTCGCACTCCTCGTCCGAGGCCCCCTTGAGCGGGTCGCACTCGTTCGGAATCCCGGCCACACACAGCGCTTCCTGGTGCTCGCACACGCCGAGGCCGCAGGTCTTGGCGCCCAGCCCCTCGTCGATCGCCCCGTCGCAGTCGTTGTCCGTGCCGTCGCACGTCTCGATGCCCGCACCTTCGTACGGGTCGCAGTCCTGCGGCACTCCGTTCACGCAAAACTTGCCGTTCGAACAGTAGGGGACCTCGTGCTCGCAGGGACCCACGCCGCACGTCGTTGTCCCGAGGTCCTCGTCGATCTTGCCGTCGCAGTCGTTGTCCGTACCGTCGCAGACCTCGGGCTTGGCCCCTTCGAACGGGTCGCACAGCTGCACCTCGCCGCCGATGCAGGTCTTGACCGTATGGAAACAGCTCCCCTTGCCGCAGGCAAGCTGGCCGAGCTCCTCGTCGACCTTGCCGTCGCAGTCATTGTCGAGGCCGTCGCACCCCTCTTCCGAAGCCCCCTCGAACGGGTCGCATGCCGACGGCGCACCGGCGGCGCAGGCCTGCACCGTGTGCGCACATTCCCCCTTGCCGCAGGCAAGCTGGCCGAGGTCCTCGTCGGTCAACCCGTCGCAATCGTTGTCCTTCCCGTCGCAGGTCTCCTGCTCCGCCCCCTCGAACGGGTCGCACGTGGCCAGCTTTCCGCCGAGGCAGGCCATGACCTTGTGCGCGCACTGCCCCTTGCCGCACGAGAGGGTACCAAGCCCCTCGTCCACGCCCCCCGCACAGTTGTTGTCCTTCCCGTCGCACACCTCAGCCGCACCCCCTTGTGGACGGCCGGGTTCAGCGGCTGGCAGTCGGTCAGGTCCGGATCACCGTCGTCGTCGTCATCCGGGTCCACGCAGTTCTTGAGGCCGTCTGCGTCGAGGTCCGGAAAACCCTCGTCCACCGACAGGTTGCAGTTGTTGTCCACGCCGTCGCACAGCTCGTTCTTCCCCGGGTGAATCTGGGCATCGAGCGGCGCACAGTCGATCGCGTCGGGAGTCCCGTCTCCGTCCTTGTCGTCCTCGCACGCGTCCCCGGTGCCATCCTGATCACTGTCTTTCTGCGTCGGATTGGATACCAGGGGGCAGTTGTCGTTTCCGTCGCCGTAGCCGTCGCCGTCGTCGTCGTCGTCACACGCATCTCCGAGACCGTCCTTGTCCAGGTCCCCCTGGAGCGGGTTCTTCACCCCCTTGCAGTTGTCCCCGGCGTCCGGGATACCGTCGCCGTCCGCATCCAGGTCGCAGACGTCGCCGAGTCCGTCCTTGTCCAGGTCCGCCCCCGGTCCGGGTTCGCCGTCAGCGGGCAGTTGTCGTTGGCGTCGCCGTAGCCGTCGCCGTCGTCGTCGACGTCCACGCAGTCCGGGAGCCCGTCCTTGTCCAAGTCCACGAACCCTTCGTCCAGCTTGAAGTCGCAGTTGTTGTCCTTGCCGTCGCAGGTCTCCTCCGCCCCGGGGTGGACCTGAGCGTCGAGCGGCGCACAGTCCTGCGCATCCACCGTGCCGTCGCCGTCGTCATCCTCGTCGATGCAGTCCGCAAACCCGTCGAAGTCGGTATCCTTGAACCCCTCGTCCACCTGGAAGTTGCAGCTGTTGTCCTTGCCGTCGCAGACCTCGGGCAGCCCCGGCTTGATCGCAGGGTCGAACGGCCCGCAGTCCAGCGTATCGGGCGACATGTCGTTGTCGTCGTCCGCGTCGCACGTGTCCCCCATCCCGTCCATGTCGTTGTCCGCCTGGCCCGGGTTGTACGCGTTGGGGCAGTTGTCGGTCGCGTTGGGCACGCCGTCCGAGTCGGCATCGGATTCCAGGCAGTCGGCCTTGCCGTTGCCGTTCAGGTCGGGAAACCCCTCGTCCACCACGCCGTTGCAGTTGTTGTCCAGGCCGTCGCACTGCTCGGCCTCGGCCTTGTCCCCTTCGCAGATGGCAGCGCCGCCGCTGCATGACAGGACTCCCGGGCAGGAGCCGTGCTCGTTGGTCACCAGGCACGGGCCCCCGGCAGTCCCTTCGTCCACGTCCCCATCACAATCGTCGTCCACGCCGTCGCATGACTCCGCCGCGGGGATCTTGGCACTGCACGCGGACAACCCTCCCGCCAGGCACTTCCGCTCGCCTGCGCACTTGCCCGCCTGGTTCTCCACGTAGCACCCGGTCGTGGCCCCGGAATCCGCGTCCCACTGGGTGCATCCGCACTCCCCTTCGATGCGCACGCATTGCGTCACCGCCTTGCCCGCCACATCCTCCATGTCCATGCACGAGTAGCCTTGAGGACAATCCGGTGTGTCCACGCAGGGCTCTCCGCAGAACGCCCCCCCCGGGCCGTACGGGATGCACGCCTGGCCCGCATCCGTCCCGTTCATCCGGCACTCCTCGTTCGCGACGCATGGACGGCAGAGGTCGAGATACCTGGGTACGCACACCATCACCTGGTCGGGGAGGCTCGGCACGTGGATCGAGCAGGTCCAGCCGAACGGACATTCCTCCTCGCACGCGACCGTGCACTGTTTCCCCTGCGGCGTGTAGATGCAGAAACCCGAGTTGCACTCCCCCGCCAGGGTGCACGGATAGCCTGCCCCGCCCGGCTCCACCGTCTCCTCCGGGCGGACCTCCACAGGCTCGATCTCAGGAGCCGCAAGCTCGAACCCGGCCTCGGGCGCAGCGTCCTGCGTCACCGGCGGCAGCTCCTGCTCCACGGTGTCGGCGGCAGCGTCCTCGGGGACGTCGACCGCGGTGACGCTGCCACCGCCCGAGCATCCCGTGGCGATGCCCTGACCGACCACGACCGATAGCACGACGAGCGAGAGTTGACGCATGGTTCGCCTCCAGTTCAACCTGACGACTGCTGGCTCGGCAGCCAGGTGTTCGAATGAGTTCCGCTGTGATCCTCGCCCGCGGCCTCCCGTTCCACCGTACTCGGCGGGCGCCGTAGTGTCAACGTCCCGTCCGAGAAGGCCCTGAACCACCAGGGATGGCTGCCACGGGCCAGCGAGTCTAGGTTTCCTCCATGCCCACCGGGGATTCGGGGGGCGGCGTATCGCAGCGGAGAGAAGAGGCACCTGCAGTCCGGATCGGACTGTTGACGCAGGCCGGGTGGGGGGTGGTATGATTCATCCTGCTGACCTGGGGGAACCATGAACAAGGGCCTTCCGCTCGTAGTCGTTGGAACGGCACTGTGCGCCGGGCTGCTCGCTGCAGGGTACTTCATCGGGAAGCAGGCGCTGCCCGAAGGGACCGCACCGCAGAGCAGGACGACTTCACCCGCATCCGAGGCCGCCGGCGGACGAGTCGCGGACGTTGCCCGCACGAGCCGTCCGCCGCCCACCGCTTCGGACGACCCGGTCGATGAGTCGGAAGCCGCCGTCCCGGCCACACCTTCCCGGTCGCCAGCGGCCGAGGCTCGAGGGGAGTGCCCGGTCTGCCCCGCAGCGGCTCCGTGCGAAGTCTGCCGAGCCTGCCCGACAGCGGAGGCGGTCTGCCGTCCCTATCGCGCCGAATCCGCCTCCCTGGCCGAGTCCGTCCGGCGCCTCGAAATGGAAAAGGGGGAGCTCGAAGACCGCCTGAACGAGCGCGGCCCCAAGAGGAAAAAGTACCCGGCGGAGACCGCACAGGAGCGCCGCGTGATGGCGGCCACGCAGAACAGCCTGCTCATGGAGTTCCCGTCCTGGGGTGAAGACCTCGTCATGCAGGACGCCTGGGTGAAGAACCTCGAGCTCACCCCCGAAGAGCGGCAGGGGATCGAGACCCTGTACCAGGAGTTCCGCAGCAAGCTCTACGAAGAGCTCCGCACGATGTACGCGGACATGGTGGGAGACCCGGACGCGGGCGCCAACGAGACCCTCAATGCCCTGATCCACAATATCCAGGGGCTGTCCCCGCGTGAGCTGTGCCAGGAGAGGATCCTCGCCATCCTGGCGGTGATCGCAGCCGGCGGACCGCTCCCCCAACCTTCGCCCGACGCGCCCGCGTGCGAGCGCGTCGTGCTGATGATCTTCGGTTCCGTCGACGAGCTCGATGCGAAGTCGGTCGCGATGTTCGGCGAAAAGGGGAAGAAGGCCCTCTGGTCCGGAACCTCCTCGTTCGAGACCTCCACCGGCTCGTCGGACAAACCCACAGAGAGGTGAATGGGATAGAGGCGTGTTGCACGTGCCTCGCAGCGGCGGTGCTGCTTGCCGCAGGCTGCTCTTCGAGCTCGAACGGGACCATCTGCGGTCCGGACGGCCCCCCGGTCGGGCTGGTCGTCGAGTGCCCGGGGGGATGTCTTGACGGCAAGTGCCTTCCGGACGTGGACATCGGGCACACCGGCCCCGGAAGGGGAGGGCGAGCCGCCCGGACCGGAGGTGTGGGATCCGATTCCGGTGGGAGAGTCCGTCCGCACCCGGGGGCGGCGTCGGCATCGAAACCGTTGTCGCTATGGTTGTCGCCCTACTGCCCCAGCAGCTCCCGTGCCCAGTTGCTGGGATCGTACAGGGCAACCGCACTCGCGGGGCAGAGCTCGCTATCCCGGTAGATGTGTACCTTCTCCTGTTCCCCAACCCGCTTGTGCAGCGTCCGGTAGTACTCCTCGGACAGTGCGAATATGTCGAGGTGCTTGCCTTGCAGCGACCAGCCCGTGTCCTCCACCACGAAGCAGCCGTCCCCGTGGAACGAGAATCCCCCCTCGGAGCCGGGAAGCGGCATGCCGTCGTACTCGGGAATGTACACCACGGTCCCTCGCGGAATGACCTCGTCCGGAGCCGCTACCGTGCGGAACGGATGCAGGGGGGAGGTGGAGCCGTATCCGAACGGGGCCTTCTTGCGGTCTACCTCCATGAAGCACCAGCCGAACTTCGCAATGCGGCACTCCTGGTGGAGGTTGAGCACCCTGCCGTCGCGCAGGACTCCCGTCCCCTCCATGCTCACGCGGCGTGCGAACTCGGTCGTCACCACTGCCAGAGCCCGGCCCTTCATGTCGTACAGCGGCACCTCGGGACGTCCGCTGAAATCCGCCTCGAAGACTATCCAGTAGTAGGTCAGCCGGAAGGAGCCCATCGGCTGCCCGTGTTCCTTCTCCTGTGCACACACCTTCCCGGCCGCAAGCGACAGAAGGAGAAGGAGTATGACGCCTCGAAACATCAGGCCTCCGGAACGAGTGGCGACCGGCTCCCTACGGCCCGGGCGGTCCGCGACATTAGCCCGATTGCCGCGCCGGTGGACGGCCGTGTCTTTCAATCTGCGGCTCGCCCTCCGCACTTCGCCGCTGGCGATGGCTTCCCGGCTTCAGGAACGGGCAGCCTCGCCTCGCTACTTCCAGCCCATCGGAGGGGGGGACGCCGGCTCGGCATGGACCGTCTCGGCAAGCATCGGCCCGTACCCCTTCTTGTTCAGCGTCGAGTAGGCAAAGACCACGTACCCCGGTGCTGAGATGCTGCGCGCGTACTCGATCTCAGCCTTGACCTCCTCGAACGAGTCGTAGTCGGCACTCAGACCGGTGTAGACGTGCCTGCCAGCAGCAGCCCCCACGTGGTCGTCGGCCAGCGTGGCAAAGTCGGTCCAGCCACCCTTGGGGGTGGTCAGCGGCCAGTAGATCATGGGGCAGATGGCATCGACCGCACCGGCATCAAGCCAGCCGTGGGAATCCTGGTAGTAGTCGTGATAGCCTTCGGACGTTCCGCCCCATCCGAAGTTGTCCTGGTAGATCCCCCAGACCGAGGCAGTCACCTTCACGGCCGGAGCCACGGTGTCCAGTGCCTTGTAGGTCTCGTAGACCCAGTCCCCCAGCAAGGTGCGCTGGAAGTCCCCGTAGCTCAGCGCAGGATTGCCCTGCTTTGCCAGCAGGTAGGCATCCTCGGACCAGGTGTCGTGGGAGTAGTCGGGGCCGGCGTAGCGGATGTAGTCGAAGTGGATGCCGTCGACGTCGTAGCCGTCCACGATGTCGAGCACGACCGACTTGACGTGCTGACGCACCGCGGGGATGCCCGGAGAGACCCACGTGTAGGAGTTGTTGAAGGCCATCGGCTTCCCGGTGGAATCCGCCTGGCGCCACTCCGGGTGGGCAAAGAGGATGTGCTCGGGCGACGACTGCGGCGGCGGTGTCGTCCCGGTCCAGGCCGTCCAGGTGTTGAGCCAGGCATGAAGCTCCATGCCGCGCTCGTGCGCCTCGGCCACCGCGGTCGCAAGCGGGTCCCACCCCGGATCCTTGCCGAGAGAGTCGGGGGAAGCTCCTTGGCCCACGGCTCCACTGACGACTGGTAGAACGCGTCCGCGTTGCCCCGCACCTGGAACATCACGGCATTGAAGCCCCAGGCCGAGACTTTGTCCATTATGGCAACCACGTCCGTTGCGCTCTTGTAGTCCCAGCGGGTGACCCAGACGCCTCTGAACTCGAACGGCCCTTGCGGGACGACGATGTCCGGCGCAGGTGCAACGTCCTCGGGTTCCTGCTCATCCGCCGTCTGCTTTTCGTCAGGAGCAGCCACCACGTCCTTGAACCGTCCGCCTCCGTCATCGCCGCCAAGATCCGCGACGACAAGATCCCCCCGGACATCGATTCCCGGCGCCAGGTCGTCGAGCGGCCCCTGCGCGTCCCCGCCGCCTGCCTGGTCTTCCTCCCCGGCCCCCCCCCTCGGGATCAGGTCCGGCGACGCGTAGCAGAGCACGCCGCCATCTTCCTCCGCAATGCAGTAGAGCGCATCCCCCTGGCAGTTGTACTCGCACTTGCAGGTCGAATCCCCCGAGCAGCCGGCCAGAATGACCAGGAGCGCGGTCGCCGCCGCTGCCGTCCGCGTGCGGCCGATTCCCTCCAGCACGAGCACGATCACGATGCCCGCGACGATCGCAACCAGCGATGGCCACAGGGTGGGTTCCGAGAGGTCGGGCAGCCGATTGGCCAGAAACTCCTCCCGAATCGGAACCCCGGGTATCGGTGCATCCTTCCAGGGCCACAGGACCCTCAGAGAGCCCAGCATGAGCCCCACCAGCGCGGCCATGGTGGGGCATCCCGGTGGTGCTTGAGCAGGTAGTTCAGCAGGCGGGCGAACGACGTGATCCCGACCACGATTCCAGTAATGAACACCACGATGGGCAGCAACCCGGAGAGGTCCATCCGGTACACTACCGCCTTGAGCTGCTCGAGAACGTAGTCGTACATGCCCAGCATCAGCAGGATGAACGCCCCCGAGATGCCCGGCAGGATCATCGCACAGATGGCCACCGCGCCGCACACGAACACGTACCAGAGCTGAGGCGTCGCGGCCACGCTGCCCAGCCCCAGCAGCAGGTAGGTTCCGACGGTCGCGAGGACGAACACGACAGCTTCCGCAGGCCCGCGATGGTTCATGGCGCGGTACGGAACGATGAGCGAAGCGAACACCAGGCCCAGGAACAGGCCGCGTGTCGGTTCCGGAAAGGTCGTGCGGCAGTAGGTGATCAACCCTGCCCCCGCGATGATTGCCGTGGCGATTCCCAGCACGAGGAACCCGATGAAGGTGATCGCCCTCACACGCCGCTCCTCCACGCTGCCGTCCGGCTCCACGTGTCCGAATACCCCCTGGAACAGCAGTCTCCAGAACCGACGGGACAGCAGTGAACGGACGAAGTCAGCGTCGAGCAGCCGAATCGACTCGACCAACTCCTCGTAGATGCCGAGGATCAGCGCAACCGTGCCCCCGGAAACACCGGGAATCACGTCCGCACAGCCCATGCAGAAACCCCGACACCGAACTGCCCTGCTTTCTCTTTCGACTTCACGGGATACACTCCCCCATGGTGGTTGGGTCGCCGCCCCGCACACCGGTCAATCGCCGGTCGAAGGCGGGGGCGCAAGCTCCGCTGCCATCCGCTCCAGCTCCACGCCCACGGATTCACGGCCCGGGAAGGAAGCCTTGTGTCGGTCCCACAAATCGACGGTCTTCCGGATGCCGGCCAGGTTGCGGGTCTCGTGGTAGGACCTGCCGAGCCAGAGCACGTTGTCGGCCGTCACCGCACACGACATCCCGGGCGAGAGGTGGCCGCGGCTCATCTCGAGCTCGTCCGCTTCCATCGCCTGCTCCAGGCGCTGGACCACCCCGGCGGGGTTCCCCTCGCGGCGGTAGTAGGCAGCAACGTAGAGGTGATGGCGGCACTTGCGCTCCAGCGTCCTGGCCAGCATGATCCCCCCGAGCGAGGGGCATAGTAGGATTCGGGACGATTCCTGATGACCCACGTGAACGACTCGTACGCGCTCTCGACGTCGGTCATTTCCCGGCTCTCCGCCGGGGGCAGCGCCCAGTGATCCTCGGGCATCCGGCGCAGGTAGCACAGCCCCCGCATGTACACCGCGTGCGGCACGTCCGGAGAGCTGGCGTACTGCTCCTGGAACTCCCGGTACACCTCGGCCGCCTCTGCATGCCGCCCGTCAAGGAATAGCGAGTCCCCCAGCCGCAGGGTCGCAAGCTGCGACAGGAGCGGGCTGAGCGTCGTCCCGGCTATCTCCTCGAACTGCGCAGCCGCGTCGGTGTAGCTTCCCTTGATCAGCTTGGCCATGGCCTCGTCGTACTGCTGGAACGCGTCGGCGCCGCCGGACGAGGTGGTGGCATTCCCGCAAGCGCAGACCATCAGCATCGCACCTGCAAGCACGAGCAACCTTTTGAGCCTTCTGGTATGGCCGCAAACCGGCCGGGATTGACTGTGTGCACTCCCTCCTCCCGAGGCATTGCCAAAGAGACAGCGGGACGTTACCAGTCGTGCGATTCCGTGTCAATCGCGACAACCCGCTTGCCATGCGGTCGGACTGCCCATATCATCACGCTGGTCTGGAGCCGGGTGTGGGCCAATGTTCCTTTGCGCATCCATCTTCTCGCCCGAGTCGCTCGCCAGCCTCTGGCAGAGCCTGAACTCCATCGACCCCCTCTGGGCGCTGCTGGTGGTCTTTCTCGTTCTCTTCCTGGCGGGCTGCGGGCTGCCGCTTCCTGAAGACATTCCCCTCACCTTCGCCGGGATCCTGCTCGGGTTGCCGGCCACCCAGGAGAGGTTTCTGGCGGGCACACGGGGGCCATTCTCGTGACAGCGGTCATCTGCTACACGTCGATCCTGCTGGGGGATCTCGTGGCCTGGAATCTCGGGCGTCGCTACGGCCGCCTGCTGACACGCCACATCCCTTTCCGCTGGTTTCTGCCGGAGAGCCGCATCCACCGCGTCGAGCGCTGGTTCCAGAGGTTCGGCAACTGGACGGTCTTCTTCGGCCGGATGGTTGCCGGGGTCCGCTTCGTGACCTTCGTGATTGCCGGGATGGCCCGCATGCCCGTGTCGCGCTTCATCCTGTTCGACAGCATCGGAGCCCTCGTCACCGTGCCCCTCTGGCTCGTGCTGGGTTACGTGCTCGGCACCCACTTCGACCAGATCGTCCAGTGGATGTCTCGCATCAGCACGACGACCTGGATACTCGTCGGCGCCGTGGTGCTCCTGCTGCTCTTGTGGAAGCTCGCACACCGCAAGCACAAGGCGCATGAGGAGATGCCCGAGTAGAAGGCGCCCCCTTCTCCTGTCATTGCGTAGAGGACTTCAACCGGGCCAGTCGAGGCTGCAGCCAGTCTGCCATCCACCGGTGCCCCGCAGTGCTGAAGTGGTTGTCCTCGACCCCACCGAGGAACCACCGGTCGAGCCCCTGCTCCTGAACTGCCTGCTCGAAGTCCTCCCAGGGGACCAGCACGGGAACGCTCAACCCGGAAGCCATCTTCTCGATGCGCGCCCGCATGCCATCGCCCCGAACGCGGAAACGCTCGTCCAGAAGCCAGGGGCGGTGCGGCATGAGCACCAGCACCAGGGGGACCCCGCGTGCCCGGAGCTCATCCCGGGTCGCGGCCAGGACCGCGGCCAGGTGCTCCCATCTCGTCTCCTCCGGTTGAGCGTTCAGAGTCGCCTGTGCGAGGCGGTAGTACCGCTCCTGGAAGACCCGGGCGGCCCTGGAGAATCCGCTCGCGACCCGGACCGCGTACGGTGGGGGGCTTGCCATGAGCGGCGACCCGAGCAGGCTCCCCCACGCCGGACCTCCGAACCTCGGCCGGACTCGGGCCTCGGGCATCACCTGCCCTCCGCCCGCCCCCGGTGCTCGGCTGAGCGCAGAATCGCCCGCTTGTCCGGAATCGCCCGCCGGGGCCGCTGCCTCCCCGGTTGCCTCACCATACTCCAACAGGGGACCGTAGTCCGCACAGCTCCGCGCGCTGTCGATGTCGTCCAGGTCATTGCCGATGAAGAGGTGCAGGACCACGAGGTCGACTCGGACCTCCCGCGTCCAGTTGCGCACGAGCAGGTAGTAGTAGTCCGGCCCCACTCCCGGGACCCCCGCGTTGACGTGGGCCGTTCCAGGTTCCATGGAGCTCAGGATCTCCGGGAAGGTCTTGCCGCCGGGTTCCGTCATGTAGACCAGGGAGTCGCCGACGGCGGCAGGACCGCTCGCGTCGCACCCCGGTCTGCGCCGTCTCCGGGCAGTACGCCGACAGGCGGTGACGCGTCAGACCCTTCCCCTGGATCGACCCTATGCGCGGCGTGCAGGCGTCCGCGCAAGCGGTCAGAGAACTCGGCCGGGTAGAGCATCTTGCACGCCTCTTCCTCCAGCGCATACTCCCCCCAGGGATCGAGCACGAAGCTGCATTCCCACGGTTCCTCGAACGTCGGCGCTCTGGGCAGCAACCACGCGGCCGCTGCCTCGAGCAACCCCAGCGCGGCCACGGTCGCCACGGCGAGCACGATCCAGTTTCGCCGCTCGATCCGGGCCGCAGCGGCATGGGCCCCGAGAAGCAACCCCAGCCCGACCAGCAGCCCGGTCAGCACCCGGTCCCAGAATCCGATGCGCACCAGCGTGAGAGGAGGGATGAACGCCGCTGCCACCGGGAGCAGCAGCAGCACGAAGCCGGAGACGAGCCCGGCCAGTCGAGCTCGGGCGACGAGACGGCGCACGGGCACTGCCAGGACCAGCCCGACGACCACGGGGACCACCAGCGACGCGACGGCGAACCCGTATGCCGCCGCGTCCGAACCGGTCTGTACCGGGTTGGCCACGCTCCCTCCACTGGCTCGTGCAGCGATCCTCCGCCGCAATATCCGATGCTCAGGATACACGGAACCGCCGGGGCAGTCGAGCGGACGATCCGGGGTCTCCTACCGTTAGTCGAGATCCACGGAAGCGCTGGAAGAGGCCGTCCTGACGGCCGCATCCGGGCATTGGCTGCCTGCTGTTTTCCGCTTGTCAGGGAGAGGGAGAGTTTCCGGGCGAGCCGGAATTTACAAATCAGAAGAACCACTTCAGGCCGAAGGTGACCTGGAAGTTGTCGGCGGAGATGTAGTCCTTGACCGTAGGAGTCTTGAGGGAGGAGAGGTCGAGAGAGCCGTTGCCGTCCACCTTGAGCGGCTGGGAGGAGACCACGACCCGGTCGACCTGCGGGACCAGCATCAGGAACTCGGTGCTCAGCGCCAGGTGGCGGCCGATGTAGAGTTCCATTCCGCCGCCGCCATGGTAGGACCGCTTGCTCGCCGAGGCCTTGAGCATGTCGGTGAACTCCGAGGAGCCGGTCCCTGCCGCGAGGTACACCGACACCACCCGGGTGGGAACCAGGTAGAGCAGGGCGCTGGCTCGCAGCGACGAGGCGTAGATCTCGCCGTGCCCGACCGGATTTTCACCGGCCATGTTGTAGTTGAAGTCGAAGCCGAGCACCTTGAGCATCTTGATGCGGACGTTGAGCTCCGAGACCACGTCGTTCACGCTGCCGCCCGTGACCGGCACGACGTGGGAAAGGCCGACCGAGGAGCCCAGGCCCATGGTCAGGAGCGAGGTGCTGTCCGCCCTGGCCTCGTTCCCGAGCCCGAGGACCACCAGGGCCGCCGCTGCCATCATCGTCCAGGTCTGCGTTTTCATCGTATCTGCTCCGCCTTCCGTGGTATCTCTTTGTCAACCGCTCGAAAAACGGGCACCCGCTACGGCGAAGAGGGAAACAACTTTAGGGAATCTTCCTTCGCTGCTCCGGAAGGGGTTCCGAATGCCCTGCTGATGTGCTATGGAACTCTCTCGAAGGAGGTGCAAAATGGGACTGCCGAATCGACAGGACGCGATGGTGCTTCTGAGGGAGCACGTGAAGCAGGAGAATCTGGTCCGACACATGATCGCGACCGAGGCGATCATGCGGGCCCTCGCCCGCCGGCTGGGCGGGAACGAGGAGCTCTGGGGGATCTCCGGCCTGCTCCACGACCTCGACCTGGAAATCGTGGACAACGACATGAACCGCCATGCCCGAACCACGGCCGCCATCCTGGCCGAGCGCGGATTCCCGCCGGAAGGGCTGGACGCCATCCTCGCTCACAACGGAGACGTGCTCGGCATTCCCCTGAAGGGGTGAAGGAGAAGCGCTTCGCTGCCAACGTCAACCGCGAGCGCATCCAGGAGATCGAAAAGACCGGGCTGACGGTCGACGATTTCATCGACCTGTCCCTCGAGGCCATGCGCTCAGTCGCCACGGAAATCGGACTGTAGGAGCCCATCTGCAACAGGCTCCTGTAGCCTGCGCTTCCAGGAATCGATCTCACCGAGATAGCGGGTCACCAAAA
>VGRX01000056.1 GCA_016875215.1 Deltaproteobacteria bacterium
GGGGCAGCGGCCTCTCAGCACAACAATGAACTCTGCCACGCGCTCCAACTCCGCCGATGCTCCCGCCCCCCGCTCCACTTGTGACATGTCGTCCCCCCATTCTGTCCCTCGACTTCCGGATGCACATAACCCACCAGGCTGTCTCGGATGGGCCGCTATTCAGGCCATTGCGCATAACCCCGACTTGTAGGCTGGAGTTGACAGGGATAGGCCCGAGTTGCGCCGGCTGATGTCACAAAGATGGCACATTGGGGGGGGGGAGGAGGCCCGGATGGGCTGCAGGCGCGGCCTCCCAACACCACCCGGAGCGTAAGCGCGTGCCCTACGTAGCCTTGGCGGAGTAGGGACGGGCCGCGCTGCACCGCATCGGCCGTCGGGATGGGGTGCAGATGTGCCATGGGTGCGGGCAAATAGGGGCCTCCATGCTCGGCACGTCATCCTGAGCGACCCGGCCCTTCAGCCTGCGAAGTCGGATCCGCCTTGCTGCCGGGAGTGAAGGACCTCTGGATGTGTTCGAACTGCAGCTGGACCTGCGGCCGTGCGGACGAACTGCCGCTGGACCTGCGGTCGTGCGGACGAACTGCCGCTGGACCTGCGGTCGTGCGGACGAACTGCCGCTGGACCTGCGGCCGTGCAGGGGCCCAGGCCGAGGTCCTTCCGCCTCCTCCAGAAAGGCACAGCCAGGGTAGCAGGCCGTGCGTCGGGGGCGTCAGGATGACGTGCCGAGTGCGAAGTCGGATGTGGCGAGGGGCCCCCCGCACCCACGGTCCGTTGTAGCGCATCGGCCGTCAGGTTGCCCGCACCGGCGGCCCATCTACCTCCTTCACCAGCGGCACATCTGCTCCACCCCGGGTAGGCCTGCCGGCCAACCCGGGGCTGGTCCGCCACTCACGGCCCGGGAAGCGCATCGGCCGTTGGGTTGAACGAACCCGCCGTGCGGCGGGAGCTGGTGTGACCAGGCCATTGCCCTGCTGACCATGCCGAGTTGTTCGAGTGCGCCGAGCCAGCGTTGCGGGATTCCGCTATGTGCGCAGGGTAGACTGCCTCCTCGTGTGGCTGTCCGTGGTGGACGGCCGTACTCGCTACCAACGAGACCGAGGAGGCTGTCATGGGGAGTCTACGTAGAAGGATGCTGGATGTCATGAACTTGTGTGGGTTGAGCGAATCGACGCGCGGGGTGTACCTCCGGGCCATGGAGCAGTTGGCGCACTACTACGGGCGGCGTCCGGATGAGCTGGGGCGTCAGGAAGTGCAGGACTACCTGAGGTACCTCGTGTCGGATCGGGGCGTGTCGCACAGCACATTCAACTGTGCGGTCGCTGCGTTCCGCCTGTTCTACAGGAAGGTGCTCGGGAGGGTGGACGTCGAGGTGTGGATTCCACGGCGACGGAAGGAACAGAAGCTTCCGGAGATTCTGAGCTTCGAGGAGCTGGCACGGCTGTTCGAAGCGGCAAGACGACCGAGGAACCGAGCGTTGCTTTTGACGGTGTATGCAGCCGGGCTTCGAGCGAGCGAGGCGGTGAGGCTCCAGGTCGGAGACATCGACAGCGACCGAATGGTCATCCGCGTCCGGCAAGGCAAGGGCAACAAGGACCGGTACACGGTGCTTTCACAACGACTGCTTGTGGAACTGCGTGCGTACTGGCGATTGGAGCGACCCCGGGGGTGCCTGTTCCCGGGGAGACTTCCAGAGCGGCCGATGAGTCCGCGGACCGCCCAGAAGATCTTCTACGATGCGAAGCACCGGGCCGGCATCACGAAGGAAGGCGGGCTGCACATGCTGAGGCATTGCTTCGCGACGCACCTGCTGGAGCAGGGGGTGGACCTCCGGACGATCCAGGGGCTCCTGGGGCACTCGTCGATCCAGTCCACGGCACGATACACGCGCATGGTAGCCAATCGGGTCGGGGAGGACCAGAGCCTGCTCGAGTTGGTGCGCATGCCGGGCAAGGCCGCAGCCGCATAGCCGATGCTCCAGGCCTGCCCCATCGGGGGTGGTGCCGGGCCCGGCGACGACAGCGCTGCGGAAGTGACGCTGGCGGAGGTGTTCCGCCAGCACGGCGAGGCGTTTCTCGACGGGGCCGGTCTGCCGCCCCACCATGTCAAGGCAATGAGCGCGATCATGCGTTGCCGCACCCCTGCGCTCGGAGGGCGCATCGAGCAGTGCGACCAATGCGGCCGGCTCGTGTTCCTCTGGAACTCGTGCAACGACCGGCACTGCCCGACGTGCGGAGCGCTCAAGCGGGCCCGGTGGCTGGAGAAGCAGAAGGCCCAGCTTCTCCACGTCCCGTACTTCCACCTGGTCTTCACCCTGGACCACGCCCTCAACCTGCTGGCCGCCTTCAACCAGGAGACCGTCTACAACCTGCTCTTTGCCGCGGCCTCGGAGACGCTCAAGGAATTCGCCGGGCGCAAAGGAGGGCAGCCCGGAATCACGGCCATGCTCCACACCTGGGACCAGCAGCTCAACCGCCACATCCACCTGCACTGCCTCGTCCCCGCAGGGATGCTGTCTGTCGACCGCACCCGCTGGATTCCAATCTCCGCGACCTTCCTCTTCCCGGTCAAAGCCCTCTCCATCGTCTTCCGGGCCAAGTTCCTCGATGGGCTGGCCGACGCACACGCCAGGGGCCAGCTCGCCCTCCCGGAGGCCCTGGCCCCTGGCCGCGCCCCGGAACAGGCCTTCCGCTCCCTCCTGCGCCGTCTGCGCCGAAAGCCCTGGGTCGTCTACTGCCAGAAGCCCCTGGGCGGACCCGATGCCGTGCTCCACTACCTCGCCAGATACACCTACGGCGCCGCCATCTCCAACAAGCGCATCCTCAGCATCGACGACGGCCAGGTCACATTCCAGTACAAGGACCGCCGCGACAACGACGCGGTCAAGACCTGCTCCCTCCCGGCCGACCACTTCGTCCGCCGTTTCCTTCTGCACATCCTTCCCCCGGGATTCCAGCGCATCCGCCACTTCGGCCTCTTCGCCAGCCGATACAAGGCCGAGAACCTCGCCCGTTGCTGCAAGCTCCTCGACTACGTCCCGGCCCCTCCTCCGCTCCTCAAGTCCGCTCACGACCTCATGCTCGACATCGCGCTCAAGGACATCGACGCCTGCCCCTTCTGCCGGCAGGGACGACTCACCACCGTCGCCATTGTCCCTCGCTTCGCACCGGCACCTCACAGGACCTGCCCACCGGGCACGGAGGCCTTCGACACGTCATGACCGCCGCCAACCGCCTCGCTCCCTTCACCTCTCGTCCGCAGCCGGCCTCGGCATTGTCCACGTCTGCGCGGCCGCACATCTCCCGCTGCCATTACCCCGGCTCCAGAGCCTTCCACTCCCCCGGTTCGCCCCCATCCGGCACCGTCACATCGCTGAGCGGAGCGTCCCACCGGGACGCTCATACGCCCCCGGCCGCCATCCAATCCGCATAGGGCCCCGGCACTGCCGCCCGGCGGCTCAGTCCAACACATCTTGTCCGGCATGGCGGCCCCGGTCGGCGGCCACCTCCCCCTCTCTGGCCACGCCCGACAAGATGCTGCCTATTGCCCGCACCCTCGGTCCGTTGTAGCGCATCGGCCGTCAGGTTGCCCGCCCCCACAGCCCATCTACCTCCCTCACCAGCGGCACATCTGCTCCACCCCGGGTAGGCCTGCCGGCCAACCCGGGGCTGGTCCGCCACTCACGGCTCGGGAAGCGCATCGGCCGTTGGGTTGCCCGCACCCACGGTCCGTCTTGCCGCATCGGCCGTCGGGTTGCCCGCACCCACGGTACGTCTTCATCCCCGCACCAGCGGCCGCTCGTCCGACGGGCGCCGTCCGACGTGTCCGACGAGGCCGACTTCCGTTCGTGTGTCCGACGTGTCCGACGGGCGCCGTCCGACGTGTCCGACGAGTCCGACTTCCGTTCGTGTGTCCGACGTGTCCGACAGGCGCCGTCCGACGTGTCCCACCACGGCATCAGCAACGCATCGGCCTTGCAAGCCGGGGACCTAGCGGGCCGTCGCCCCCAGGACCTGCAAGGCGAGCTCGATTCGGCCCATGGGGGGGGAGATCTGGACGCCGGCGATCATGGGGCGGATGCGCTCCAGGATCTCGGTGGCGATTTCCACCCCTACCCTTCTGGCCTGCTCTGGGCTCACCTGCTGTGCTTCGGCCATTCTGCGCAGGATCGGCTCGGGTACCGTGGCACCGGGGACCTCGTTGTTCATGAACTCCGCGTTGCGCAGGCTGACGAGGGGCCAGAGCCCGGCCAGCACCGGGATCTTCAGGTTTCGCTGCGCCAGCGTGTTCAAGAGCGATTCGAGAAGCGTGACGTCGAATACCGGCTGCGTGATCGCGAAGTGGGCGCCGGCATCGACCTTCCAGAAGAAGCGTTTGAGCTCGAACTCCAGGTTGGGGGCGCCGGGGTTGACGCCCACGCCGATCGCGAACGCGGTCGGCTCCCCGATGGAGTTGCCGCCCAGGTCGAGCCCGCGGTTGAGGCGGGTCACCATGTTGGTCAGGCCGATGGAATCGACATCGAACACCGCGGTGGCGTCCGGGTAGTCCCCCATCTTGGGAGGGTCGCCGGTGATGAGCAGCAGGTTGCGAAGCCCGAGTGCGTGTGCGCCGAGCAGGTCGGACTGCATGCCGAGGAGGTTGCGGTCCCGGCAGGTATAGTGCAGCAGCGCTTCGAGTCCCGCGTCACGCTCGATGAGCACAGCGAGCGCAAGAGAGCTCATCCGGGCGGATGCGCGTGGGCCGTCGGGGATGTTGATCGCGTCGACACCCGCCTCCCGGGCACGCCGGGCCCTCTCGAGCACCTTGCCCACCTGGACGCCACGCGGGGGCACGAGCTCGATGCTCGTCACGAATTGCCCCAGTGCGATCTTGCGGGCCAGGGAGGAGCGCTCGGCCAGGGGCTTCTCCTCCACGGGTTGCGAGCCGCCGTTCACCTTGACCACCGGCGGGCGTTCCCCTTCCCGGGGGCGTGATTCGGGAGCCAGGGCATACAGTGCCTTGCGCATGGCCCGGATGTGCTCCGGGGTCGTCCCGCAGCAGCCACCCACGATGCGCGCACCGGCGAGCACGAAGCGCTTGGCATACTCCTCGAAGTATTCGGGTGACGCCAGGTACAGGTTGCGCCCCTCGATGGCGCGGGGCACCCCCGCGTTCGGCTGGACGGACACCGGCAGGTGCGTCGCGGGAACGATGCGCTCCACGCACTGGAGAGCCACTTCCGGCCCGACGCTGCAGTTGACCCCGACGACGCTGGCCCCCCACGCCTCCAGCCGGGCGGCGAACGTCTCCGGGGCCGTCCCGTACAACGAGTTTCCATCCTCCTGCAACGTCATCTGCGCAACCACGGGGAGGTCGCAGACCGCTCTTGCTGCCGCCAGTGCCTGGTGGATCTCGTTCAGGTCGCCGAACGTCTCCAGGATGATCAGATCAACTCCCGCGGCTGCGAGCGCACGAGCCTGCTGTGCGAACAGCTCGCGGGCCTCCTCGGTGGACGTCGGCCCCCACGGCTCGATCTTGATGCCGAGCGGTCCGATGGCCCCTGCCACGAGCACGGAGTTCCCCGCGGCCTGGCGGGCCAGCTCGACCCCGCGGCGGTTGATCTCCTCGAGGCGGTCCTCCAGGCCGTAGCCGGTCAGCTTCAGCCGGTTCGCTCCGAACGTGTTGGTCTCGACCACGTCGGCACCGGCCTTCACGTATGCGGCATGGCATTCGGCCACCAGGTCCGGGGCCGTGAGGTTCAGCTCGTCGAAGCAGCGATTGATGTAGATCCCGTGCGAGTAGAGCAACGTGCCCATTCCGCCGTCGAACAGGACGAGTTTGCGGCTGTCGAGCAGCTCGAGAAACCTCTTTGTCATTCCGGCGCTTCCTCCAGGACGGACAGCTTCATCGTGTCGGCTCGGGTACCAGCTTGTCCGTGATGTTGCCCGAGTTGTGGTTGTTGCCGCCGAATCGCGGCCAGTAGAGAGTGGCGGGGCCCGACGTCAGGCACTGGACCGCCTTGACCTGGTTGCTGTTCTTGTACACGATGCGCCCCTCGCCCAGCGCAATGGGCGAGCTTGGCCAGAGCAACGCTCCGATCAGCTCCTCCGGTACCTCCAGCTTCTGGTGCCAGACCCGCTCGCCCACTGCGGACACGACGTACACCCAGTGTCGTCCGGCGGAGAAGAAGACGAAGCCGTCTTCCGTCTGGAGGGGCTGTGCGATCTGTTCGACGTTCTGCTCCTTGGGCACATAGCGCCAGTTCGGCAGGCCGCTCGACGCGGTCATGGAGAAGAGGCCGGCATTGACGGTTCCGAGCAGGACCGTGCCCTGGATCCCCTGCGACAGAGACACTACACGGGTGTAGGTGTCCCAGACCAGGTACCCGTCCGGGACCAGGAGCTCTCCGTTGACGTTGACCTGGAAGAGGCGGCTTTCCTTGTAGTACTCGACGTTCTTGCCCTTGCCCGCGACGAACAGGACGTTGGCGTTCTCGTCCAGCATCAGGTTGCTGGTGATCTCGAATCCCTCGGGAAGCGGCCGGGACCACAACTTCTGGCCGTCCTCCACGGACATGGCCCGCAACGCCGTCTTCGTGGGAATGAGCAGCGTCTCCTTGCCGTAGAATGCTGCGGGACCGATGACCGGCTGGATCCCGATCAGGAAGTCCGGGAGCTTCTCCTCGCCGTCCATCTTCCACGACATGAAGGCGCCCAGCGTCCCCCGATCCTCGATGTGGTAGACGGCCCCCTTGTCGGTGACGGCCATGACGTAGCCATCCTCGGCAATGGCCACCGCGCCCGACAGGTTGCCGTCGAGCGGCTGGAGGAACCTCGCAATCCCGTTCTTGCCCACGGCCAGCAGGCTTTCCGCATTGGTACCCATGTACAACGTGCCTTCGGAACCGATCACCGGTGTGTACAGCTCTCCGGGGCTGGCGATTCCGCTCTGGCCGTCATCCTGCGGCCAGACCCAGAGCTGGTTCCCCGTCTTCTGGAGGGCGTAGAGGCTCTGGGCGCTTGCCGCGTAGATGACGTCCCCTTTGCCCAGGGCGAGGTGGGCGGTGCCTCCAGCGGTCGCAAGGGTGGCGGTCCAGAGCGCCTCGCAGAGCTGGCTCTCCCCGGTGTCCTCCTCTCGGTACTGGCCGTCATGGCAGGAGATTCCAACGCAGATCCCGTCGGGCTGGATGTCGTCGGGCGGCGGAAGCGTCCCCTGGTTCCCGGCGCAGGCCCAGCTCAATACGGTCAGCAGGGCCAGGGACGCGAGGAGATGAGGGAGTGCAGGACGCAAACTGAAGGACGAGACCCTGCACGGGAGCGCGCCGTGGCGTCCTGTCCCGCCACGGACGACAAGGTGAGTGGTCGATCCGGGTCCAATCACTTCGTCCCTCCTTCGCCTGTCGGCAGCGTCTTGACGAACGAAAAGAGATCCCCGAGCGGAAGCTCGAGGTAGTCGTGCTGGTTCGCGGGCTGCCAGTCGGGGCCGCTCCCGACCTCCCAGCTCACGCGGATGCGCAACGCGGTCGCGTCGTACACGACGGAAAGCACGTTGGACGACATGGCAGCGGCCCGCGCGATCAGCTCCCCCTGCTGGAGTCCCACGGGCATCGGCTGGCCAGAGGGTCCGATGAGCACTACGCCATCCTTGGTGTAGGCCTGCCCCTGTGCGAACGCGTCCAGCATGTCGTGCATCACGAGATAGCGATGCCGGTAGCTGCCGGACGTGCAAAGCAGGGACTGTCCCCCCTGCGGTCCGTTGCTGGCGAGCTGCCACATCCTCAGGCCGTGCATCATCGCCTCGTCCCCGCGAAACATGGCGCAGGAGAGGGGTCTGCCGGTCACGAAAACGACCCCCTGCGGATCCGGCAACGACGGGCAACCGGCAGCATCGAGCAGCACGTTCCCCTGCCCGTCCGACGCGAACAGGCGAGGGATCCCCTGCCCGTCGATCTCCACTGCCCCGGCCTCCAGGTTGACAAGGGAAGGGTCATCCTCGTGCGTGACGATCGCCGCAGCGGCTCCGGCCTCGTCGTACTCCACGAGGAGGCCTTCCTGCTTGCAGTCCGGCCCTGCCTTCAGGAACCCGGTGCGCAGGCCGTTGCTTTCCACGGTCGCGGCCGCTGACGCCTTCCCCGTGGGCGGATCGCCGAATGCCACCATCCAGTTGTATCCGATCGTGGGCGGCCGGAGCTTGCCGTCCTTCCCGGTTCCCGCCGCAATCTGCACAGCGTCGTCGAGGTCGTCCGAGAACTGGAGGATCTCACGGAACTTCAGTGTCCAGGGCTGACCGACGAGGCGCTCCATCACCGACTCCGCCCCGACCTCCGATACCACGAGCCCCTGCTCGCCCATGCCCGCCAGCGCGCCCGGGAAACCAAGGTAGCCGATGGACGCGTGCGCATGCCCCTCGTCCGGCACGTAGATCGTGATCCCCTTGAGCACCGCGATGCCGGTGTCCGTGCTCCAGTCCAGGTTGCGGCTGCCGAGGAGATGGCCGTCAAGCGTGCGTTCACCCCAGGCAGCAAAGAAGCTGCACGACGTCTTGAGCGGGAGCGGGCTTGGCCGTGATGCCAGGCGGCCCCGCCTTCGCAGCCGGTCGGCCAGGAGCCCGGCGTAGTACTCCTGGAGCGGGTCGGAAGCCCCCTCCGTGATCTTCTCGAGCACCTCCTCGAGCGACCCGGACCAGTTCAGATCCGAGATGTTGGCCAGCAGCACCAGCGCGTGCAGGCCCCAGAGCGGCTGCGTCTGTCCCCAGGCTTCGATCAGGGCCGGGTCGTCGAGGATCGCCTCCTCGAAACCCGCAAGCTCCTCCAGGTACGCTTCGGGAACGAACGGCTCCATCTTCAGCCAGAGGTTGTTGAGCATCGACACCAACAGGGTGGTCGTCTGTGCGGGGTCGAGACCCAGATCCGCCGCTTCCTCGAGCACGGCGTCGAGGAAGTAGCCCATCAGGTTGCCGAAGAACTGGCCGGTCTGCAGGCCCACCAGGCAACCCGCCTGCTTCCCCATCTCCTTGTGCGGGCCGCGCAGCACCAGGATGCCGATGTCGCCGGATGGGGACGGCAGAGTCGAGAGAAAACCCGCCCCGCAGGTCTTCACCACCGTGCCTCCCGGCCAGGTGTCGCCCACCTCGAGCGGTACCGGCGGCACGACCGCCTCGCCGTCCGTGGGAGCGGAAGTGTCCGCCAGGGCATCTCCGACGGTGTTCGGCAGATCACCGAGAGCATCTGCCTGGAGGTCCACGGTCAGGAACCCGTCCGCAGTCACTCCGCCATCCCCAGGCGGCAGGAGGTCTGCAGCATCGGCAGCGGAACTGTCGCCGGAAACATCCGGGCTGTCGGCCGCGGGCACGTCGGAGCGGATTGCGTCGCCCGAAGGGGGAGCGTCGGAGAGGCCGCGGTCCTCAGCGGCGTCGGTCGGTCCGACATCACGAGGGGTCCCGCTCCCTCCTCCGCAGGAAGTGGCCAGGCACGCGATGGCAAGAAGTCGGAACGTACAAACCCGCATCGGACGTCGTCACTCCACGTAGGGGTTGAAGTAGCCGTGGCGAAGTTGCGGAAATCGCTCACGGACCTGCTTGACCGTAGCGGCAAGCCCGATCCCGCCTTCACTGGCGTCGAGGGTGTCAAGGTAGTACTCGGGATCGATGTTCATGTTGCGCCACTGGATCATCTGGACGTCGAGCTCAGCGATCAGCTCCTCGAGGCGCCGGACCTCGGTTTCCCGGTCGGTGAGCCCGGGGAACACGAGCAGGTTGAGCGACACGAACCGTCCCCTGCGGCGTGCCCTGCGGACGGAATCCTTCACGTCCTCGAGCGTGTAGCCCTGCGGCCGGTGGTACTGGTTGTAGTGCTGCTCGTCCGGGCTGGAGAGGCTGACGCGAATGCTGGACAGGCCGACCTCGAGCAGCTCCTCCACGACATCGGGCCGCGACGCGTTGGTATTGAGGTTGACGGTGTGGTGCGGGTTGCGCTGCCGGATGAGACGGACCGCTTCGACCAGGGTTTTGCCCCGTGTGAGCGGCTCTCCCTCGCACCCCTGGCCGAAGCTGGCGATGGGGTGCTCCACCCGACCGAAGTGGAGGCAGGCGACCTCGGCAATCTCCGACGCGCTGGGATGGAAATCGATGCGCTCCTGGGTCACCGGTATCGCGCCGTCCTGGTGCGAGATGCAGCCGACGCACCGGGCGTTGCAGCTCGTCGCCGTAGGGAGCGGGCACTCCCAGCGCTTGAGGAAGAAGTTCTGTGCCGCGCGGCAGCCGTAGTCCAGCGCACAGCGCCTGAGCTGCATCATGAGGCGGTTGCCCGGGAATCGGTGGAGGTCCCTGGCGACCCCCTGACCGATGGCATTCGTGTCGAACAGGGCCGGGTCCTGTCGCCGCTCGGGGTCGATGCGCAGCGCAGTCGTCCAGAACACGCCGTCCGCCCAGCCGACCGGCGCATACGCGAAGAGCGGGAGGACCGGCGCCTCCGGCAGCTTGCGGACCGCAGGGTGGGACAGGCGGAGCCACGCGGGCGGGAGGAAGACCGATACCGCGGTCAGCCGATCGTCGTCCCCGGCGAACTCGACCAGGTGCCCCTTGCGGTCGAAGCCGAGGGGCAGCCGTCCGGGCAGCAGGAACACGTCCCCTCCGGGGGGCAGAGGAACCAGCTCGTCGGCCAGCGGTTCCCGGATGCGGTACCCGTCGAAAACGGCCATTGTCAGCCGCGGGTGGTCAAAGACCTGACCCGTCGAGTCGGCATAGGCCATGCGCGGTATCGTCGCCATCCCCACCTCCGGCACGAAGAGTACCACAGGAGCGCTCCAGAGCCAACCGCGCACACGCGAGGCCGGCTTTCTGCTTGCGCATCCCCGACTGCCTGTGTCAAGCTCCGCACATGAGTGACGTCGCCGGAACCGGCCAGATCACGAGGATCGTCTTCGTCAACCCGACCAACGGGTACACGGTGGCCCACTACGTTCCCGAGGGAAGCGAGAAGGTCGAGGTGGTCGTGGGGGTCATGCCCGCAGTGTCGGAGGGCGACCTGGTTCGCATCGCAGGCCGCCGGGTCGTGGATCCGAAGTTCGGCAACCAGATCCGGCTCGACCACATCGAGCCCATGCTGCCGAACTCTGCGGACGGCACGCGGCGCTGGCTCGGATCGGGGGCCATTCCCGGCGTCGGACCGGCGACCGCACAGCGGCTCGTCGAGTTCTTCGGCGACGACCTGCTCACCGTGCTCGACGTCTACCCGGAGCGTCTCACCGAGGTCCCGGGAATCGGGAGCAAGAAGGGGGAGGCCATCGCCCGCGCCTGGCACCAGAAGGTGACCTCGCGGCGTATGCTCGTCGGCCTGTACGGCATGGGGCTGGGCAACGCGCTCTCGGGCCGCCTCGTGGCCCAGTACGGCGAGAACGCTGTGCGGATTGCCAGCGAGAACCCCTACCGTCTCGCCCGAGAGGTACGTGGCGTCGGGTTCCTCACCGCGGACCGGCTGGCCCGCACTCTCGGCATCGCTCAGAACGCCCCCATCCGGATCGAGGGAGGCATCCTCTACTACCTGGACCAGCAGGGAGGCGAAGGGCACTGCTTTGTCCCCCGAGAGGTTCTCGTAGAGCAGGCAGCGGAGTTCCTCGGGGTCGACATCCTCGAAGTGGAGGCCGTGCTCGGCCGCATGCAGCAGGAGCGCCTCATCGTCATCGAGACCCGCTACGGCGGTGATGACCTGTACACCCCGCGGCTCCTCCGCTGCGAGTTCGACAGCGCCCGCCACATCGCTCGCCTTCTCCGGAGCAGCGACGACCGGCCCCAGGCCCGCCTGAGGAGGGCGCTCGAACAGGGCATCTCCTTCATCCGCCTCGACCTCACCGAGGAGCAGGTCCAGGCGGTCTGGACCGCTCTCTGCAACCGCTGCACGATCATCACGGGCGGCCCTGGCACGGGCAAGACCACCGTCATCAAGGCGCTCATCTCCGCGCTGCGCTACCTGAACGAAGAGGTGGCCCTCTGCGCCCCGACGGGACGTGCGGCCAAGAGAATGACCGAAACGACCGGCGTGGAGGCCCGCACCATACACCGCCTCCTCGAGTACAACCCCGGGGAAGGTCGTTTCCAGCGGGATGCCGATCGTCCCATCGATGCCACCGCTGTCATCGTGGACGAAGTGTCCATGATCGACATCGAGCTGATGGCTGCCCTCCTGGCAGCGCTACCCGCAGACACCCGCCTGATCCTCGTCGGTGACAAGGACCAGCTCGAATCCGTGGGCCCGGGGGCCGTGCTCCGCGATCTTATCGATTCCGGAACCGTGCCCTGCATCCGCTTCACGCAGATCCACCGCCAGGCCGAGCGCAGCCTCATCGTCGTCAACTCGCACAGGGTCCTTCGAGGGGAGCAGTTGTCCACCAACAGCGCTCCCGGAGGCAATCCCGACTTCTTCTTCATGGAGAGGGGTGACCCCGAGGCTTGTTCCGACTCCATTGTCGAGCTGGTGCGCGACCGGATCCCTTCCCGCTTCCGGTTCGATCCGATTCGTGACGTGCAGGTCCTCGCACCGATGCACAAGGGAAGCCTCGGCGCACAGAACCTCAACGAGCGGCTCCAGAAGGAGCTCAACCCCACCGGCCAGGAGATGCGCAAGGGAGACCGGGCATTCCGCCGCGGTGACCGGGTCATGCAGATCAAGAACAACTACGACAAGGAAGTCTTCAACGGCGACGTCGGTTTCGTCGATTCGGTCGCCATGGACAAGCTGTTTGTCATCATGTCGGACGGCCGCCGCGTGGTCTACGACGACTCCGACCTCGAGGAGCTCGTCCTCGCCTATGCCGTCACGGTGCACAAGTCACAGGGTTCGGAATACCCCGTCGTCGTCATGCCCATCCACACGCAGCACTATGTCATGCTGCGCCGCAACCTGCTGTACACCGCAATGACCCGCGGGAAGAAGCTCGTGGTGGTGGTGGGCACCCGGCGGGCGGTCGCGCTGGCCATTCGCAACGACCAGACGCGGCAGCGCTTCACGCGGCTTGCGGACCGGGTGCGCGAGCTCGCGCACTACGGCTACTCGAGGTGACCTTTGTCAGAGTCCCTGGGGCGAGGAGTGTTCTTCCGGAGCGCCGGCGTCGCCGGTTCGGGATTCGTCGTCGAAGACAACAAGAAGGGGCTGCTCGTGCTGCTCGAGGACGGTCGCCGCGAGCGGATTCCCACGTCCGCGGTGCAGGTGCTGACGCGGGTGTTTTCGACATCGGCCGGCGCACATTCGTATCTTGCCCGGGTTCGTGAGGAGTGCCGTGACCTGGACCTGTCCACCGCGTGGGAGCTGCTGCTGGACGAAGGGGGCGGGAGCGTGCCCCTCGACACGCTCCTGGAGCTTTGCGGCGGAGGCACGGCCGACGTCTACCGGGATGCCCTGTTGCTGGCGCTGCACGATCCGGATTCGCTGTTCAAACGAAAGGGGAGCGAGTTCGAGCCCGTGTCCCGCAAGGCTCGTGAGGAGCGGGAGCTCCAGGCCCGCAGAACGCGTGAGCGGCAGGAAGCGCTCGATGCCCGAGTGCAGGAGCTCAGGGGCCTGCTTCAGGGAGCATCCCCTCCCCGGGCCGAGGTCTGTCTTTGTCCGGAGGCAACGTCACAGGCGGGGCTCTCGGGTGCGCTCTCGCCCGAGGGGCAGGCGGTTCTGGCCGCGGTCCGCCAATGCGCAGTCGACGGTCAGCCGAATGCTGCTGCCTCCCCGGTTCTGTCGGCACTCTACCCCTCGGATACCCGCCCCTACCCGGTCGTGGCGTTCGATCTGATGGTCCGCCTGGGTTTCTGGTCCCCCCACCAGGACCTGAACATGCTGCGCCACGACATCCCCGTGCGCTTCTCGGGGGAGGCACTGAGCCAGGCGGAGGAGCTGGCCTCCAAGGTACCTGCGCTCTGCGGGACTCGGCCGCTCGTCGACGTGGCTGCGGTGGCCATCGACGACCCGGACACACAGGAGGTGGATGACGCTCTCGCCCTGGTGAGGACCGACAAGGGATGGGACGTCCACGTGCTCGTCTGCGACGTTGCCTCGGTTGTCCCCGCTGACGGACCGGTGGACCTCGAGGCGCGCTCCAGGGGGACGACCGTCTACCACCCGGTCGAGCGTCTGCCCATGCTGCCCGAACGGCTGTCGCACGACGCAGCAAGCCTGGTTCCGGGGCGCCCCACTCCCGTGCTCGACCATGTGCTGCACCTGGACTCGCAGCTCCGCCTCTTTGACGCGTCGGTCCGACCCGGGACGCTGGTGCTCGAGCGCAGGATGACCTATCACGAGGCTGAAGCGCTGCTGGAGGCTCCCGAAGGGGAATGGGGGGAGAGGCTGCGGATCCTCTGGGAAGCAGCCGGTCTTCTCATGGGGGCCCGCAACCGGATGGGCGCGGTACAGTTCTACCCGGCGGAGACCCGCTACCGCCTCATCGGAGAGGAGATCCGGATCAAGCGGGTCGATACCACGATGCGCAGCCGCCGTCTCGTCGCTGAGTTCATGGTCGCAGCCGGCGCCGCGGTCGGCAACCTGCTGGCCGAGAGGAGGATCCCCGCCATCTTCCGCGTGCAACCGGCGCCGGACGAGGATCTCGAATGGACCGAGGAGCGCGGCAGGGACCCGGTCTACATCTTCGAGGCGGTGCGCAAGCTGAAGAGGGCCGGCATCTCCCTACAGCCCGACCGGCACTTCGGTCTGGGCGTGAAGGCGTATTGCCAGGTGACCAGCCCGCTGCGGCGCTACTCCGACCTGCTGATACAGCGCCAGCTCCACTCGCTGCTGACCACCGGCGTGTCCAGGTATTCCGACGGCGAGCTCCTGTCGCTCATGTCCGTCGCGGACCAGACGTCGCTCATCGTCAAGAGGATCTGCGACGATGCCGAGGACTACTGGGCCCTGGCGTACCTCCAGCAGCACCCGGGGCTTTCGGTCCGCGCCGTCGTGCTCAGCACCGACCGACGCACCCCCCTGGTCCTGCTGACCGAGTATGACGTGCAGGCTCGCTTCAACCCGCGCCGCGAGGTCGCCGAGGGACAGGTCCTGAGCCTGCAGGTCGTTCACGCGGAACCTCGTACCGGAACGCTGGTGCTGCGAGAAGCCGATACCGGGCCGCGTCCAGACAACCAGGTGAGCCCGGATCGTCCGGGGTGAATTCGCTCCGGCTGTTCCTCCACGGGCCGTGACGGGACGGATCCCGATCCTCAGGACAACAGGTTGAGGGCGCCGTGAGCGAGTGCGCAGAGCAGCGCGGCGTACGCACACGTCTTGTGGATCTTCAGCATCGTCGCTGTCCGGCCCCGCGGACGGACCCAGCGCGAGAGCACGGCAAGCAGCAGGAACGCCCCGCGCACACTCAGAAATCCCACTGCCTGAGGATCGAGAACCCGAGGGAGAGGTCGTCCAGCCCCCGGTTCGAACCGGCAGCGAGCCCGTTGAGCGTCATGAGCTGGTTGTTGGTGACCAGCACCGAGAACGCGTGCCGGTGCGTGAGGTAGCTCAAGCCGGCAGCGACGCCGGGATTCCCGGAGCTGAACCCCGCAACCGGGAACAGTGCCTCCACCGACACCCTCAGGGGGCGGAAGAAGTCGGGATTCCACGCGAGCTCGCCGCCCGCTGCCATGGACCAGTCCTCGTCGAGGCTGCCCTTGTCGAACCCGGTGGAGGAAGTCGTGCCCACCAGCGCCGCAGTGAGCTCGAAACCGAGCAACAGTTTCCTGCCGACCTGGAGCTGACCATTGAACGCGCCGGAATCGTCGTTGTTCGGGTCATGGAACCAGCTTCCCCCGGCCCCCAGGATCACGGTCACGAGCTGCGACGTCTCGTCGAGCAGACGGCAGCGCACACGCCCTTCGTAGGTATCGTAAATCTCCATCGTCCCGTTCTGCCGCAGGACCTGCACGTCCAGCCAGTCCAGGATCGTGTACTGGATGCCGATACCGATCTTGAGCGCCCCTGCATCCAGGCCGAGGTAGTCGTCGAAGGCGTCCTCCCAGAACTTCTGCATGGCCCGATGATCGATGGTCAGTCGGAGCGTGTTGGACCTTCCCATGCGGGCCACCGGCAGGGTCAGCCCACGGACCATCGTGGGAAGGTTGTCCGTCACTGGGGCAGCGCGGGCCTCCGCCTCCTCGATCCTCAGATTGTCGGACAGCTCCAGCTCGTCGGAATCCTGGTCCGCCAGGGCCGGGGGCGGAACGAGAAGCAGAAGCGCCGCTGCGAGCAACATCTTCATGGTCTCACCTCGAGAGTTCGTACGCACTTGCCAACCCATGGTACAACGTCTAACCTTGGGCGGGCAAGCGGAGAGGATTCCATGACATCGAGACTGCTGGACCGGAGAGGATTCCTGGCAACGCTGGCTGCTGGGCCGGCCACCGAGCCGCTCCGGCGCTTTCCTTCCACCGTCAAGGGGGACAAGCTGATCGTCAAGCTCCCCGAGGAGCCCGTGCTCCCCGCAGAGCGAGGCGAGTAGCCAGCCACGCTGCGAGGAACAGCAGTAAGGCCATGGAGCCGTCAGGGCGGGAAGACTCGGCCCGGGCCGACGTGCACCCGCCGGAGCGTTGTTTCCCGGTGCTCTCCGGCGAGGCCGACGCAGCATCGTTCGCCGATGAGGTCTCCCCACCCACAGCAACGTCCATCCTGCCGTCGGGGGCCACGCCCGGAACGTCCGGGCCGAGGGCCTCCGACAAGAGCGAGTCCTGTGCAGCAGCATCGGGCTCGGGCTCGGCCGTTGCATTCCCGGCATCTTCGTCTGCTTCGACGGGCGGAGACACGACGTCCGGGTCGGGCTTGGGCTGCACCGCCACGCACGCCTGGTCCACGCACTGCTCCGCGTCGGCGCAATCCGAATCATCGACGCAGACCCCGGGCAGCGGCTGGCCCACGCAGGCGCCCGCAGAGCACGAGTCCGAATCGGTGCACGGGTCGGAATCGTCACACGGTGCGGTGTTCTCCTCGTGGTCGCAGCCCGACGTTGGATCACAGGTGTCGTCGGTGCACGGGTTGCCGTCGTTGCAGTCGAGGAGCACCAACGCCTCGCATTGGCCGGCCACGCAGGCTGCCGCCTCGACGCAGGCGGACTGAAGCGTGCACGAAGTGCCGTCCTCCAGCGGTACCGGCCCGCACTCGCCCGTGTCCGGATTGCAGGCGGATGCCTGGCACTGAGGCAGCCCGTCCTTCGGGCACACGACCACCGATGCGGGATCGGTCTTGCAGGCGAATGCCCCGTCAAATGCCTGGCACGTGGGAACGCCGTTGCACGCGTCGCCGTCCTCGAACGGGAGACAGTCGGAGTCGTCCAGGCAGTCCCCACACGCGGGGACGTCACCGGCGCAGACGCCGAGGATGCACTGATCGGCGCCGGTACACGCGTCACCGTCGTCGCACCCGGTCCCGTCCGTGACCGCAGGGTTGAGGCAGCCGTCTCCGGCAGCGCAGACATCATCCGTGCACGGGTTCGAATCGCCGCACTCGAGGTCCTGGGGGATGGAGACGCAACCGCCCTCGCCGCACAGATCGAGCGTGCAGTCGGTCCCGTCGTCACACAGCCCGTCACCCGGAACGTGCTTGCATCCGACGGGGGTGCACTTGTCCACGGTACAGGCTACCGAGTCGTTGCACGCCGTATCCTGCGCCGTGTGCGTGCACTTGCCCCCCTGGCACGCGTCCGCAGTGCACGCGACCTTGTCGTCGCAGCCCGCGGCCGCTCCGTCGTCGGGCACGCCGTCGCAGTCCTGGTCGAACCCGTCGCAGGTCTCGACGGCACCGGGGTGGATGGTGGGATCCGAATCGACGCAATCCCCTCCGCCTTTCTGCGGATCCGAGTTGCACGAGGAGTTCTCGTAGCCGTCCTTGTCCCCGTCCGGGCACCCGCCGCAGTCCGGGTCGAGCATGTCGAGCAGCCAGTCGCCGTCGTTGTCGAGCCCCTTGCCATCCCCGCTCCAGTCCTCCGAGGTGCCGGCGTCGTCGTTACACGGGTAGTTCGCCTTGGTCCCCGCAGTCCCATAGTAGTAGGGAAGAGAACTCTCCACGGCGGGGGACGGATCGGCCAGGTGGCAATCGTAGCAGAGGGTCTTGCCTGCCTTGAAATGGTGCAGCCGGAGCCCATAGCCCCTGGCAGCCCCGTTCACGATCTGGCCATGGCATCCGGCGCAGCCATACCCTTTCACACCGGCACTGCCGCCCGCCTTGAACGTGGAGACCGGCCCGCTGCCGTGGCAGTAGCCGCACGCCGTCCCCATGTAGGCCTGATCGCGATGGACGTTGTGGAGCGAATCCGGCCACGCTGCCCCCCCCTTGGGCGAGTTGTACGGAAAGGCGGGGAAACTGCCGTGGCACGTGTTGCAGCCGCTGACGTAGGTGGGGTACGCCACAACCTCGCCCACAAACGCCGGAAGCACGCCGGTCGCCACGGCAACCACAGGAATAACCACAGCCAGGAGCAAACTGCCTTTCCACGCGCGTCTGGTGCCGGTCGTCGTCTCGGACATGCCTGCCTCCGTTCATCCGCTGTCAAAGCCCGGACAAAGATATGGATGCCATCGAGCCATGGCAACCCCCCCACGGAGCGGTTTGACTTCGGCAGGGACTTCAAGTACGGTCTCGGACTCGTGCGAAGGCAATCGCAGCGGAGCCGACGATGACTCTCCGTGTAGCCTACATTTCCGATGAACGCTTCCCCGGCTGGGGGACGGATACCCAACAGATCACGAAGAACGCGGAGGCACTGGCGCGGGCAGGCGCACAGGTGGATCTCTTCATTCCCACACACGTGAAGGTGCTTCATCTGAGGACGGAGGAGCGAATCCGGCGGATCCGGGCCCACTACGGAATCGGGGATCGGCTCAACATCCGGTTCATCCCGGGCTGGCCGGCAAGCGACCTGCGCGTGGAGAAGCTGACCCACGGCCTGTCCGCTCCGCTGCTTGCGGCGCTCGGAGGGTACGACGTGATGTACACCCGCAACGTCCTTCCGACCGCGCTCTGCCTGCTGGCGGGACGTCCGACAGTGCTGGAGAACCACCGGGTGCTCTCGGAGCACTACCCGGTCTCGTACCGGGTCATGCGCCGTTTCGCCGCACACCCGCGCCTGGCCGGCGTCATCACCAACTGCGAGTACGTGCGCGCATCGTGGGAGGAGATGGGCGTGCCCGGGGACCGGCTCCTCGTGTCCCACCTGGGCTACGACCCCAAGGACTTCGAGCCCCG
>VGRX01000057.1 GCA_016875215.1 Deltaproteobacteria bacterium
TGTTCCAGGTACCGTCCCGAGTCGGCTGCCCCCTGGTCGGTCATGGCCAGCGTCTCGGTCTGCACCCCGGAGTCAGCGTGTCACCGGCGAGTCAACATGGAATTGCTCGAGTGTGCGAGAGCAGGGCCCCCGGTTTCAACGATTCCCCACCGCGGGCACGGACAGGTGACCGCCGGCCTCGAGAAAGGCCATGACCCGGTCCACGCACTCCCCGACCGAGAGCGAGGAAGTGTCGAGCCGCAGCGCAGGCGAGGTCGGCGACTCATACGGTGCCGAGACCCCGGTGAACTCGGGCAGCGTCCCCTCCCGCGCCTTGCGGTAGAGCCCCTTGGGGTCGCGGGCTTCGCACAGGGGGAGGGGCGCATCGACGTAGACTTCAGCGAATCGGTCTGCTCCGACCGCCTGGGCGGCCCGCGCTCGGTCTTCGGCGTAGGGCGAGATGAACGCGGTGATCACGATGAGGCCCGCCTCGTTCATGAGTGCGGCAACCTCGGCAACCCTCCGGATGTTCTCCGTGCGGTCTCCCGGCGCAAAGCCCAGGTCCCGGTTGAGCCCCCTGCGGACATTGTCCCCGTCCAGCACGCAGCACGCGTGCCCGGCGTCGACCAGCCGCCGCTCGAGCGCCTTGGCGATCGTGGATTTGCCCGAGCCCGACAGTCCGGTGAGCCAGAGCGTCACAGGCCGCTGCCGGAGCAGCTCGAACCGCTCCTGAGCGGATACCAGGCTGGCCTCCGGCGTAATGAGCCTCGCAGGAGTCCTGACCTCTCGCAGCGGGGACAGTCCCTGGACGTGCCCGTCGGCAGGAAGGATCATGCAGGCTGCCACGGTATCGTTTCCCAGCGGGTCGACGAGGACGAAGCTGCCGGTCGTGCGGTTCTCACGGTAGACGTCGCAGGGCACGGGCTCGTGGAAGCGAACGGTGACCCGGCCGATCCAGTTGAGGGTGGGCGTTCCCGGCCCCTCGGTTTCCAGCGTATCGGGGTTCACGCGGCAGTCGAGTGCCTCGACGGTGCATCGGACCAGCCTCGTGGCCAGCCGGGCCAGCCAGGTCCTGGCCTCCATGGGGGAAGCGCTCATCCAGAGCAGGATGGCGGGGACGCGATCGCACACCGGGGCAGGATGCTCCGGATCGGAAAGAAGTGCACCGCGACCGACGTCGAGGTCCTCCTCCAGCTCGACCGCGACCGACCGGGGGGCCTGGGCATCCTCCAGCAAGGACTCGCCGAGGCGGATCGAGCGGACGGTTGCGGGCAGACCCGCGGGCTGCACGAGCACCTTGAGGCCCACGCACAGGCGCCCGGATGCGATCTGCCCCGCCAGCCCGCGGAAGTCGTTTCCCGGCCGCAGCACCGACTGCACCGGGAATCGCAAAGGAAGCGAGGCATCGACAGCGCCCGCAGCAACGGTTTCCAGGTGGGTGACGAGCGGCTTGCCCTCGTACCACGACATGTGCGGGCTCAGCGTCACCACGTTGTCTCCCAGCAGCGCGCTCATCGGAATGCACACCACGTCCTCGATGCCGAGCCGGTTCGCGAAGGTCATGAACTCGGAGCGCAGCCGGTCGAACACCTCCCGGGACCAGTCGACCAGGTCCATCTTGTTGACCGCGAGCACCAGGTGCCGGATCCCCAGCAGCACGGAGATGAACGCGTGCCGCCTCGACTGGGTGAGCAGCCCCTGCCGCGCATCCACCAGGATCACGGCAAGGCTGGCCGTCGAGGCTCCGGTGGCCATGTTGCGCGTGTACTGCTCGTGGCCGGGAGTGTCCGCGATGATGAAGCGCCGCCGCGGGGTGGCGAAGTGCCGGTAGGCCACGTCGATGGTGATGCCCTGCTCCCGCTCGGCCTTGAGCCCGTCGGTGAGCAGCGCCAGGTCGGTGGTCTCCCGGTTGAGGCGGCGGGAATCCGCGGCCAGTGCGGCCAGGTGGTCCTCGTACACGGCCCGGCAGTCGAGCAGGAGGCGGCCGATGAGCGTGGACTTGCCGTCATCCACGCTGCCGGCCGTCGTGAACCGGAGCAGGTCGGTCCTCAGGAAGGGGTCGAGCGGGCGCGGCATGTCAGAAGTATCCCTCCCGCTTCTTCTGCTCCATGGAGCTGTCCTGGTCATGATCGATGAGCCGGGTAATGCGCTCCGAGTAGCGCACCGATGCCAGCTCCCTCAGGATCTGCGGGACGGTGCGGGCCGACGACGGGACCGCACCGGTGCAGGGATGGCAGCCGAGCGTGCGGAATCGGCACAGGATCTCGACAGGCTCCTGCCCGTCGGCCAGCCGGGTTCCCGGCCCGACCGGGATCAGACGTCCGTGGCTCTTGACCATCCGTCTCTTCCGGGCGAAGTACATGGGAACGACCGGGATGCGCTCACGGTGGATGTAGAGCCAGACGTCGAACTCGGTCCAGTTGGAGAGCGGGAAGACGCGAATCGACTCCCCCGGGCTGTGCCGGCCGTTGTACAGGCTCCAGAGCTCTGGGCGCTGGTTGCGAGGGTCCCATTGCCCGTGGAGGTCGCGAAACGAGTAGACCCGCTCCTTGGCCCGGGAGCGTTCCTCCTCGCGGCGGGCGCCGCCCATGGCAGCGTCATACCCTCCCTGTGCGAGTGCCTCCAGGAGCGCCCGTGTCTTGAGCTGGGCGCAGCAGCGGATCGTGCCGTCATCCCAGGGATTGGCGCCGCTCGCAATGGCCGGCTCGTTGCGGTACACGATGAGCCGGGCGCCGATCTCCCGGCAGAAGGCATCCCGGAACTCGTACATCTCCGGGAACTTCATCCCCGTGTCGACGTGCAGCAGGGGGAAAGGCAGCCCGCCCGGGTGGAATGCCTTGCGGGCCAGGTGGACCATGACCGACGAGTCCTTGCCCACCGAGTAGAGCATCACCGGGTGCTCCATTTCGGACACCACTTCCCGGATGATGTGGATCGACTCGGCTTCGAGCAGGTCGAGGTGCGTGTGCGTCGGGCCGTTGCGCATCCCTGCCGGCCTCCTTGTCCGGCCAGCCGAATATACTGCCTTGCACAGACACAACGCAACCCCCTGATCCACCATCTCGGGCCACCTGCGGCGTTGCTCCGTCGCCGCCTCACTGCGACGTGGCTTAGGCCACGCCTCATTCGGCTGGCTCGGTCGCGCCTTGCATCTGGCACCAATCTGGTGGTCAGGGATTCCCCACACAGGCAGGCTCATCGCCCTCTGGACGCCGTTGATGGTGGATATGGGAACCCTCCCGCAGTTGACACTGCCGCTGCCACCGCATAGAGTCGCTGCCGGAGGTGGTCTCCCATGTCGTTCCCCGAGGTGTACCTGTCGCGGCCGTCGGTCTCCCTGCCCGAGCAGCGGGCGGACAACGAGGAAGTGGTCCGGCGCATTCGCTCGAACTACCGCGGCGACGAGGCCATGTGGCCCGTGATCGAGGCCGGCGTCCGGACGGTGTTTTCCCGTTGCAACTCACAGTACCGCTACATCGAAGCCGACCAGGAGAAGAGCCCGGGCCGGTTTGGTGCGGAGGCTGCCGCTGCCTGCCTGGAGATGAACGGCGTGGCCGCCAGGGATGTGGACCTGTTGATCTACGGGGGCATTGCCCGGGAGTACTTCGAGCCGGCGACCGCGATGGAGGTCGCTGCGAGGGTGGGGATTGAGACCGTGCACGCTTTCGACGTGACCAGCGCATGCGTCGGGTTGCTCGAGGCGGTGCACATCGCGTGCGGACACTTCGCCATTCACCCCGAATATCGCACCGCACTGGTCGTGTCGGCCGAGCTGACGCGGAAGTTCCTCTCGTATGACATCCAGTCACCGGAGGAGCTGGTGCACCGCGTTGCCGGGCTGACCATCGGCAACGCGGCAGCAGCCTGGCTGGTGCGTCGCGAGCCGTTTGCCGGCGGCTGCATGCGCCTCCTTGCCGCTGCCAACTTCTCCCGGCCGGCGCACTGGGTCCTGTGCCAGGCCCCCATCGACGGCTCGTTCAGGTCGTTCTCGCACGAGCTGTTCAAGCTGAACTCCTACGTTCCGCCCGAGCTCGCACGCTTCCTCGGTACCCTTGGCTGGAATGTGACCGACGTGGACCACTACCTGGCCCACCAGCCCAGCGATCACATGGTCCAGAAGGTACTGGCGGACATGGGCGTGGACCCCGAGCGGGCCGTGCGTATCCACCACCTGTACGCCAACACGGCCTCCACGACCGTGGCCATGGCGATGCACCACCTGCTTCAGACCTGCACGCCGAGAGCAGGGGCCCGGATGGTTCTGACCGGGGCCGCCGCGGGGTTCTCGCTGATCTCGATTGCCGGGACCTGGCAGGAGGGCTGAGCACGCATGCTCAAGTACCTGCGCCTGTACGCAACCATCCTGCGGACTTTTGGTTTCCGGCTCCGGCCGCTCGTCACGTTCTGCCTCAAGATGCTGCACTCCCTCTTCTCGTGGAAGACCCGGGGGCTCGACCAGCTTTTCTTTCCGGCCATCCGCCGCACGCGGATCGACCGGCCCGTCTTCATCCTCGGGAATCCGCGCAGCGGCACCACGTTCATGCACCGGTTCCTGTTGAGGACCGGAGGGGTGTGTGCGTTCGAGCTGTGGGAGATGATCTTCCCTGCCATCACAGCCCGGCGGATGCTGCACCGGGTGGTGGACCGCCTGACTCCGCTCTCCCCCGGCCGCTATCACAGCTCGGATGCCCACGAGGCCGGGCTGCGCGACGTGGAGACGGATGATGCCATGGTCTTCCTGCACCAGGTGGAAGGGGGGTTCCTCTGGTCCTACTTCCTGGCCTGGGAAGACGTCTGGGGGAGCGACCTCTGCCGCCGGTACTTCTACGAGCAGGGGGACGATGCACTGCCGAAGCAGGATGCGATGTTCCGCTTCCTGGAGGGCTGCTGGAAGCGCAACGCCGTCTACAAGGGCCGGCCGCGCATCGCTGCCAAGTCGAGCCTCTTCTCCCTTCGCACAGCAGACCTCGTGCGCCGCTACCCCGACTGCAGGATCATCTATATGGTGCGGGATCCGCTCGAGGCCATTCCGTCCGGCGCCTCTCTCCTGACCGGCGTGCTGTCTCGCTCCTACGACGTATTCAACGCCACGTCGCAGGAGCGCCGCGCCCGCTGGCTCGAGAACCTCTACCAGGCCTCGTGCAGGATGTACCAGGCGTTCCACGAGGCATGGAAGGCGGACCGCATTCCGGAGAAGAACCTGCGCATCGTGACCTACCCGCAGATCATGCAGGATCTCTCGGGCACCATGTCCACGCTGCTGCCCTTCCTGGAGATCGACCCGGTCCCCGGGTTCGCTGCCGAGCTGGCCCGCCAGGACGAGGTCCAGAAGAAGCGCAAGAGCCCCCACGACTACGACCTCGCCCGGTTCGGGCTCGATCCCGACCGGATCCGCCGCGACCTGGACTACGTGTACCGGGATTACGGCGTGTAGCTGTAGGACCGGGGCCGGGGTCCGGGGATGGCCAGGGGCTACTTCCCGAGCAATCGGGCAACTTCGACCTGGTTGAAACCGAGGACGAGTTTCCCCTTCACATAAAGGATCGGGACGCTGTTGAGCATGTGGTCGGGCAGACCCTGCTTGCGGCCCAGATCGGCCAGCAGGCGCTGCGCTGCGGAGTCGCTCTCCACGTTCTTCTCCTCGAACGGGACACCGCTGGCCTGCAGCCACTGCCGGGCGGTACGGCAGTGCGGGCACCAGGAGGTCGAGAAGAGGAGGACCGTGTCCTGAGCGGGCGAAACCGTGCCGTCCGAGGCCGCCGAGCCGGCAGGGCCCTTCAGCGGTCGGACCCGGTCGTACCGGCTCACCAGCCGGAAGGGGTAGGTTCCGTCCGCATCGGGTGTGGACAGGTTGGCCACGATGACCAGGTTGGCCGGGATGTCTCCCTTGCGGAACGCTGTCGACAGCACGAACACGTTGCCGCGGGCCGGTTCCGGGATGTCAGCGAGCCTGCGTGCAACCCGAAGCTCGCCCGAGGCCGGCTGAGCATACTGGAAGACCAGGGTCGAGTCGCCGTCCCGGATCTGGAACGATGCAAGCGCTGCCGGCGCGGCGTCGGCCCCCGGGCCGGTCGGCTCAGCGTCACGCTCCCGGCAGGCCGTCAGCAGGAGAAGGGCAGCCAGCATCGCGTGTCCTCGGGACGACGGACGGATGACCGCTGACCATCTGCCGGTGCACGGGGTTCCGCATCGACTCGCCACAGCCACGTCCATCAGTGAAACACCTCCCGACAGATGATTCCGGTCTTCTCCAGGCCGTCCAGCACCGGAACGTAGACTGCGGGATCGACGGGGATGCGGACGCCCGTCGCCGTCACCTTGCGGTCGAGCATCGCCTTGACCGCGATGGCCGCGGGGAGCGACACCGTGCGGGACATGGCACTGTCGCCGCCGGGGACACCGAAATCCACCAGTGTGGACGTGATGCGCTGCCTGCGTCCGTCGGCCAGCTCGGCCTGGAACTCGTGGAGCAGCACGATCATGTCGCGCTCGCCGGGCCGGTAGGCGAGCCTGGGCTCGAGCACCGCACCGAGAACGTCGAGGATCGTCGCTGCCTGGGCAGCCGGCGCGGAGGAGAAGAGGCCGGCCCATTCCATGCGGCGGATCGCATCACCGTCCGGGGCGAGCGAGGCCCTGGCTGCCGCGGCCTTCCGGATTTCGTCGGGAGGGGCCGAAGGCGCAAGCCCGCACAGGACAGCGGTGACCGCTCCCAATGTCGTCGAACCGGCCGGCGGCGGCGAGAGTTGCAGCCATCCGATGTCCACCAGCCCCTTCATCATGCGGCACCAGCCGGGGTAGCGGAGCGTGCCGCGGAACATGGTCCGCACGTGCCTCAGCCCGTAGAGGCCGACGTACTGCGTCGAGTCCCGGTTGGGATACCCCTCGAGCATCCCGACCCCCGCGGCATCGACCGGCCAGTTGTTCGCGAACAGTTCTTCGGACGGCGCCTCCCGGAGCGCTCCGTCCTCGATCCAGCGGGAAGCGTTCCGTCCGGCCAGGAGCACGCCGCGAGGGCTCCAGGAGAACTTGTATCCCCACGGGTTGTCGTTGGCCTCCGGAGCGGGAAGGCCGCCGCAGTAGGAACGGAACGAGAGGATCCTGCCTCCTGCGTTCTCCACGTGGTGGATCACCCGCATGGCCGACATGTGGTCGATTCCCGGGTCGAGCCCGATCTCGTTCAGGAACAGCAGCCCCTTGCTCTCCGCCTCGGCGGAAAGCTCGCGCATCTCGTTGCTCACGTACGATGTCGTCACCAGGTGCTTGCCCAGGGCAAGGCACCGCCGCGCGATCTGGACATGGTACGTATAGGGCACCAGGCTCACGACGACATCCGAATCCGCGATGCGTGCGTCGAGGTCGACGGGGTCGGCCAGGTCGAGGCGCACAGCGGTACCCGAGGGATGTCCGTCGAGCAGGGCCTGGGCCTTGTCCACTGTGCGGGTGGCGATGACCAGGCGAGCCCCGTTGTCGAGCAGGTACCGAACCAGCGGCCTCGCTACGAGGCCGGCCCCCAGGACGAGAACCGTCTTCTTCATGGCAAACCTCCTAGCCGGCCGCTTCATCATCAGGCTGCACTCCCGAGTCGCCCGGGCAGCCGGCCACCCTGGGCGGAGAGCGAAGCGACGAGTCGAATGGGTGGAGCCGATGCATGGCCACCCGCCTAGCGCCGAAGTCGCAAATGCTCTTCCAGGTACTCGTATTCCGGCGTAAGCCTTCCGTTCCACACGATCACGGCCCTCCGGATTTCCGGGGGCAGCGGTGCGGACTCGAAGGGGAACGACGGATCCAGCGCTGCCAATGCCCCGAGGTCCGGCTTCAGCGACTCGCCGGGGTGGCGCGTGGCATCACGCGGGACCTCCGCCGGCAGGTTGTCGACGGCGAGGATTCCGACGCCCGGCCCCGAAACCTCCCGGGTGACCGTGTCGGCCGCAGGGTCGAACCGCAGGGCCGGTCTCTCCTGGTTCGTCGCCTCGGTGGTCATCTCGATCGACCCGTCGATGTCGCAAGTGATGTCACCCACGGCCCGCAGTCGCAGCCGTCCCTGCACATGGAGCTGCTTCAGGAAGGCACGGGTGAGCAGCCGCGGGTAGCGTTCGTCCCAGTAGATGCAGTTGACCAGCACCGAGAGCCACGGGACCCAGCGCTCGAAGATTCCCCGGTACTCCTGCGGGTTCCCGTAGTAGTCGTCGAGCGCGAACGGTCCCCCGTCGATCCGCTCGGCCTGGTGCTGCTCCTTGAAGACCACCTTGTAGACCGTCCTGGAATCGGCAGCCGAGCCGGATGCGAACAGCCCCGGCAGCTCTTCCGGCGAAAGCTCCCGGACCGGCAGGTGCCCGAGCACGAACTGGGCCCCCCGGGACACGTTGCCGTACCCCGCAAACCCGACCACGAGCGGAACCAGAGAGAGAGGCAGCCCTTCGCGGGTGATCGCCTCGCCGGCCAGCGAGATGGCCCGGCAAGCGTCCTGCGAGTCCTCGTAGCCGAATGCCTGTCTCATACCGGCAAGCGGCGTCTCGATTCCCTCCTCGTGGAGCCGTCGGCCCAGCAGCCAGAGCGTGTCGATCATGCCGGCCACGCCGGCGTGGTAGCCGAAGAAGACGAGCCGCCGCCCCTTCCCGTCCACGATGCGCTCGTAGTCGATGAGGGTGCAGCCCAGCTCCATCAGCCTCCGGAGCATCGGCATGTTGTGCGCCTGCCCCTTGATGGTGTGGGAGAAGAACACGTAGGTCTTGCCCGGCAGGAGCCTGGCAACCGGCACCTCCTTGATCCCGAGGATCACGTCGGACCGCTCGAGCCCGGTGACGACGTGCCCTCCGCCCTGAGCGTACTCGCCGTCCCCGTAGATCCGGTGCGGACTCGACTCCACGAGCACCTCGATGCCTGCCTGCCGCAGCACCTCCACCTGGTCCGGCGCCAGCGGCGCCCGGCGTTCCCACCGGCTCTTGTCTTCTTTTCGTATCCCCAGAATGCCCATGGCCGCCCCCCCCTTCCCAAAAGTCGCCTGAGCCTAGTCATTTGCCCCCTCTGCGTCAAGTCCCCGGCGGTGTTCCGGGTTTCGAGTTCTTGACCCGCTGCCCGGCTTGCTCTAAAGTAGCCTCGAACGTCGCGCCCGCTCCGAGCGGAGGTGGTATTGAAGAACAACAACGGTGATACGACACGCGTCACCTCCATGCACAGCATCTCGGGGAGCCTGGACAGCAGCGACTGCATCATCCAGATCTACGGGATTCACCTGGGGCGGAAGTACGACCTGCTCGACCAGATCTGCAGCATCGGCAGAGACCCGCAGAACTCCATCGTCCTCGATTCCGACAGCGTCTCCCGAAGGCATGCCGTCGTCGAGCTCACCGAGTCGGGGCGCACCGTGCGCGACCTCGACAGCACCAACGGCACCTATCTCAACGACATCCAGATCCGGTCCGCCATCCTGTCCAACGGCGACCTCATCAAGGTCGGCGATACCATCTTCAAGTACCTCACCGGTGCCAACGTCGAGGCCCTGTACCACGAAGAAATCTACAACATGACCATCCGGGACGGCCTCACGCAGGTGGCGAACAAGCGCTTCCTCCTGGACTCGCTCGACAAGGAGTTCTCGAGGTGCAAGCGCTACGAGCGTGAGCTTTCGCTGATCATGTTCGACCTCGACCACTTCAAGGACGTGAACGACCAGTTCGGGCATCTCACGGGCGACTACGTGCTCAAGGAGCTGGCGAGCCTGCTGCGGCGTCGCATCCGCAAGGAGGAGCTGTTCGCCCGGTACGGAGGTGAGGAGTTCGTCATCGTCCTGCCGGAGTCGGGCCTCGACGTCGGGCTCCGGTTCGGTGAGATCGTCCGCAAGATGGTCGAGGAGCACCATTTCGAATTCGAGGGGCAGCAGATCCGGGTCACGGTCAGCGTCGGCGTGGCCACCTTGAGTGCGGAGACCAACGCGCTGTCCGATCTGCTGCGCATCGCGGACGAGAAGCTCTACGAGGCCAAGCGAAGCGGGCGGAACCAGGTGAAAGGCTAGCCTCCCTCTGTGGCGCATGAGCGAATTCAGAATTCGATCCGACTTCGGTCCTGCGGGGGACCAGCCCGCGGCCATCGAGCGGCTGGTCGAGGGGGTTGGCGCGGGCAGGCGACACCAGGTGCTCCTGGGGGTGACCGGCTCGGGAAAGACCTTCACCGTGGCCAACGTGATAGAGCGGCTCCAGCGGCCCACCCTGGTGCTGGCCCACAACAAGACCCTGGCGGCGCAGCTCTTCCGGGAGTTTCGGGAGCTCTTCCCGGAGAATGCGGTCGAGTACTTCGTCAGCTACTATGACTATTATCAGCCTGAAGCGTATGTGCCCGTCACGGATACCTACATCGCGAAGGAGACCTCGATCAACGACGAGATCGACCGGCTGCGCCATTCCGCGACGCGGGCCATCCTCGAGCGCCGCGACACCATCGTGGTGGCCAGCGTCTCGTGCATTTTCGCGATGGGGTCGCCGGACGAGTACCGGCGCATGGTCCGGGAGGTCCGGATCGGGCAGGAGCTGGCCCCCGAGGCACTCGCAGCGGCACTGGCAGCGATGCAGTACGACAGGGAGCAGTACGACTTCCGCCGGGGGACCTTCCGCTGGCGGGGGGATACCATCGAGGTGTTCCCGGCCTGGGAGGCGTCGAGGGCGTTGCGCGTCTCCTGGTTCGGGGACCAGGTCGAGAGCATCGAGGAGGTAGACCCGCTCACGGGGACCCGGCTCTCCGGCCTGGACCGGGCCCTGATTCTCTGCAACACCCACTACGTCACGTCACGCGAGGTCGTCGAGCGGGCCATGGGCGACATCCGCAAGGAGCTCAAGAGCCGGGTGGCGCAGCTCACCGACATGGGCAAACCGCACTACGCCGAGCGGCTCGAGCAGCGGGTCTCCTACGACCTGGAACTGCTGGAGGTCTCGGGCCATTGTCCCGGAATCGAGAACTACTCGCGGTTCATGGACGGGCGCAATCCCGGGGACGTTCCGTGGACGCTGCTGGACTACTTCCCCCGCGACTTCCTGTGCGTGGTGGACGAGAGCCATGTCACCCTGCCGCAGATCCAGGGGATGTACAAGGGGGACCGCTCACGCAAGCAGACGCTCGTGGACTACGGGTTCAGACTTCCCTCCGCGCTTGACAACCGCCCGCTCACGTTCGAGGAATGGCTCGAGAGGGTAGGGCAGGCGATCCACATCTCGGCCACGCCCGGGGAGTTCGAGGTCGCGGCCGCAGGCGGGAGTGTGGTAGAGCAGATCGTGCGCCCCACCGGCCTTCTCGATCCGATCATGGACGTCAGGCCTGCGCGCACGCAGGTGGAAGACCTCCTCCCTGAGATCCGCGAGCGCACCGCCCGTCGCCAGCGCGTTCTGGTGGCCACGCTGACCAAGCGCATGGCGGAGGATCTCACCGAGTTCCTGCGGGAGCAGGGCATACTTGCAGCCTATCTGCATGCGGACATCGATACCCTCGAACGGATGGAACTGCTCCATGCGCTGCGTGAGGGGCGCTACGACGTGCTGGTGGGCATCAACCTCCTGCGGGAAGGGCTCGATCTTCCCGAGGTCTCCCTGGTCGCGGTGCTCGATGCGGACAAGGAGGGGTTCCTGCGGGGGGAGCGCAGCCTCATCCAGGTCTCCGGCCGTGCTGCCCGCAACCTCGACGGCAAGGTGATCCTCTATGCAGATACCGTGACCACGTCGATGGCCGCCGCCCTGGCCGAGGCGGACCGCAGGCGTCGCATCCAGGAAGCGTACAACCGGACCCACGGTATCGTCCCGCGCTCGGTCGTGAAGCCGCTCCTGCCCATGCCCCGAACCGGGCTTGCCGAGCGCGCAAAGCGCACCGATGGCGACGCCTTGGACTGGAACGTGGATGTGATCCTGAAGGAAATCGAAGCGCTGCGCCGCCAGATGAAGGAGGCCGCCAAACGGTTGGAATTCGAGCGGGCCGGGGAGCTGCGCGACGCGATCCAGACCCTCCAGGAACTGATCGTGAAGGCGTAGGGCCCGGTAAGGAGGGTGATCGAAATTGCTTCGCCAAGTGCGGTCGTGACGGCGAAGTAGATCTGGGCAGCCTCCCAAGTCCGTTCGACAGGGAGGGCGGATCACCCGCGCAGGACCCCAGGCTACTGCAACAGCCCCGCCAGCTGCTTCAGCCAGACGTGCAGTCCGGTGTTGGTCAGAGCGAGGTCCGGGATGACGAACTCGGGATCTCCCTCGCCCATCGGGGGGAAGTGGTGGTCCACGAGGAGGAAGCCGCCCCACGTCGGATCCTCCCACACCAGGTAGGGCAGGGGGGACAGGTAGCCGTCCGGTTCCATCTCGAAGGGGGTAGATGGAAAGTGCGATGCGTCGACCAGCTCCGCATTCTTGGAGCAGACGAATCCCTTGGCCGCGGCCGGAACCCCGTTGGCCGCGGTTTCCGCCGGGCACTCCCACTCCATCCAGAAGTCCGCGGCCGTGACCGGGTCGGCCACCTTCATGAGCAGCGGGAAGAGCACGCGCAAGCCGACCGGCTGGGCTGCAAGTGCCCCATAGTCGAACCCGAGGCTGTCCGGGAACATGAGCGCAAGCAGCAGTGCCACCTGGCCGGGCTGGAGCCCCGACACGTCGATCGGGATCTCCACCGGCATGAACTTGAGCACGTCCAGCCGTGCGGCGAACCCCAGCAGCGTGCCGAGCTGCACGGCAGGCCCTTGCGAGAACGGCACGGTCTCGCCGGCGACCTGCATCCGGTCCAACAGCTCCTGCGAGGCGTCGATCAGCTCCTGAGAGAACGCGATCTCCAGCGGGGCCTCGTCCAGAGTGGCGCCGTCCACGCGGTTGCGCACCACCATCAGCCGATCGCCTCCGTCCCATCCCAGCGAGATCGCTTCGTCCGCCTCTTCCTCGGCGCCCAGCTCCTCGAGCAGCGACAGGCCCGAAACCAGGTTTGCCCCCGCATCCACCATGTGCTGCATGCCCGCGGCGAACAGCTCGTGCCCGTCATCCTTCCGCAGTGTGAAGAAGCGCTCGTCCGATGCCATGAGGTGACCCACGACGTCCAGGATCGTGAAAAGGTCCAACCCCTCGTCCTGCGCCTTCATCCCGGCATAGGCCGCGGCCAGCAGGTCGCTGCGGAAGTCCTGCGCGGCCAGCAGCTCGGTAAACCACAGGAAGAACGCGTTGGAGCCGGCCAGGAGGCGCACGTCGGCGAGGTCGAACTTGCCCCGGAGCACGACCACGGGCCGGGTTCCCACGTAGATCGGCACCCCCTCGATGTCGAAGCGGAACCCGATATCCTGGATGGAGGAGAACCCGCTCTCCGCCTCGAGGAAGCCGGAGCGCAGGAAAAGAAAGATGTTGTGCACCTCCTCCGCCAGGTAGTCGTTCTGCGATTCCGGGTCGGACCGGGTCCCGGAGCCCGCCCCGTAGCCGGAGAACTGGCTGGGAAGCGTGAGCACCATGGCAAGCAGCTCCGTGGCCGCCACGTAGCGCGAGACGGCCGCTCCGAAGACGGCGTCCGAGTTGGTCGGGTCCAGCGCCAGAGCGGCCTCGAACTCCTTGGCCGCCAGGACCGGCTCGGCGTTCGACAGCCAGTACTTCCCCTGATCCACCAGCGCCTGGACCTCGGACGAGACCGCTTCGGGCGACAAGTCGACGGCGACATCCTCCACGTCTGTCCGGACGTCGGCGCCCGCCTTTCCGTCCGCCTGGTCGAGAACGGTTCCGTCGGCAATCTCCCCCCCATGGGACGTCTCCGGCACATCCACGGGCGGTCGCCGGGGCGACGTGCTGCAACCGCTGACCAGCAACAGGACGGCCGCTCCGCTCAGCAAAACGGGGAAGGAGAGCTTCATCCGTCGCTCCTTGGCGAGGAGGGTGAAAGCTTCATCTGTCGTTCCACTTGGCGTAGGGGGGCGGCTCGTCGTCCCCGCGCATGACCCTCCAGAGGATGTAGCCCATGCCCGGCGCCGCATCGGGTTCGGAAAGGTCGAGCAGCTCGCTCTCCGCAGACATCCGGGCCCCCTTCTGGTTGTACTCCTCCGGGACCAGCCGGGGGAGGTGCTCGAACGGCGTCACGTCCGGACCGTCCCCCTCCTTGCCGCTCCGGAAGATGTCGTACATCGGGGGGGCGAAGGCCTCGTTCTTGTGCATCGGGGGAACGCGCAGCAGCATGTTGATGGTCCGATAGAGTGCGGGGATCGAGTAGTGGACGCTCGACGTGAGCTCGCTGCGCAGCCACGGACCCGCTCCGACGCAGATGCTGCGGTGGCTGTGCACATGGTCTCCCCCGTATCCCTGCGGGTCGTCCTCGATGATGAAGACCACGGTCTCCTCCCAGTGCTCGGAGTGCGACAGAGCATCCACGATCATCCCCGTCGCCTCGTCGTTGTCCGCCACCATGGAAGCCGGTGTGGGGAAGCCGACCTTGGCGCCGGCCGTGTGATCGTTGGGCAGAGCGATGTACACGAACTCCGGGAAGATCCCGAGGTTGAGCTCCCGGATGAACTCCTCCGCCTTCCAGACGTCCGGAATCGCCATGTTGAAGTACGGGTACTTGAAGTCGATGAAGTCCGCGTAGAGGTCGAACATGTCCTTCGTGAAGCTCTCGAACTCCCCGTAGTTCCGGAAGGTCACTCCGTGCTCGAAGAAGTTGTCGAACACGCTGCGCTCCGCAAGCACGGCGGAAGGGTCGTATCCGCCCAGCACGATCTGCGCCAGGTCGCTTGGATAGAGCTTCTCGAAGAAGTCGTTGCAGTCGGCCTGTGTAGTCCATGTGTGCCCCTGGAACGACTCCTGGGCATCGGCATAGTAGTTGTCCAGGTTCACGTAGCGGCGGGCAATCTCGTGGAGGTTCGGCGTGTATTGCTCGCCGAACACCAGGAGGGCCGGATCTCCATTCCCCCTCTCGAAGTCACCGAACACCGCGTCATACGTCTTGTTCTCGCGCACGATTTTCACCACGTGCTGCACCACCTGCTCCTCGGACGGGTCGAGCGGCAGCGGGAGCGGGTCGGGGCAGGTCGAGCTCCAGAACTCCCGGGTACGCCCCACGTTGGCGTCCGCCGTGGCAGTCCACTCGGAGAGCTGCGGCTCCGGAACCGGGATGTCGACGAGAGACAGGATCGACGGCTCCTTCTTGAGCTTCGCGGCGCCGCCCCACCCCTTGGAGTTGCAGATCGCAAGCTTCAACCCGTCTCCCGACACGGCCAGCCCGGTCGGGTAGTGCCCGGTCGGGATTGCGCCGACCCGGGAGAACCCCTCGGTCTCGAAGATCTGCACCATGTTGAGGTCCGAGAACGAGATGTACAGCAGGTCGCCCGCGGGCGAGAGGGCCAGCTCATTGGGGGAGCCCCCGGGAAGCTGGTCCGGCGTGCCCGACAGGTCAACGGTTGGAAGCGCCTCGAACGGGTCCAGCGAGTAGACCGACAGGGAGTCGCCGTCGCTGTTGACCACGTAGCACCGATTGTGAGGCCCGTCCACAGCGATCCCCATCGGGTTGAGGCCGGCGGGAAGCTCGTCGAGCACCTCTCCGCTCTCCCGGTCGATGAGGGTGACCGTGTCGTCACCCGTGTGCGTGACCAGGAGCCGGTCGCCGTCCGGAGCGACTGCAAGCCCGTAGGGATACACCCCTCTCGTCATGAATCCCCCGACGATGGCGAATGTGTCGGAATCCAGCTCCCACCCGAGGCTGTTCGACGACGAGACGACGAACAGGGAATCCCCGGAGGGCGACAGGGCAATCGAGGTCGGCGTGCCGGGCAGCTCGACCTTCACCGTGACGGCAAGCGAACCGTCCGTCGAAGGGTCCAGGCGGGTGACCGTGCCCCCGGTTGCCTGGGCCGTGAACACCGCTCCGTCTTTTCCGACGGCCAGGCCTCGGAAGCCCCCGGCATCCGGGATCGACTGCAGCACCTTGCCGGCAACCGTGTCGACGACTTCCAGCGTGAAGCTCCCCGAGTGCACGACATAGGCCCGGGAGCCGTCGGGCGAAAAGGCCGCCGCTATCGGGAAATAGGGAACCTGCACCAGCAAACCGACAGGCGACACTCGGCGCCCCATGGGCACGATGGCAGCGTTCTCCCCGGCAAAGCCGGCCGGAGCGGTGGCTTGCTGGTACTGCTCGGCAGTCTGGCAGCTCTGGAGCGGCAGCGGGCTCGTCGCCGGGTCTTCCTGCTGCCTGCAGCCGAAAAGAACGATCAGAAGCAAAGCAGCGGTCACGCGACGAATGTGGCTACGCATAGGGGGCCACGTAGATGGGCTCCACCAGGTGCGACTCGATGCGGAGGAGGCGGTTGTACTTGGCACAACGCTCGCTGCGGGTCACGGAGCCGGTCTTGATCTGTCCTGCGCCCACCGCCACGGCGAGGTCCGCTATGGTGGTATCCTCGGTATCACCGCTCCGGTGCGAGATTACGGTGCCGAACCCGGCCCTTTGGGCCATGGCGACTGTATCGAGGGTCTCGGAGAGGGTCCCCACCTGGTTGGGCTTGACCAGGATGGCATTGGCAGCCCTCGACTTGATGCCCCTCGAGAGATAGCGGGTCTGCGAGACGAACAGGTCGTCGCCGACGATCTGGACCTTGCTGCCGACCGACGCCGTCAGGGCGGCAAATCCGTCCCAGTCGTCTTCATGGAACGGGTCCTCGATGCTGGCGATGGCCGGGAAGCGGGCCAGCAGCCCTTCGTAATAGCGGACAAGCTCGGCCGTGGTGAGCTCCGCCCGGGCGGGCGGGGCCCCCCTTTCGGGCTGGATGTTCAGCCGGTACCGCTCCGAAGTGCGGTCGAAGAGATGGTTCCCCGCCACGTCGAGGGCGACTCGGAAGTGGTTGTGCACCTCGTATCCTGCCTTGCGGACCGCCTCCTGGAGGAGCTCGATGGCCAGCTCGCTGCAATCGAGGCTGGGAGCAAAGCCCCCTTCGTCCCCGTACGCGGTCGAGGCCCCCTGCGCCTCGAGAAGCCCGCGGAGCCGGTCGAACACCTCACACGTGGCGCGCAGACCGTTGGGGACGAGGGAGGGGCCGGTGGGGACGAGCATGAACTCCTGGATGTCGAGGTTGTTGGTGGCGTGCCCTCCGCCGTTGATGACGTTGACCAGGGGGACGGGGAGCCGGCGGGCCACCTTCCCGCCCAGGTACTCGAAAAGGCCGATCCCGAGCGATTCCGCTGCCGCATGGGCCACGGCAAGCGATGCACCCAGGATGGCATTGCCTCCCAGCCCCTCGCGGCGTTCGCTCGGGTCGAGGCCGGTCAGGACCCGGTCCACGATCCGCTGGTCCCTTGCATCGAGGCCGATGAGCTCCGGTGCGATCACCTGGTTGACGTTCTCGACGGCCTTCAGGACCCCCTTGCCGCGGAAGCGGGCCGGGTCGCCGTCGCGCAGCTCCTTCACTTCGCGCCGGCCCGTGGTCTTGCCTGCCGGAACGATGGCCCGCCCCATGATGCCGGAGGCCAGGTAGACCTCCACCTCGACGGTCGGCTCCCCACGCGAATCCAGCACCTCGCGGCCGTGGACTTCTACGATTTCGGACATGATGCCCCCTTTCCCAGGCGGCGTCAGGGCATCGTCGCCTGGGCGCAGCTGCAGTGGCCGGCCTTCTCGGAGTAGACCGGGTTCACTTCGAAAAGGGTGAAGAAGTCGTTCTCGTTGCTGACCTGGGCCGCGTCGAATCGCTCGACGTCCGTGTAGGCCTGCCCGGCCGGCGAGGCGCCGTCCTTCTTGATGGCCCGGACCTCGCCGTTGACTCCGCTCGCCACGGACGAGGCCGTGTTCGACTTGCGGTTTTCCATGAACACGAAGAACCGGCGAGGGCACATCGCCCGCCCCACGGGGCAGTCGGCCGGAAGCTTCTGCATCGCCGGGTTGATCGTCTCGAGGTACGGCCGGATTTGGACGTTCTTCTTCTCGAGCGGCATGAGCTCATTGTATGAATAGTAGGTCTCTCCACGCCACACGATCAGCCACGAGGTGATGTGGTACGGACAGACGCGCTTGTCCGTGCCGTTGAAGTACCCGTAGAGCCCTTCGAAGCCGAGCTTGCGGATGAGCGGCTCGTAGGCCTCCCGCTCCAGGTGCTGGAGCTCGTCGCCGCACCGGTCATAGTAGTCCTCGAACACCGACTTCTGCGACCAGTGGGGGGACAGCAAAAGCATGTAGTAGTTCAACGTCCACAGGAGCATCAGCACGCCTGACAGCCCGAGCATGCCGACGCCCAGGACGCGCGTCCGGGCAAAAAGAAACAGGAGGAACGCAACGATCCCGGCGGCGCCGAGGAAGCGGACCAGGTTGTCGTAGAGGAACGCATCCTGGTTCAGCGCCCATCGGACCGAGTCCGTGGTGTAGTCATAGAACTGCGAGGCCGCCCAGGTGTTGTCGCACGTGCGATCCTCGCGACACGTCTCGTGGGGCCCGCAGTCCGCATCCGTCGTGCACGCAAGCGCGGTATCGTTGCTGGACGGGGCCGAAGCGTCGATCGGGAAGTGGGTCGGCAGGCTCCGGTCGTACTTGTAGGTGAACATGTTGCGCAGGAGCTGCTCGTCCTTGGCCAGGTTGTAGGTCACGCCGATGAACAGCCCGAGTCCGATGAGCGCCGCGGCCCTGACCGCGACGGTGCGGCTCTTGAGCGTGTCCGCCAGGAGCTTGCCGACAAGGAGCGCGGCCGGCGGCAGCGCAGGGAAGATGTAGTGGTGGAACTTGGTCTTGGCCAGAGTGAACAGCAGGTAGGAGATGAAGAACCAGACGAACACGAAAAGGTGGTACTGGTTCTCCCGGCTCCGGTCCCGGAAGCGCAGCCGGGCCAGGGCGATGACCAGCAGCGGGACGAATGCGACCCACGGGTACATTCCCACGCCGAGCCATTTCAGGAAGTGCTCGAAGGTACCCGAGTCGATCTGGTGCACTCCCGTCCCCAGCCGGTTGAAGTGGTCGTGCACGAAGAAGCGGGAGTAGAACGCGTTCCCGTGCCGGCAGAACATGGCGACGTACCACGGAAACGAAACGAGCACGAAGGCGAGGATGGTGCGGAACACACGGAACGCCTTGAGCAGACGCCACTGGTTGGTCAGCAGGAGGAACACGAACAGCACCGGGG
>VGRX01000058.1 GCA_016875215.1 Deltaproteobacteria bacterium
GGGGGCCGTCACTCCTTGACCAGCGATACCCAGCCCTGTCGATCCTGGCGGCGGACGAGCAGCATGACGGGCCGTCCGGACTCGATACGCTCGCTCAGCCGCAGGAACCCCTCCACGCCGGTGATGGCCGGGTGCCCCAGGTTGAGCAGGATGTCCCCCGTGTGCAGCCCCGCAGTCTGAGCCGGACTGCCGGACTTCACGCCGGTCACCAGGACCCCTCGCCTGGCCGGGAGCCCCGCCTCCCTCCGCTCCTCCTGCGCAAGGTCGCGGACCGTGATGCCGATGCCCGGGATCCAGTCCCGCGACTTGCCCACTTCCATCCCCGCAGGAATCGCAACATCTTCCGGGTGCAGGTCGAGCACCACCGACAGCGTCGTCTCCTTGCCCTCCCGGGTCAGCTCCACCTCCACCGCCCGGCCCGCACCCGCGACCGCCGCAAGCCAGCTCAGGTCGCTCGCATCCTGGACCGGCTTGCCGTCGAATCGGGTGACCACGTCTCCCGCCTGCAGTCCCGCCTTGCGCGCCGGGGAATCCTCCATCACGTCCGCGATCAGCGCCCCCTTCTGGCTCTTCAGGCCCATGGCCTTGGCCATGTCCTTCGTGACCGGCTGCGTGAACACGCCCAGGAAGCTGCGCTCCACCTTCCCCTTGGCAAGCTGCGGCAGCAGCGCTTTGGCCATGTTGACCGGGATCGCAAAGCCGATGCCCTGACCGGCCGCGTTGATCGCAGCATTGATGCCGATCACCTCGCCCCTCATGTTGATGAGCGGCCCTCCGCTGTTGCCCGGGTTGATCGAGGCATCGGTCTGGATGAAGTTGCCGTACATCGAGCGACCGCCCGGTGCGACCTCCTTGCGCCCCTTGGCGCTCACGATTCCGGCCGTCACCGTGTGGTCCAGGCCGAACGGGTTGCCGATGGCCACCACCCACTCGCCGATGCGCAGGAGGTCCGAGTCGCCCAGCGGGGCCGGCTGGAGCTTCTCTCCCGCGTCGATGCGGAGCAGCGCCAGATCGGTCTTGGGGTCGGAGCCGACCACCTGCCCCGGAAACTCCCGTTCGTCGAACAGCTTCACCCGGATCTCGACTGCGCCCTCCACGACGTGGTGGTTGGTGAGGATGTCCCCCTGCGAGTTGATGATGAACCCCGTGCCCAGCCCCTCGGTGAGCCGCGGCGCCCCCGGTTCCATGAAGAAGAAGGGCCAGCCGCCCGGTCCCGAGAACGAGCGCTTCGGGTCCCTGCGGGTCACTGCCACGTGGACCACCGCGGGGGAAAGCCTCTCGGCCAGGTTGGCGAACGTGGCCAGCTCGACCTGGCCGGTCGGGGTCTTCCCCTTCTCCTCTTGGGAGAGCTCGACCCACGGAGCCGGCTCCTCGGCTGGACTCGCCTGCGCCCGGTTGCCTCCCAACAGGCTTGCCACGACGAGCAGAAGAAGCGTGAAGCAGCTCATGCGGACCTCCCAATGCCTGTGGGCAAGAACAGCGGGGCTCCTGCCGTTATTCCGTTGCTCGACCGTCAGCTCTGCCGGAGAGGGGGAGAGGAGAGAGGGAGGACCGAGGCTATTCGTCCTCTTCCCCGGCGCCGCCTTCCCCGCCGTCCCCCGCCTTCTCCAGCTCTTCGTTGCGGTTCTGCATCTTGTGGAGCAGGGCGTCGAAGCCGTCCTTGCGCATCACCTTGAGGAAGCTCTTGCGGAAGTTCCGCATCATCGAGACCTCGTCCACCAGGATGTCATAGACCTTCCACCCGTTCTTGCTGTAGAACCGGTAGTCCACGTCCGCACCGACATCCTCGGCCGTGATCGTGGTTCGGACTTCGGCCCGGTCACCCGTCTTGTTCATGCGGGTCTCCCCTCGAAAGGTCGAGGCGAACGGTTTGCCCGCCTTGAAGCGCTTGAGGTAGGTCCGCTCGAGCAGGGCCCGGAACTCCGCCAGGTAGCGCGACCGTTGGTCTGCGGTCAGCTTGTCCCACTCCTTGCCCAGGCACAGCTTGCCGAACTCCTCGAAGTCGACGAAGCCCTCCAGCTGCCCCTTGACCTTGAGCCGCATTTCATCATCGTTCTTGCTGGCCAGGACCAGCTCATGGATCTTCTTCGTATTCTCGTCGATGATGGTCCTGGGATCAGGTTGCGCCGCAAGTGCCTGGAGCGAGAACAGCAGCAGGGCCGCAGTCACGAACAATCTCGAGCAGTGTCGCATGGAAGCCTCCCCTGAGGGTTCACAACGGGGCGCTAGGAACGTGCGCACGCAAACACCTATTCAACCTTTGCCGGGAGGATGTCCTCCAGGCGCCCGCCGCATGCATGGACCAGCGTGGCCAGAGCGAGGTTGTACTCCATTACCCCCTGCTCGAATGCCAGCCGTCGCTTGAAGAACTCCGAAAGCGCATCGGTCAGGTCCCTCAGCGGGGCCAGCCCGGCCTCGTAGAGATCGACCTTGGCGATGACCCAGCCGCGGGCGGCCTTGTACGCAGTGCGATGCAGCTCGAGCTTGGTCTTGAGGTCCCGGGCTTCCCGCCAGCTCTTCTCCACCTCCAGGGTCACGAGCTGGCGCATCGCCTCGCGCTGGGCAGCAAAGCGCCGCAGGTTGGCCCGCTCCTCGTCCAGGCCGCCGAGACGACCGGCCAGGTCCAGGTCGAGCTTCAGCCCCAGCCCGGCTCCCGCATACCAGGAATTGTAGGGATCATAGGCGAACGGGCTCCCCTGCTGCTCCACGGTCCAGGCCTTGGCCCAGGTGTAGAACGCGCCAACGAACAGATCCGGCAGGAAGCGTCTCTTCTCCAGGCTCACCCGCGCCGTCTGGACCCGGAGAAGCCCATCCAGGGCCAGCAGCTCGCCTCGGCTTCCGAATGCCTGGTCGAGCCAGGTGGCCAGCTCCCCGAGATCCGCAGGGACCGGGGTGAGCTTGCCGGGGGGCAGGAAACGCTCGGAGTCGAGCCCCGTGAGCAGCTGAAGGCCGGTGAGGGCCAGCTCCCGGGTGCGCTCCAGGTCCAGCCGCTGGGCTGCGACCTCGGACTCGTAGACCTTGAGGCGCAGCATGTCCACGTCGTCGTATTCCTCGCTGTCCTCGTCCCGCAACTTCTCGAGGTACGTCCGGGCTCTTGCCAGGTAGCGCTCCCCCTCCTCGAGGATCGGCCCGAGGCGCGACGTCAGCTCGAGGGCATACCACGCCTGAGCGACGAGCCGCTCGACCTGCGCCCGAGCGATCTGCTCCTGCGCTTTCCCCACGTCCACGCCCGCCCCGGCCATCTCACGCAGCTTGGACAGCTTGCCGAACGTGTATACCGGGATGTAGCCCGAGAGCTCGACCCGCAGGTAGGGCCCCCAGTCCTCGTAGTCGGTACCCCCTTTCAGTGCATCTCCCCACTTGCCAGGCGTAGCGGAGACGTAGCTCTTGAGGCCCGCGGTCGGAATCCACGAGAGGTTGGCGGCCTTGAGCCGTGCCTCGAACACCGCGGTGTTCTCCCGCGCCGCCTGCATGAGCGGATGTCGTGCCACCGCGGTGGCCAGCGCCTCGACAAGCGTGCACGCACCGACCCCGGATGTGCCTGCCTGCCCGTCGGCAACGACGACCTCCGGCCGGGCACTCTCGGACGACTGGCCGTGGGCCGCCGAGGAGCCGAGGAGAACGATTGCCACAACCGGCAGCAGGAGGGTCAAGATGCGACGGGGAGAGAGCATGGGATCACTTCTTCAGGAGCTGTTTGAGAACGATCTTCTCACGGGTCCAGGCGAACATCTGCCGCGCTCCGAGCACCGCCCCCTCCAACCCCAGGGCGCCGAGGTAGTGCTCCCCGAGGATCATCAGGTTCCGGTACGCGGTCCGGCAGGGGAATGCCGAAAAGTCGAGGCAGCCGTCCCACGGCGTGTCGTAGACCTCCTGCACCTCCGACGGGTCCAGCCGCTCCTGCCCCGTGTCCCTGTCGAGCGTCATGTAGGACGTCACCACCCGCTGCAGCTTGTCCCGCAGGAACGGCAGCACCCACTCCAGCGACATCAGCACCCGCTCGTTGAGCCGGTCGAAGTCCTCCTTCTCCAGCGGCAGCTCCCGGGCCTCGATCCGGCAGCACGCGGCCACAGTGGCCGGCGCTTCCACGTCCTGCCCCGCAGGCACATGGGTGTGCAGCCAGAGCACATGCGGCCCGGATGTCTCCTGCTTCGGGTACAGGCTCAGCACGAGGTTGCGCCCCATGCTGGAGGGGATCAGTGCCCGATCCGCCACGAAGTTGACCATGTAGTTGTACCAGGCGGGCTTGAGCGACTTCACATACCCGTGGAACCGGGCGTTCTGCAGCTCCTCCGGGATGAGCGACAGGAACGGACGCGGGTGGGTGTTGCACACCAGCACGCGCGTCTTCACGTTGCGACGCGGGCGGTGCACCATCACCGATTCCACCAACTTGCGCCCCTTGAGCACGATCTGCTCGACGCTCCGCTCGGGCCAGTAGGAGCCGCCGTTGGTCAGGATCCGCTCGGTGAACAGCCGCTTGATTCCGTCCACCCCCTGGGGAAACTCGTAGAAGCCGCCCGCCACGTGCTGCAGAAGCCGTCGGACCGCAAACGGCGAGAGCGGCCGGGAATGCAGCCGCGACAGGTACAGCAGGAGCGACGTCACCGGCGACGTGAACGAGAGCTCGGTCGGGAAGGTGACCGGCTCGAGCGAGTCGAAGAAGACATCATGCCTGCGCAGATACCGGTTCAGCTTGAACCGCCCCCACAACCCGTCCGCCGGCAGCAGCGGGAGGTCGTCCAGGAACGCATCCATGTCCCGCGCCTCGCGGCCCGCAGAATCGAGGAACCGCAGCAGCGTGTCCGAGGTCCCAGGCCAGGCCCGCTCCAACTCCACCCGGTTCTGCTGTGCCCGCTCCGTCAGCTCCACCCGGACCCCCGGAGTCACGATCTGCAGGGAAGGGTCGAGCATCTCCGGCCGGTTCCGCATCTCCGCCAGCAGGCCGATGTCCCGGAAGAACGAGCGCAGCACCAGAGAGGAGTTGAACCCGTACAGCAACGGTGTGGAACGGAATACCTGGGCATTGCCCGAGTCGTACATCGTCGGCCGGTCATCCTGCCCCACCACCAGCACCGTGTACCCCTGCTTGGCGCACAGCGCACCATAGGCGAGGCCCGAGAGGCTGGTTCCGGCAATGACGATGTCGAACGACGCATCCGCCATGGTACACCCTTAGGCGGGCATAATAGAAGGGAGGACCATCATTGACAAGTTAATCCGCGGGCGCAGGCGGTCAACCGGATTGCACGGTCAGGGGCCGAACGATCGGGGCTGACCGTCGATCCGTTTCGCTCGGGGTTCCTCTGCCATGCTGCTTGCCCGACCCCACACAGACAGGCTCATCGCCCTCTCGACGCCGTTGATGGTGGATTTGGGCTGATTGCGGCGGTTGACGGCCACCGGGGCCCGGGCTATCATCACCCCCATGTGTCGGCCGCTGCTGCTTACATTGCTGCTGGTGCTGGCGGCCTCGTGCGGAGGAGAGGACGGGTTTGCCCCGGCATCTCCCCCGGCCGACCCGGAGGCATTTGCATCCTGGTGGCAGAAGGGGAGCGTGGCCGGTGTCGCCGCCGTTTCCCCGGGGGACCTCGAGATCATGCGAAGCCTCCACCCGGGGGAGCCCGACGAGCGTCTGGAGAAGAAGATCCGGCTCCGCCGCCTCCTGGCCCGCTCCGCAGTGGAGCGCGGGCTCTCGGAAGGACCGGAAGTCAGCCTCACCTGGCGCCGGGCGCTGGCGAGAGCGCTTCTGCGCAATCGCTTCGAAGTGGACCTGACGCCGGACACGGTCCCCACGTCCGCCTGGGAGGACCTGTACTGGGAACGGTCGATCCGCCCCTACTTCGACCACTGGGACGTCTTCTTCGTGCTCGACGTCCGCTTCATCTGCTGCAAAGGGGCCGCTGAGTCGTGTGCCCGGGACGAGATCGTCCAGAAATGCATGGCCCAGACGGAGCCGGACATCCGCGACGTCCACAGGATCCTCGAAACGAAAGGGCTTTCCGACGCCGACCTCGTCAAGAAGGCTGTCGAGGAGCTCCAGGTGGCAGGGTACCCGGGGCTTCGCAGGGAGGAGTACTCCTTCCAGTACGATTTCACCCGCCCTCACGAGAAGCAGACCGAGTACAACCTGGTCAACCGGAACGTCGCATTGGCGGTCAAGGACGCCCCCCTCAACGCGCTGCTTCCGCCCGTGCGCTCGAACTTCGGGTGGCATATCCTGTTCGTCAAGGAATTCCGCCCTGCGGAGCACCTTCCGTTCGGTACCCCGGAGGTCATGGAGCGCCTGAAGGAGCGGTTCTTCGAGATGGCCCGCGGGAGGCTCGTCCATCAGTTCCTCGTGGAAACGTTCAGGAACGGCCGGATCCGCGTTGACCGGGACGCTTTGCGCGAGGTGGATTGGGCCCGCATTTCCGGGATCGAATGAGGAACGCGGGGAAAGAGGGCCTGGCATGAGCCGTGCGGCTTCGAGAAAGGGAGTGGAGAACGGATACAGGCTTCTGGACTCGGGCGACGGCCGTCGGTTGGAGCAGGTCGGGCCGTACCGCCTGGCAAGGCCCGCTGCGGAGGCGATCTGGCGCCCAGGCCGCGAGGCCTCCGAGTGGAATGCCGTGTCCGGGGAGTTCGTCCGCCGCTCCGGGGGGGACGGAAGCTGGGAGCGCCAGGGCGCAATGCCCGACAGCATCGAGGTCGAGGTCGCGGGAGTCAACCTGCTCGCCAGGCTGACCGCGTTCGGCCACATCGGCCTGTTCCCTGAGCAGGAGGCGAGCTGGCTGTGGGCTGCCGAGCGGATCCGGAGCTCGGGCAGGCCGGCAGCCGTCCTCTGCCTCTTCGCCTACACCGGCGCCTCAACCCTGGTCTGCGCCAAGGCCGGTGCCCGCGTCTGCCACGTCGATGCGAGCAAGGGCACCGTCGACTGGGCCAGGCGCAACGCGGAAGCATCCGGCCTGGCCGACCGGCCCATTCGCTGGATCGTCGAGGATGTCGGCAAGTTCCTTGCCCGGGAGGAGCGCCGGGGTAGCCGATACGACGGGATCATCCTCGATCCGCCGACCTACGGCCGCGGAACCCGGGGTGAGACCTGGAAGATCCAGGACGACCTGCCCGGCCTGCTGGCAGCATGCCGCAAGATCCTCTCCGAGGACCCCCTGTTCGTCCTCCTGCATGCCTACACCCCCTGGCTCCCCATGCTCTCCGTCCGCAACGTCATGGAGGATGCCCTGGGGGACCTGCCCGGCACCATCGAACACGGCGAGCTCTTCGTGGCGGAAGCGGGTCGCGGGCGACGTCTGCCGCGTGGAATGTTCGTCCGGTTCGTTGGGAAGCAACCCCGCTAGCCTGCCCTGCGCAATCAATCGAACACCACCACGAAGGCATCTCGGCCCCCATGCGTGGGCAGGTAGCCCGTGCCGAAATCGACGCTGCCCCCCTGCGTCGTCCCTTCCGCTCCGTTGAACGAGCCGACCGCAGCGAATCGCCCGCCCGCGGTCGCCGCAACCGCATACCCGATGTCGTTGTCCGGCCCGCCGAAGGCCGCAGACCATACGTGTTGCCCCCCGGCAGCAAGCTTCAGCAGGAGCACCTCGGCCATCTTGCCGTCGGGGCCGCCGGGCCCCAGCGGCCCTCCGCCGACATCGATCTCCGGGCTGAAGAACGCTCCCACGACGCAGACGCTGCCCCCTCCGTCCACAGCGACGTTCTTCGCCAGGTCCCAGTCGAAACCGCCGTGCGCCTCGGACCAGAGGTGCGCTCCCGCACCATCCAGCCGGACCACGAACAGGTCGTGGTACCCCAGGGGCCCGATGTGCTCGAACTTCCCTCCCCCAAAGGAAATCACCGGGCTCTGGAACGACCCCACCACCGCCACGCCCCCGTCCGGAGCGATGGCTATGCTGTGGCACGCGTCGTGCTCCGGACCGCCCCAACTCTTGCCCCAGACCGGCTTGCCCGTCGGTCCGAAGCGGGCCACCCACGCATCCCCCTTGCCGGCATTGGACAGCGTCAACCCCTCGGTCACGAGCTTGCCCCCCTCGAAGCCGCCCGCAGCAAAGACATCCCCCTGCTCGTTCATCGCAGTCCCGTGCACGTAGGCGAACGACGAGCCCCCCAGCGCAGTCGACCAGACATGCTCCCCCTGGGCATCGAATTTCGCCACGAAGACGTTGTACTTCCCGCCGTTCGGGCTGTCGTTTTTCAGAAGCTCTCCCCCCAGAGCCAGGGTCGGGCTGCTGAAGTACCCGCCGAACGACAGCGTGCCTTCCGGGCCGGTAGACATGCCGAACACGCCATCGTCCTGACTGCCTCCGAACCGCTTCACCCAGTCCACATTGCCGGCCACGTCCAGGCGCAGCAGGAAGACGTCCATCTTCCCGTTCCCGGGAAGCAGCTGGCCCCCAACGTCGAGCACCTCGCTCGTCGTGTATCCCGAAACCACCGTGAACCCTTCCGAATCGACCGCCAGCGCTCGGATCCGGTCGTCTCCGGCACCGCCGAACACGAATGTCCAGGCCACCTTCCCCCCCGGCGTGTAGCGGGTGATGAACGCATCGGTCGTTGTCTGCGACCCCTTGCCGAACGGCACGGGAACGGTCTGTTGTCCGACCGCCAGCTCGGTGCTCATGGTCTGTCCGCCGACGACGAGGCTGCCCTCCGGGGCCAGCCCCGCCCCGGTGGCCAGGTCCATGAGTTCCCCCCCGATGCTGTCGGCCCAGGCGACCGTAGGGACGCTCACGCATTTCCCCGCCACGCAAACGGCATTCGCCGGACACCCGCCGCAGGTCGTTGCGTCCGATCCGTCCGGAACTGCGGGGACGTCCGCCCCGTCCGACATGTCCGATGTGTCCCCCCCGTCCGGAAGTGGATTCGGGGCGCAGCCGTCCTGCCCGCTCGTTCCCCCGCTGCAGTCGGTGTCGGATGCCTGCGGCGCATCGGGTCCAGGCCCTGCCTGGTCCGCTGCATCAGGCTGTGGGATCGGGGCGCAGCCATCCGACCCGGGCACATCTCCCCAGCAGTCGGTGCGGGGCGCCTGCGGCGTATCGGGTCCAGGCCCTGCCTGGTCGGTGCGGGGCGCCTGCGGCGTATCGGGTCCAGGCCCTGCCTGGTCGGTTGCATCAGGCTGTGGGATCGGAGCGCAGCCATCCCCACCGCTCGCTTCTCCCCAGCAGTCGGTGCGGGGCGCCTGCGGCGTATCGGGTCCAGGCCCTGCCTGGTCCGACCCCCTTCCCCCGCATGCCAGGAAGGCAGCGCAGGCAACCACCAGGCAGCAGTACCTCGAACCCATCGCCGGGGTATGGTCGGCAATCCGCATGGCGTCTCCCCTTCCGGTCGTTTCGACCCTCTTCCCGACTGACGGTGTAACCCGTGGGGATGACCGCGTCAAGCCGGTGGGACACAATTCGGATCTGGATTCTTGCTGGTTTCCGTTGCATGATATCCTCGTCGACTTCGGCGTGAGCGAGGATCCGGCCGTGGTGGCCGTGGTCCCAGAGGAATGGGAGGCGGAGATGGGAAGACTCGGTACGGCAGTGATCGGAGTGGTGCTGGTGCTGGCGGCATGCGGGGGAAATGGCAACGGGAAGGCTGATGCGACCCTTCCAGCCGATGACACGTCGACAGCGGACGGGACGGGGGGCGATCTCTGCGTTCCGGATTGCGCTGGGAAGGATTGCGGCGGCGACGGGTGCGGCGGGATATGCGGGACATGCTACTCGGCGGAGGGCTCGCCCGACGAGTCGCTCTGCACAGCGGAAGGCAACTGCTGCGTGCCCGACTGCACCGGGAAGGAGTGCGGCGGTGACGGGTGCGGCGGAGTCTGCGGCACGTGCCAGGACGGCTGCATCTGCAACGAGGCCGACGGCACCTGCGAAGGCACCTGTGCGACCTGCCTGCCGAAATGCGACGGCAAGGAGTGCGGCGACGACGGGTGCGGCGGCTCGTGCGGGGCCTGTTTCGACCAGTCCGGGGCCGTTGTCCCCGAGCTGTGCCAGGCCGACGGAACCTGCTGCGTGCCTTCCTGCAAGTTCAAGGAGTGCGGCGATGACGGCTGCGGGGGCGATTGCGGCGACTGCCCGGCCCCGTTCGAGTGCCAGGACAGCAAGTGCGTCCAGGTGTGCGTGCCCGACTGCGAGGGCCCCGAGTGCGGCTACGACGGATGCACCGGCCAGTGCGGTACCTGCGCCCCCGGCGAGAAGTGCACCAAGGGGACATGCGGAGAATGCACCCCCGACTGCGAGGGCAAGGAGTGCGGGCTGGACGGGTGCGGCGGAAACTGCGGGATCTGCGGCCAACAGTCGACCTGCGTCAAGGGAGCGTGCATCTGCGAGCCGGACTGCGATGGCAAGGCGTGCGGATCGGACGGCTGCGACGGCAGCTGCGGCGACTGCGACGACGGCAATCCATGTACCACCGACGCGTGCGAAGACGGAACCTGCACGTTCACCCTCCTGCCGCTCGAGGAGCTGGTCGTCGAGCAATGCCTGTGCGGGGCGGACGAAGACTGTACCGTGCTGGAGGACGGCGACCTCTGCAACGGCACGCTCATGTGCAACCTGGCACTCGATGTGCCGACGTGCGGCGTGGACCAGGAGACCGTGCTCGACTGCGACGACGGAAATCCCTGCACCGACGACTCGTGCGACCCCGCGACGGGGTGCAAGTACACTGCGGACGACACGAACGCATGTGCGGACGACGACCCGTGCGACGGCGAGGAGATGTGCGTCGAAGCGGAATGCAAGGACGGAGAAGCCCTGGTCTGCGACGACCAGAACCCCTGCACCGACGACTCGTGCGAGCAGGGCGTCGGCTGCAAGTTCGTTCCCAACGACGCCAACGTCTGCGCAGATACCGACGCATGCAACGGTGTGGAGACCTGCGTGGCCGGCACGTGCGAGGCAGGCCAGGCGCCGGTGTGCAACGACAACAAGCCGTGCACCGACGACTCGTGCGACCCCGCGACGGGGTGCAAGTACACTGCGGACGACACGAAAGGATGTGCGGACGCGAACAAGTGCAACGGCGAGGAGACCTGCTCGAACGGCCTCTGCCTCCCAGGCCAGGCGCCGGTGTGCAACGACAACAAGCCGTGCACCGACGACTCGTGCGACCCAGCGACGGGGTGCAAGTACACGGCAGTCCCTCCCGTGGACTGCGTCATGAGCGCCTGGTCCGCCTGGTCCGAATGCAGCGTCCCATGCGGCGGCGGCACCCAGAAGCGGACTCGGACCGTGGTCACGCCTGCGTCCTGCGGTGGAATGGCCTGCCCCTCACTGGAAGAGAGCAAGGCTTGCAACACGGACCCGTGCTGAGCGCCGGCCGATGACGGTTCCTTGCGTCCCTCCTCAGGAAGCCGCCTCCTGATTGTGCACCTCAGCTTCTCGTGAATGGACTCCCTCCGGGCCGCCGGGGATGGATGGAGAGGGGCCGATCCGAATGGACGTGAAGGGCCGTGAGTGTCGACATCGGTCCACTGTCGATTGTCACCGGCCTGTCATCCATGTACACTGGCGTCATGAATGCTCCGAGCACACATACCTACGACTTCCTCGTTGTCGGCTCCGGCTTCGGCGGCAGTGTGTCTGCCCTTCGTCTGGTCGAGAAGGGGTATTCGGTTGCCGTGGTGGAGGCGGGAAAGAGGTACCTCCCCGGGGATTTCCCGAAGACGAATTGGAACGTGTTCAAGCACCTCTGGGCTCCGGCTCTGAGGTGTTTCGGCATCCTGCGGATTTCGATGTTGTCGGATGTGCTGATTCTGCATGGGGCGGGGGTAGGCGGAGGGAGCCTGGTGTACGCCAACACGCTCCTTGTTCCCCCGGATGCCTTCTTCCAGGATCCGCAGTGGGTCCGGATGATGGATTGGAAGGGGGTTCTGGCACCGCACTATGCGACGGTCAGGGCGATGCTCGGGGTGGTGCGCAACGAGCACGAGACTCCTGCCGACAGGGTGCTGCGGGAGGCGGCGACGCAGTTGGGCTACGGGCAGACCTACCGGATGCAGGACGTCGGCGTGTATTTCGGAAGGCCGGAGGTGACGGTTCCGGATCCCTATTTCGGGGGAGAGGGGCCTGAGCGGACCGGTTGCCACCTGTGCGGCGGATGCATGGTCGGCTGCCGCCACAATGCGAAGAACACGCTGGACCGGAACTACCTGTACCTTGCCGAGAAGAAGGGGGTGCAGGTGTTCCCGGAGACGAAGGCGATTCTGATCCGGGAGTTGCCGGAGGGGGGGTACGAGGTAGAGACCCGTCGGTCGACGGCATGGTTCTTCGGGAGGCGGCGCACGTTCCGATGCCGCGGGCTGGTGTTGTCCGCAGGGGTGCTCGGGACTCTGGAGCTGCTGTTTCGGTGCCGCGATGCGGGGACTCTGCCGAGGTTGTCGCCCATGCTCGGGGCGCGAGTCAGGACGAACAGCGAGACCCTGTGCGGAGCTTCCGCCAGGACCGATGACGTGGACTACTCGGAGGGGGTGGCGATCACGTCCTCGGTATTTCCCGACGAGGTGACCCACGTCGAGCCGGTCCGCTATCCGAAAGGGTCGGACCTGCTGAGCTTCCTTGCTACGATGCAGACCGATGTCACCCGTGTGGCGTGGCATCGTCCGTTCCTCTGGCTATGGAACATGATGCGGCACCCGTTGGATGCCATGCGGGTGTTGTGGCCGTTCAAGTGGGCTCGAAGGACGGTCATCCTGCTGGTGATGCAGACGCTGGACAACAGCATACGGGTGTTTCGCAAGCGGAGGTGGTGGTGGCCCTTCCGCAAGAGCCTGGTATCCACTGCAGAGCAGCGTCGCGTGAAGGTGCCGGCCACCATACCGCAGGCTCAGCCGTTGACCCGGGAGCTTGCTCGACAGATGAAGGGGATCCCACAGAACGCGATCAACGAGATCGTGCTGAACACGGCGATCACCGCCCACATCCTGGGAGGATGTCCCATCGGCCCGAATGCGGAGAACGGCGTCGTGGACGAGTTCGGGCGGGTCTATGGGCACGAAGGCCTCTACGTTGCTGATGGCTCGGTGATCCCGGCGAATCTCGGGGTGAATCCCAGCCTCACCATCGCTGCGCTCGCCGAGCACTCCATGAGTCACATCGGGCCGAAGCGAGCTTGAAACAACCCGGGCTCACAACCATATTGCTGCCAGCCTTTCGGGGTGAAAGGAGCGGGACTTGGAGGGAACCATGGAGAAGGTGAGTGCAGAAACGACCGTGGCAGCGCTTCTCAAGGCGCATCCCGGGATGATGGATTGGCTCATCGCCTACAATCCCCGGTTCGAGGCGCTGCGCAATCCTCTGCTGCGCAACACCATCGGGCGGGTGGCGACGCTGAGGCAGGCGGCTGCGGTTGCGGGAGTGGAAGTGGCCGATCTCGTGGAGGCGGTTCGGCACAAGCTTGGTCCGGGGGGGGGGCAGGACGGGCTTGTCGATGCCGGAGTTGCGGGGGGCGATGCGTCGGACGGTGGGGCGCACGATCGTGAGGCGCTCAAAGGTATTCTGAAGGATCTCCATGCCGGGATTCCGATGGAGGAGATCCAGGTTCGTTTCAACAAGCTGGCCATGCGGCTGGATGGTGCGCAGATCGCTCGGCTCGAGCAGGAGCTGGTGCAGGAGGGAATGCCGATCCAGGAGATCCAGAGGTTGTGCGACGTGCATGCACGGCTCCTGGGTGGCGCAACACCGCATCCGGTGGGTGGCACAGCTCTCCATCCAGTTGGAGGTGCAACCCCGCATCCAGTTGGAGGTGCAACCCCGCATCTGCCTGGTGAACATGGACCGGCAGGTAGCCCTCATCGGGTACAGGGACGGCCGGTCTTGCCGCCAGGCCACCCCGGACATACCCTGATGGCGGAGAACGAGGCACTCGAGCTGGCGGCCAGACAATTGGAAGAGCTGGCTGCCGGCCTCGGGGCGCCGGTCTCGGCGGTGGGGCAGGAGAGCGTTCGAAAGGACATTTCGCAAGCGCTCGAGCGGCTGGCCACGATCGAGATCCACTATGCCCGCAAGGAGAACCAGTTCTTCCCCTATCTCGAGCGGCATGGCATCACGGCGCCACCTCAGGTGATGTGGGCTGTCCACGACGAGATCCGGGGGAAGCTGAAGGGCACTCGGCAGGCGTTCTCCACTGGAGATGCCGGGAAGTTCGTGGCCGAGTTGGCAGCTTGCATTCACGCCATCCGGGAGATGTTCTTCAAGGAGGAGCGGATCTTCATTCCACTCTGTCTGGGGCAGTTCACGGAAGAGGAGTGGGGGGAAATCCGGCGGGGAGAGGGGGAGATCGGGTACGCTCTGGTCGGCGAGGTGCCGGAGTGGGTGCCTGGTGTCGAGAAGACGAGAGCGGGCCAGGTCGGACAGGTTGGACAGGTCGGACAGGTCGGACTGGATGCTCTCGATCTTCGCACCGGGGCGTTGACGTTGCCACAGGTCACGATGATGCTGACTCATCTGCCGGTGGACATCACGTTCGTGGACGAGAATGACGAGGTGCGCTTCTACTCGGATACCAGGGAGCGCGTGTTTCCTCGCAGCCCGGGGGTGATCGGGCGCAAGGTGCAGAACTGCCATCCGCCCAAGAGCCTGCACGTGGTCAACGAGATTCTCGGGGCTTTTCGTCGGGGGGAGAAGGACGTGGCGGAGTTCTGGATCCAGATGCAGGGCAAGTTCCTCTACATCCGTTATCTTGCGGTTCGCGACCCGCTGGGGAAGTACCGGGGGTGCCTGGAAGTGATGCAGGACGTGACCCGTATTCGGGGGCTGGAGGGGCAGCGTCGCCTGCTTCAATGGGAGGAGGGCGAGGGCAATGGCTGACGATACCGGGATTTACTCGAAGGACTTCCCACGGGCGCAGGCGGTGGACCTCGCTGCGTTGGTGGAGTACGGACCTGGGGCGGTGGTGAGCAGGACGCTTGCGAAGTCACCCTCCTCGACGCTGACCCTGTTTGCATTCGACCGTGGGCAGGGGCTCAGTGAGCACACGGCTCCCTTCGATGCGCTGGTGCAGGTGCTGGACGGGGAGGTGGCGCTCACGATCGGTGGAACTCCGGTACTGGCGGCAGCGGGGCAGACCGTGCTGATGCCTGCGGGGGTTCCTCATTCGCTCGAAGCGACGAGCCGCATGAAGATGCTGCTGGTGATGTTGCGTCACGTTCGGCCCTGAGGCTGGGGCGGAATCGGGTCGAAGTCAACGATGGGAGATCAGGGGGAAGCTGCCGGGAAGACCCCTGCTGACTCGAGACCAGACTCGGCCAGGATGCGGGTCACCGGTTCCCGGTCTGATTCCCGAAATCGAAGGCACAGGCCACAATCGGAGCTCAAATGGCGGGGGACGGGGATCAGCTTGACATCCAGTCCCGCTGCACGGGAGAGCTTCTCTGCACGGAGGGCGGCGCTGGTGGAATCGAACAGGACGACACATAGAACCTGGGCGGACGGCATCTCAGCATCTCCGTGTCGGCGGGAGGGGCCGAAGGAGGCGGCACCGGGTTGACCGGCCCGGGAGCATCCTCGATGAGGGGACAAGGGGGTATCCGCTCATCCTGCCGACCTCCTTGCTGCGGCAGCGAGGGTTGCAACGGCCTTGACGGCAGCGTCCATTTCCTCCGATGTGTTGAAGAAACCGGGACTGAAGCGCACCGTGCCTTCCGGGAATGTGGCAAGCGTCCGGTGGGCCAGTGGTGCGCATTGCAGGCCTGCACGGGCAAGCACGGCAAACTCCTCGTCCAGTCGCAGGGCCACGTCAGAGGTCGCGATCCCCCGCATGCAGAACGACAAGGTGCAGGTGCGTTCGCCGGGCCTGGCCATCCCGTGCAGAGTCACTCCGTCGATGTCTGCCAGGCCGGCGGCCAGTCGGGCAACAAGCATCTCTTCGTGCCGGCGGATCTCGTCCACGCCCTTTTCAAGCACGAAGCGGACCCCTGCCGCGAGCCCGGCCAGCCCGACCGAGTTGGGGGTACCTGCCTCGAAGCGGTCGGGGAGGAAGTCCGGGTGCACCGTGTGCTCCGAGCGGCTTCCGGTTCCGCCGGTCATGAGCGGCCGGACATGCCTCGGGTCGACGCGTTCCGACAGCACGAACCCGCCCGTCCCCTGGGGGCCATACAGGCCCTTGTGGCCCGTGAAGGCCAGGAAGTCGAGGCCGTCACGTTCCAGGTCGATCGGGATGCAGCCCGCGGTCTGTGCCGCGTCGACCAGGACGTACAGCCCGAGCTCACGGGCGATGCGGCCGGCCTCGCGGACGGGCAGCACGCGGCCTGACACGTTGGAGCCATGGTTCAGGACGAGGAGCACGGTGCCCGGGCGCACGGCCTTCCGAATCTCGTCGGGATCCAGGGTACCGTCCCCTGCGTGGGGAAGCACGGTGTGGTCGGTCCCCCTTCGGTGAAGCTCGGTCAGGGGCCGCATCACGGAGTTGTGCTCGAGCCCGCTGACGAGGACGTGCTCGCCCGGGACGGGGAATCCCAGGAGGACCGTATTGAGCGCCTCGGTCGCGTTGGCGGTGAACGCGACGCGAAGGGGGTCTCGGACGGAGAACAGCTCTGCGATCGCCTCCCGGGCTTCCAGGACGATTCTCCCGGCCTCGATGGAAAGGCGGTGTCCCGACCGGCCCGGGGTGGCGCCGACTTCGGTGAGGAAGCGCTGCATCGCGAGCGCTACCTGCGGGGGCTTGGGCCAGCTCGTGGCCGCGTTGTCCAGGTAGATCATCACCGGGCCCCCTCTGACGAGTCTGAGCGGGAAGCGGAAACGAGCCGCTCCGTCGGCCGTTCCGTTCTCACGGCTTCCACACCTTCACGACGAAGTCACCTGAGCGAGCCTCGATGTCTGCATTCCAGCCCCGCGTCCGGGCGGTGCGGGCGACGTTGTCCCTGGCGGTGGCGCTGTCCACCAACACCTCCAGGGTGTCGCCGGCCCCGGCTCGTGCCATCGCTGCCACAGTCTCCATGACGGGCCCGGGGCACGAAAGCCCTCTTGCGTCCACCACGATGCTCATGCTTTCCTCCGCATGAAGAACCCGATGCCGAAGCAGGCGGCGAGGCCGGTGAGCACGGCAGCCGGTCCCCAGGGGCCTGGTCCGGCCGGGCTGGAAGCCACGCCGAAGTTGTGTGCGAATGCCGCGCCGGAGAGCATTCCAAGCGCGAAGATCCCGGCATCCTGATCGCCCTCGCCTGCCAGGATGAGCTGACGTCCGGGACAGCCGCCGGCCAGCACGAACGCCAGGCCGGACAGGGCCATGCCGAGGAAGTTCCACAGGTGTGCGGAGTGCGCAATCGGCTGCCCCCGGAATCCCGGGCTGAACTGGCCGAGGATGAGGTTCGCTGCCAGTGCCGCGACCACGAGTGCCGCGGCCCCGGAGAGCAGGTGCGAGTCGCGAATGAGCAGGAAGTCCCGGATGCCCCCCACGGTGCAGAACCGGGAGCGTTGCGCAAGGAAGCCGACCAGAGCAGCACCGGCCAGCGAGGCCCAGACCGGTGCGTGCATCGAGCCCGGCCCCTGCTTGCTGGCAAAGGGGACGCCGGTGGCGAGCTGCGGGCCCACCAGGAGAAGCGCCAGCAGTGCCGTTGCCAGCACCGGCCACAGGAGGCCGGAGGTGGCGGGCCCCTTCTGGCTGCGCCCCAGCGTGTAGCCGCCCCGCAGGAACAGCGTCCCCACCCCGATGCCGGCGATGATGCCGCAGAGTCCGACGAGGCCGTTCCAGTCCCCTCCGGCGATGCGGAGCAGCATCCTCCACGGACAGCCCAGGAACACCAGGGCCCCGGTCATGGCGAAAAAGCCCAGGACGAAGCGGACGGCAGGAGCCGAGCCGCCGCGGCCTCGAAACTCGCGGAAGAACAGTGCGCCGGCGAACGCTCCCAGGACCAGCCCCATGATCTCGGGGCGCAGGTACTGGACCGGCTCCGCCCGGTGGAAGCCCAGGGCTCCCACGATGTCGCGCTCCATGCAGGCTACGCAGACCCCCATGTTCGGCGGGTTTCCCCACCACTGGAGCAGCGCTGCAATCCCGCCGATGACCGCTCCGGCCAGGAGGATCCCCCAGCGCGAGGCGAAGATTCTCGTGACTCGATCCACCCGTTCCTCCCTTTCGAGGGCAACTCGCCCCCGGAATCTGCAGCGTCCGTCCTCTTCCCCGGCCCCCTCGCAGGCGCCGGGCACCATGGGTTCGGCCGGATTCCGCCGGCCCCGGGGCCGTACGGTCTCACCACCCGTACACCAGGAACGTCCCCAGCGAGGCACCGATCCTGGGTTCGGTATACTCCGAACCTTCGTCCACCGGCAAGGTTCCAATGAGCCCTGCCATGATCTTGTTCGTCGAGGGCAGGCTGGCCACCCAGAACGAGATTCCCATATCCATGCTGACCAGCCGCCTGTCGCTTCCACTCAACGACTTGCCGTGCTGCTCGCCCTTGCCCAGCGGCTGGAGCCAGTTCGCCCCGAGAAACAGGTTTCCGCGGCGCTGGTACCAGAACAGCCAGTTTGTCGAGGCGGAGGCCACGAGCGAGTCCGGCTTGTCATAGCCCGCCTCGTTTGGCCTGCCGCCAAACACGCAGGTCGCTCCGATTGCGGGAGTGACCGGCCCGATGCCCTGGCTGTAGAACAATCCGATGCTTCCGGACCACACGCCGCTTCCCGGCTGGTACTGGGGCGGATAGAGCCACCCATGCGTCTTCGTGCTGGACGTTGCCAGGGGAAAGGAAACCCCGCCGCTGATTGACAGATGCGGGGCCTTGATCAGGGAATCGTCGTCCTTGAGCGCCAGGATCGGACCCCCGGTTTCAGGGCAGGGAACCACCACCATCGAGGGGCGCAACAGCTCGAACAGGTCGAAGGTCGCGGATAGCGTCGGATCGCCCCAGACGTCCACCGAGATGTCCCGCTGAGAGGGTTCGTACTCGGCCCGGATCGAGCGGTGCGGGATGTAGCCCGCGACGGATAGCCAGGTCACAGGGAACACTTTGACGCCCCC
>VGRX01000059.1 GCA_016875215.1 Deltaproteobacteria bacterium
AGGCACACCACAGTGTTGGCCGCAACCTCGGCGGTACCCGATTCGACAAGTGCCCTGTAGTCCTCGTACGACCTCTGAAGCGAGCGGGCCAGATCGCGGATCGCCTTCACACGCGGGTCGGCCTTGGCCCACAGTTCCGGCTACGCCGGGTTGGGTCCTATATCCTCTCCTCGTCTTTCCCTTCTTCCCTAGCCTTTCCGCACCAGCGGTTTTCCCACCAGCCGGTTCGGGTTCTCGGCAACGCCGGCGGGCCAGGGGGGCAGGTGAAGGCTGTCGGCATCCTTGCCCAGGACGGCCAGGATGGTCCAGGACACGTCGAACAGCCGCGCCTCGCCGCCCTGCGGAGCGTGCGGCTCGAACGGGGTCTTGGGAGGCAGGCACAGGGTGGTCAGGACCCCGTTGCTTCCGTGGTCGGGGCCGAAGTGCTCGACGTTTCCGTGGTCGCTCGTGACGACCAGGACCCAGTCGTTGTCCATGGCAGCGGGAACGACCGCGGCCAGCGCCGCATCCAGCGACTTCAGCGTCTCGAGGCACGCATCGAAGTGGTCGATGACCAGGTGGCCGATCATGTCCGCACCCGGGAAGTTGACGGCCAGCAGGTCGAACGCCGGAGCCCGGAGCTCCTCGACGAGCCGCTGAGCGATTTCCGGGTGCCGCATGGCCGGCTGCCTGTACAGGTCGTTGTCGCTGAAGATGCCGTGCTCCTTGCCGCAGGTGGGCACGATCACCTGGGTCTCGGCAGGCAGCAGCGGACGGGAGCGCCTTCCGCGGGAGAAGAGCCCCATGTGCTTCTCCTTGACCCCCTCGGTAAGGAAGAGGAACCGGAAGCCGGGGACCGTTTCGTTCAAGCGGGCAAGCACGTTGTGTGCGTGCGGGGTATCCTTGTGGACGCTTCGTCCGCCCGCTGCAGGGAAGTCCTGGTGGTAGTCCACCATGCTCCAATGGACGAGCCCTTCGGACCGCCGGATCCAGGTGAAGTCATCCCAGCTCTCCAGCCGGTTCTTCTGCGTGGCCTGCCGCCGGATGAAGTCGGTGCAGCCGAGAAGGCAAGCGGTGATCGGCTCTTGCCGGTCGGACCGGAAGATCGCATTGAAGAAGACCGTGTCGTCGCCCAGGGGTACGGGGTTGCCGACCACGATGGGTTCGACCGAGGGGTCGGGGATGCCCCGTTCGTGGTCCGAGGCCACCAGGGCCAGTGCCTCGTCGAAGCTCTCCGCCCGCCTGCCCGAGTTGGCGGTGACCAGCTCGTATTCCCGGCGGATCATCCCGCCCTTGTAGTCGCGGTCCATGAACTGCCGGCCCAGGATCCAGGCCAGGCAACCCTCGGCACCGTAGCGGGCCAGGACCTCTCGCAGACGATGGAGGTACCCGTATCGTTTCTGCCCGCGTACGGTCTCGAATCGCAGAGAGGAATAGAGGGGCGAGTCCCGTCCGTCGAGGACGGCCTCCACCTGGAGCTGCGAGGCGGGGAGGCCGAGGATCTCGAAGTAGAGCTCGAAGAACGCAAGCAAATGGCTGTACGCGCTGTGGACGTAGCCGTCGTCGCCGAACTCGCCGGACAGCAGGGTCTTGACCACGACGACCTTCCCCTCCTTTGCCCGGGCCAGGTCGCGGTTGAGCGCCTCGTTGCGGAAGAACTCCCCGGAATCGACGAGGCTGGTGATCATCGCCGGGACCTGCCGGGCGACACACAGGTTGAAGATCTGCTGGTGCCCGGTATCCGAGTTCCCCATGATAGCCGGGTCGGTCTCGTCGAAGCCGGTGAACACCCCGGCCGTCGGCGTAATCCAGGTGGGCCGGTCCTGCCGCAGGCTGAACAGGTAGGGGGTTTCCGCGGCCCAGGGGGCGTAGTGTACGCGGGCTGCAATCCTCCTGAGCAGGCCGGCGACCTGCTCTGCGGCTCCGTCCGAGGCCAGAGCTGCGCTCACGCGGCGATTCGCGTCCCGAACGCGGGCGAACGCGTCTTGCCAGGTGCAACCTGCTTCGGCAGCGTGGACCCTGGCGACCCCGTGCGACGTGGGAGCCAGCGAATGGGCAGCGAGCTGCGGACCTGCGGCGACCGACACCCTTTGCCGGAGCTCCTCGGGAAGGGCCGCAAACGTCTCCCGAACGATGTCCCATTCGGTGGCGGGAGAGAGCCCGAAACCGTCGAGCACGACCACCGCAATCTTACCCTGCATTGCCATTCTCGGCTCCTTTGTCGCTTGCTGAGAAATGTTGATGGATCCGGCGGGCCAGCGATGCCGGCAACCCCGGTACTTCCAGCAGCTTGTCGAGCGGGGCCGCCACGACGGCCCGGTAGCTCCCGAAATGACGGATGAGCAGCAGCCTGCGCTTCGGCCCCACGCCGGGCACCTCGAGCAGGGGGGAGGACAGCACGCGTTTCTTCCGCTTCTTCCTGTGGAATGCGACTCCGAAGCGGTGCGCCTCGTCCCTCAGGCTCTGGAGGAAGAGCATGATGCGGGAGTCGGGTGCGACGTCCAGGGGTTCCCGGCAGCCGGGGAGGTAGATGCGGTCGTGCTCCAGCCCCTGGTCCGGCCTGGCCTTGGCCAGCGCGGCCGGGTGGCAACGGTCCGCCGCGGCAGCGAACAGGGGGAGCATCCTGGCGAGGTGGGCACGGCCTCCGTCCAGGACCACCAGGCGCCGGAGCGGGGAATCCGACACCTGCTGGAGGCGCCGGGAGACGACCTCCTCCATCATGGAGAGGTCGTCGTCGACATCGCTGCGCACATGGAAGCAGCGGTACTCGTCCGGCGCCAGGAGGCCGTCCCGGGCGACGCTCACCGAGCCCACGGCATCACCGGACTGGAACGAGGAGATATCGATGCACTCGACACGCTCCGGAACGCCGGGCAGCCCGAACGCGCCGGCCAGCTCCTGCAGCAGTGCGTCCCGGCTCTCGGCCTTGCGGCTCTCGCGCAGGTAGGTCTGGACCGCGTTCTCCCGGGCCATATCGAGGAGGGCGCGGGCCGGACCGCGCCGGGGATTGCGGAACTCGACCCGGCGGCCCTGCTCCTCCCACATGAGCAGGGCGACCTGCCGGATCCGGTCCGCCTGGAACGCTCCGATCACGACGGACGGCGGAGGCCGGCGCTCGTAGTACTGGCACACCAGCGATTCCAGGTCCGTCACCTCGGGGCTGAACAAGCCCTCGTGGAAGAACGAGGTGGAGCCGGCCACGGCCGATTCCCGGACGTGCAGGAGGAAGATGCCCCCTCCAAGCGGACCATGGTGCACGGCCAGGATGTCGGCATCCAGCGGCAGCGGTGCCTCGACGTGCTGCCGGCCCCAGAGGTCGCCGAGCGCCTGGAGCAGATCCCGATACCGGGCTGCCTCCTCGTAGCGCTCCGAGTCGCTGGCCTGCCACATGGCGTTGCGCACCAGCTCCTCCGCATCGGCCTTGCGGCGGGACAGGAGGCCGAGCGCGGACTCCAGCCGCTCTCCGTAGTCCCCGTTCTTCTCGGGGAACACGCACGGCGCCGAGCACCAGCCCATGGCATGGAGCGCGCACGGCCGCTGCCGCTGCCGGATCTGCCGGTCCGCACAGGTGCGGAGCTTGTAGGCCCTCGCCAGCAGGCGGAGGAACTCCCGCAACGTGTGGGCGGGCGGATAGGGGCCGAAGTATCGGGCCCTGTCCGGCTTCCTGCGCCGGACCAGCTCGAAGCGGGGGAACGCCGCGGCGTCGTCCACCCGCACCAGCAGGAAGCTTCGGTCATCCCGCAGCATCACGTTGTACTTCGGGTGCAGCTTCCGGATGAGCTGCCGCTCCACCAGCAGCGCTTCCTTCTCATTGGCCGTGACGATCCACTCGATGTCGCGGATCTCGCGGACCAGGCGCGGCACCATCTCCCGGGAATCCTGCAGCCGGAGGTACTGGTTGACCCGGCTCTTCAGGTCGAGCGCCTTGCCGACGTAGAGGATCCGCCCTCCGTCTCCCTTCATGACGTAGACCCCGGTCTTGCGGGGCAGACGGAACGTCGTCACAGGTACCCCCACCGCCGCCTGAGCAGCCACTCGGTCAGCAGCAGGAGGACGAGAGGCACGAACAGGAACGGGCTCCCCCAGAGCGGTGTGACCCGAGGCTTTCTGAGCGTCATGGACGCGGGGTCGAGATCAAGGGCCATGGTGCGATCGAGCAGGAGCGGGAAGAGGCGGACCTCCAGGAGCCCGGCGACGCGCCTGGCCAGGGTCTGGACGTAGGATTCCCGCTTCCGCTCGACCACGACGATGCTGCTGCCCGAGTACTCGCGGGCATCGGTCTCCACAGTGGCCCGAACGGTCCAGGCGCCGATGCGCGCCGGGGGCAGGCTGATCTCGGCGCACCGGCTGTCCGAGAGCGGCTCGGTCAGCTCCACCTTGAGCGAAGGAAGGCGGCCGCCGGCATCGAGCCACTCGGCCAGGACCGCGGCCGTGGTTCCCCTGTCGGCAGCCCCGCGCACGCACACCCGCACACCGACCTCGTCCCCCTCGGATGGGCGGTCGAGAAGCGACTGGATGAACAGCTCCTCGTAGCGGGGGTCGCTGGTCAGCCATGCCAGAGCGTTGAGCAACAACCCGCGGTAGACTGCGGCGGACTCGTGGTGGAGCTGCGACGGAAAGGCCCACTTCCAGAGCGAATCGGTGGCAACGAGCAGCACCCGCCCCTTGCCTCGGTTTCCAGCCACCAGAAGCGGGAGCCCGTCCGACCCCGCCACGGCCAGGACACTCCCCCAATCCCCCACGGCTCCCAGGGGGTTCATCCCGGCCAGCGGAGGCAGCTCGGACAGGCGGAACGGCTCCCGCTCTTCTCCGAGTCCCGCGGTCGTGACCGGGTGGGACAGCCCTTCCGGCGCCAGCCGCACGCCCAGCGGACCTTCCAGGTAGGGGGCGGTTCCTTCCCCGAGCGCCAGGTCCGCAGGCAGGACGGCAGCCACAGGGGTCTTCTCCACGCGGCCGAGCGAGAATGCCTTGTCCCCGCCGACCATCAGCAGCCCTCCCCCCTCCTCCACGTACTGCGCCAGCCGTTCGAGATGGGCTTCCTTCAGCAGGAAGTACGTCCCCAGCGGGAAGTTCTGCGCCACGATGAGGTCGAAGTTCCCGATCTCGCGCAGGAACAGCTCGTCCGTCGGGAAGGGGATGAGGGCCAGCTCCTCCCGTGAGTGGGGTGCGAAGTCCTCCGCTTCGACGAGCAGGTAGAAGGAGACCAGCTCCACCCCGGGGGTCGAGGCCAGGAACTGCCGCAGGAACCGCACGTCCCAGGACGGGTGGCCCGCGATATGCAGGACCCGTACCGATTCCCGAACCACCGTCAGCGCGAACGGAGAGAGGTCGTTCTCGGCCTTCGAGTTCCCCTGGAATCCGGCCAGCCCCAGCGTCCAGGCGGAAGGCCCCATGGAATCCGGAATCAGCGGGAACACGACCTCCTGCTTGCCGGGCTCGAGCTGCACAGGACGACGCTGGACCTCGGCCGCCCCTCCCTGACCCAGGCGGCTCAGGACCAGCTCTCCTTCCGTCACCGGGCCGCTGTTCACCAGGACCGCACGGACCTGGCACTCGCTCTTGTAGAACGCAACCGGAGGAACCAGCACCTCCCGGATCTCGACGTCCCCGGTCGCAACCGACTGCAGGCCGGGCAGGACACCGACAGGAGGCAGCATGGTCCGCCGGAGATCCGCAGGAAGGACGTCCACCTCCTTGTGCACGAACCCGGCCGGAAGGGCAGCCTCGAACGACTCATGCTCGAGAAGGGACGGCTGGAGCAGCACCAGGCCCAGGCACGCAAGGACCACGCCGCGCAGCACCACGAGCACCACCCCGCGCCGCCACCCGGCAGCCCGGATTGCGGAGTTCGCGTGCAGCACCAGCAGCAGCACCAGCCCCGTCCCGACGACCAGCGCCAGCGGAGAGAGCGGATCGGTGAGGAACACCAGCCTCGAGGTCTCCTGCTCCACTACTCCTCCCCCGGCAGCCGCCAGTTCCGCTTCGACTTGAGGAAGTCGAGGTGGACCTTGTCATCCTTGTAGTCCAGGCAGAGAGCATACACCACGAGGTTCACGGCCAGGCGGATGGCCTCCTCCCGTTGCTCGTCCCCGCCCGGGACGACCTCGTGCCGGAATTCCCCGCCCTCCCCCCGCTCCACTGCGGAGAGCAGGTCGTTGAAACAGGCGATGACCGCATACCGGCCGTCCAGCAGCACGCCGTACAGGTCGTCCACCGCCCGGACCCGTCCCGACGCGTACTGCACCCTGTAGAAGGAACGGTACACCACGCTCGAACGGGGAATTCGCTCCAGGCTCGCACCGGGAAGCACCGCGGCAAGCCACGGCTCCAGGCTGGCGCGGAACGGCTCGAGCTGCCCGCCCCCCCCCTGCCAGTCGACCACCAGCGTACCTCCCAGCCTGAGCCACGTTCCCAGCCCGCTCTCCTCCTCCACTCCAAGCGGTGGGAGCGGACCGTTCGCCGGCAGGAAGAGCAGCGGACTGTCGTAGGCCTCGGCGCTCGTTGCCGAGACCAGCCTGGACCGCAGCTCGGTCTCGATGCTGGTCCTCTGCGCAACTTCGAGCGCCAGCACATCCAGCGCCCGCGTCCTGGCCGGGAGCGGGAGAGAGAAGAGCTGAGCCTGCGACAGGATCACCCGGGAGCCGTCTGCGGAGAGCACGGCAGGGATGGGAAGAATGCTCACGATCACCAGCACCGCACACGCCAGGGTACGGATGGCGCTACTGGATCCAGATGAGCAGGTTGTACGCGACATTGGCATCAGAACCGCCTGCATTGACCAGAATCCGCCAGGTCCCCGACTTCGGGAGCTGGTACTCGAGGTACGTATTCCCCTTCTGACCGTCCGTCCAGGCCACCGGGGTCGTCCCGGCCTCGTCGTAGAGCGTGGCGTCCACCCAACTCCCCGTGGAATCGAACAGCACCCCCACCAGCACCGATTCCATGGCATAGCCGGCGAAGCTGAACCAGTCCGGATCGGTGCCACATGCCTTGAGCCACGTGGTCGTGGAGTAGACCAGCGGCGTGCTCGCGGAGGGCACGTCGTTCTCCTCGAACCGGTCGTCCTTGCAGATCCCCGTGCTCTCGGTCACCTTCACGGCCAGGTCATACAGGGCAACCTGCCCCCCGACCCCGGAAACCGAGAACCGGTAGTTCCCCGGGGCCGGAATCGTGCACGAGGCCACCGACCTGCCTCCCTGCCGGGGGCCGCTGCACAGCGGGGTGACGCCGTCATCCAGGAAGAGCTGCACCGACACGCCGGCCCCGTCGGCCGAGACCTCGAGCTGCTCCTGGCCGTTGAGGCCGATGACGAACCAGTCCTTCTTGCCCGGGCATAGCGTGAGTTGCTTGTACGGCCCCGGCGGCAGCATGACCGCCTCGTCCGCGTACTGGTTCGGTGCAAGCGAGTCCTCCTGGCACGTCTCCGTGGCAGCGGCGTACTCCACGACCAGGTTGTAGCTGTTGGACGACCCTGCGTACCCCGCGACCACCAGGTAGCGGATCCCGCCGTCGGACACGTTCGCGGTGACGACCTCGTCGTCGCTGGAGGTCTCTGCGGCAGCGAGGATGGCGTCCGCGTCGGCCCCGACCAGGTAGAGGTCGAGGTCTCCGTTCTGGGCCTTGTGATCCAGGGTGACCGACAGGAAGGTCCCCGGCGGGACCTGGAGCCTGTACCAGTCGTACTCGCCGGTGCAGAGCGTCATTCCGGGCTGCTCCCCCGCCCCGATCGGGCTGGCTGCGGCTGCCGTGTCGTTGGGCTCCAGCTTGTCCGGCACACAGGCTTCGTCTCGCGGGACCACCGAGAGGTCGTAGGTCACGGGGAGGACGTCCGCGGACTTCAACCCCAGCACGACCACACCGCCGGCCAGCTTGCCCCCGGACACCGACATCGAGAAGCTGCCCGTCCACTGTCCTCCGAGGGGATTCCCTGCCCCGTCCGAGACCTGGGTGACCAGGCTGCTGCCGTTCCCCATTCCGTTCACGATGACATCCACCTGTGGGGAGAGCACCTGGAACGCGAAGTAGTCCTGGTCCTGCCCGCAGATCCTGAGACCGCCGTAGCTGCCCACGCTGGGGAGCACGTATGCGGCAGCCAGCGTGTCGTTCTGCTCGTAGCCGTCCTCCAGGCAGGCCGTCTCGTACCCGGGGTCATACACGACCAGCGTGAAGAACCCCTGCTTGGGCAGCCGCGCCACGTGGTCGCAGGCCGACCCCGCGTAGTCGTCGTTGTCCCATGCCTCGATGAAGTAGTGGACGAACCGGCCCCCTCCGGCCATCACCTTGGGGATGTAGGCAGCGTAGCCCTTTCCTCCGGAGGCCGACATGGCAACAGCGGTGTACGAGCTCTCGACGTTGGGGTCGCCTACCGTCCAGAGCACGTTCGCCTGGGCCAGGTACGACTCGTTCTCGGTGACCGCTGCCTCGATGAGGTAGCCGGGCTCGGGTGATCCGGCCTGCCAGTGGATGTCGGCCGGGACCTCGTGCTCCAGCACCGGCGGTGAACCGGAGCACCCTTCCCAGTTGGCATTCGTGATCACGATGGAGATGTCGTGCGACAGCTCGTACAGCTTGTTCTGCTGCCCAGGATGCGCTGCGTCCGCGGCATAGCCGACCGCCTTGAAGCGGACGTACCAGAAGAGCTTCTGCTCGAGCTGTTCGGGCGTGGGTTGCCAGTAGAAGTAGGCCTTCTTCTTGCCGCTCTGCTCGAGGTAGGCCCCCTGGGGTCCTTCGGAGATCGTGATGTCGATCTGAGACGCGGAATCGTCCTTGACCTGGACGAGAAACTCGATGTGGCTCTCCTCGGCCATGTTGAGCACGTAGCCCGGCGGATTCAGGAAGGACGGGGCTGCCTGCGGAAAGACCGTGATGGACACCTCCTGGTCATCCCACTCGCCGGTGCTGTCCTGGACGAAGAAGCGGACCGTGTGCACCCGGCCGCCGGCATCTGCATCGGTCACCTCGGGAATCCAGGAGAACAGGGCCGACTTGCCGTCGCTGCCCGCAATGAACTGGGCCTTTTCCGGCCGTCCCTGGATCTTGAACGTGAGCTCGTCGCCGTCCGGGTCGGTCGCGGTCAGCAGCACGGACAGCTTCTCTCCCACGAGCACCCGCTGGTCCTCGATGGGGGACAACCTCGGGGGCGAGCCCGAGTCCATTGCTCCGCATCCGGCAATGCAGAGGAGCGCGACCAGTGCGGTCCCGACAAGGGCCGGCTGCCGCAGGCGAGAAGGGCGACGCACGAGTCTGACTCGCAGGAAAGCCCGCATATCCAACCTCCGGGCGGAGCATACCACTTCCCTCGCACCCGCGCAATCGAGGCCCTGTAGTTTGACGCCCCGGCCGGCAGTTGGTATCCTTCGGCCGTTTCCGGCCCCGTCGGCCGGGAGTGGGGGAGAATATCCATGCGAATGCGAACGTGGCTTCTGGCAGTGATGCTCTCGGCGTGCTCCATGTCGGAGGGGCAGAACGTCGTCCATGGTCCCGTGGACGGCAAGGCCCAGCCGGAAGTCGACGGCACTGCGATGGAGGAGGCCGCCGGAGAAGACGAATCCGCACCCCGTGATCCGGGCCCGCCGTTCGACAAGACTCTGGGCTGGAAGGCCCTGGACACGGGGGAGGATGTCGCCTGGAACGTCCTGACCGGCCTCTACGGTTCGGAGACCGACTGGCAGGTATTCGTCGGCGGCGCCATGGGAACGGTGCTCTGGTACGACGGCCCGAAAGCCAAGTGGCACAACGTGAGCCTGGCTTCCTCGTCCGAGGTCCGCGGCATCTGGGCCGCGTCGAAGGACTACATCGTCGTTTGCGGCGAGGCGGGACTCCTCAAGCGCTACTACGACTACTCCGGGAGCGGGAAGCCGGAGTGGTACAACGATGATGTCGAGTTGGGGACGCTCGCCGAGTTCGAGGCGGTGGCGGGGGTGGACAAGGAGCACTTCTGGGCGGTGGCCAAGGGGGGAATCATCTACCAGCACAAGGAAGGAAGCTGGAAGCTCTGGAAGACCTCGGACGTCGGCATGACGGGGTCTCCCCCGGACCTGTATGCAGCGGCCGCGCTTTTTCCCGAGAAGGCCATGTTTGCCGGCGACGAGGTGGTCATGTTCCAGGACGGCGAGACGTTCAACTGGAACAAGAGCGACTTCCTGGGCTACAAGCTCCGCTCCATGGCCGTCTCCGAACAGAGGTACTGGTTCGGAGCGGACAAGGGAGCCACCTTCGAGCTCTACGCGGGCAAGGTCACGAAGCACCAGCCCGATGCGTACTCCCACTTCTCCGCCCTCTGGATCGCCCCTGACGGAGACATCTACGCTGCGGGCGGCAAGACCTCGGCCATCGTCTGGAAGTTCGACGGAAACGCCCAGGACGACTGGGACTACCTGGCGGTCGAATCACCGAAGTTCATCAACGACAAGTTCCCGGACCGCATCCCGGCCCAGCTTCGACTCTCGGGCGTCTGGGGGACGAACAACAAGAACATCTTTGTGAGCACCAAGGAAAAGCTCATCATCCACTACGCGGTCCATCCGTAGAAGAAGCTACTCGGGCAGGCTGATCCTGAATACGGTGCCCTCTCCGGCCTCGCTGGAGCAGACCACGGTCCCGCCGTGCTCCTGGACCACCTGCTGGACCAGGGTCAGCCCGAGCCCGGTACCGCTCTCCTTGGTCGAGAAGAACGGGTCGAACACGCTCCCGAGCTGCTCCGGCGGGATTCCAGGGCCGTTGTCCTTCACCAGGATGCGGACGCGCTGTCCCTCGCGAAAGGCCTTGAGCAGCACCCGCCCTTCGCCCGGCATGCCCGCGGTCGCCTCCATGGCATTCTTCAGGAGGTTTGCGACCGCGTGCCGCAGGAGGTTGGAATCCGCATGGGCCCTGAGCGGCCCCTCGACCTCGTGCTCCACCACGATTCCGCGGCTGTGCGCCTCCTGCTCGTACAGGGCCACGACGTCGCACAGCACGGTCTGCAGGTCGACCGCCTCCTTCTCCACCTTCGGGAACTTGGCGAACTTCAGGTAGTAGTCCGTGATCTCACGCAGCCGGTCGATCTCCTTGCCGCTGCTCCGAATGGCGTCCTGCAGCGTTTCCCGCGTCTCCTCCCCCAGGTCGTCGGAGACATCGTCGATGCTGTCCTCGAGCAGCTCGAGCTTCAGGCCCAGCGCGTTGAGCGGGTTGCGGATCTCGTGTGCGATCTGGGTGGACATCTTGCCGATGGTCGAGAAGCGATCGGCCCGCAGGAGCTCGCCGGCCTGCTTCCGGATCTTCTCCTCACGCTCCTTGAGCCGCTGGGCCATGACTCCGAGCTCCTGGGCGAGCTGTCCCACCTCGTCCCCTCCTTCCAGGCTGGGCGAAGGACCGTAGTCGCCCGCTGCGATCCTGCGTGCGTAGGTCCGAAGCTGAGACAACGGTCTGAGCCACACGAAGAGGAGCACGGGGATGAGCAGGGTCAGGATCAACGCGCCCAGACCGAGGTACAGGGCGGTCCGGACCGTGCCCAGCTCCCTTGCCCGGGAATCGCTCCAGGCGCTGTGGATGGCCAGGTTGCACGTGGCCTCGTAGCTGCGAACCAGCCGGCGGAGCAGCTCCACGGCGCCGGCAAGCCGGGCGGTCGCGTTCCCCCCCCCGGAGGCGGACTCCTCCGTGGCGCCAGGGCCGATGCCCCCGGCTGCCTCCGCATCGAGCCAGCCGGCCACCAGCTCGTGGTAGCGCTCGCGGCGGACCAGCTCCGGGTCTTCCCCCTCCCCGTCCAACAGCCGGGTGATCTCGGCAGCGACTCCGGAGAACAGCTCACGGCTCCGGACAGCAAGAGGTTCCTGGTCTCCCAGGTGCAGGAGCCCGTCCCGGACGGAGGACAGCACATCGAACGGCCTGAGCTCCGGGAGGAAGGAGCGCAGCCAGAGCCGGTCCTCGCACTCTCCCTTTCCCAGCAGGGCCGATGCATGAGACAGGTCTCTGGCCAGGCGGTTGAGCTGCGAGGAGATGGGCAGCAGCCCCTGCTTGACGATGGTCACCTCCTCCTGCATCCGCGTCATCGCGACGATGCAGTACACCGCGACCCCGCCCAGGAGCGCCAGGACCAGCAGGTAGGCCGCCAGCATGCGGGTGATGAGGGAGAGTCTCATGAGACCTTGCGCAGGACGAACCGGACGAACGGAGAACGGCCCGGGCCCGGGTTGTCCTCTCGCGAAACCGGCAGCGGCGGGAGCGGCTCGGGCTTCTCGCTCTTCTTGTCCTTGGCCTTCTTGCCGCTCTTCTTCTTCTTCCCCTTCTTCTTCGCATCGGCCTTCTTGTTGCCGTCCACGTCCTTGGCGAACTCGACGACCCCGCGGCCGTCCCGGAACGAGAGCTCGATTCCGGTGGAGCCCTTGCCGAGATACTTGGCGGTCGAGAACCGGTTGACGGCCTCGATGCGGACACGCGCCTCCTCCTCCTTGGCGAACGGGCGGGGGCCGGAGTGCATGTCGTAGACCGGAACCAGCTCCAGGCGGTGCAGGGTGAGCTTCCTGCGCTTCCGGTCGAACCCGAAGTCGAGGCGCACCAGCAGGCCGAAGTCGCGCTCCCCGCGAAACTCGGCAACCGACCCCATGTTCCTGGCCCCCCGCATCGCAAAGTTGCCGAGGCCGTAGAAAATCAGGCCGTCGCCCCGCCGCTCGATCCCCTGCACGACGTGCGCATGGTGCCCGATGACGAAATCCACGTCGAACTTGTCCACCGCCATGCGGGCCACCCGGGTCTGCACCGCGACCGGCTTGCTCTCCTTCTCCTCGCCGGCGTGCATCGACAGGATCTTCACGTCGGCTTCGGCTGCCTTGAGCTTCTTGAGCACAGGCTCGGCCGCGTGCACCGAGGCCACGCCGGCCCGCTTCTTCGTGGCAGCCTTCGAGATGCTGACCGCGCCGAACGCGAACGTCACCCCGTTCACCTTGAACACGCTGACATCGGAGGCCTCCTCGATGTCCTTGCCCGCGCCTGCGAACCAGAGCGGACGCTCGTCAGACAGCTTGTCGAGCCAGATGCGCGTCTGTGAGATCCCCTCGTCTCCGTAGTCGATCATGTGGTTGTTCGCGATGGACATCAGGTTGAAACCGACCTTCTGGATCGCCCGCACCGCGTTCGGGTGGCAGCGGAAGTTGTACTCCTTCTCCGCCGGCGCAGCGTCGTTGTTGTCCATCACCGTGGTTTCGAGATTGCAGAAGTTCAGGTCGCCGTCGATGAGCTTTCGGACCTTGGTGAACATGGAATCGAACGGGACCACCTTGCCCCACAGGTAGACGCCGTCGTCCCGGACCTCCTGGCGGGTGCGATTGAGGTTGACGTCCCCCACGGCCACCAGGGTCACGCGGCGCTCCCGGGCATGCCCGGCGGCCGAGAACGCGCACAGCAATGCCAGAAGGGCCAGCCTCACCTGCCTGCGCAACCGCATCCGGGTCCCCATCAGAAGTTCAGCTCGGCCAACCCCATCCCCCCGGGATACCCATACGAAACATCATCATCATACCCATACACAATAATACCGATCTTGGCATCGGACCAGATGGTGTGGACGCCGTCGTTGAGCTTGGTCCTGAAGACGCCGTGCCCGCTGGCGCCTACTGGGATGAAGCTGCCCGGAGGGATCTGGTTGTTGTCCAGGACGACCTTCCCCGCGTTCATCGGCGCAATAACGTTCAGATAATCCTGAACATATGCATCCGGAGTCAAGAACACATAGCTCTCCATGAACTGCTCCTGGGGCACGGCGAGCATCATGGCCGGATCGCCGATGGGTGCGCAGGAGCCGTAGCCCATGTACACGTCGCAGGAGGAGCCGGATGGGCACTGGGAGTCGTTGCTGCAATCCGGCCCCACGCACTGGCCGTAGAACGGCTCACACGTGAACGGTGCGGGGCAGTCTGACGAGGAGAAGCAGTTGAACGCGTTGGGGCTTCCAAGGATCTCGTAGCTCGAGGCCAGGTACTGGGCCACGAGCACCGGCTTGCTGGCCGTGATCTCGACGTTCACGTTGGTCTGGAAGGTGAAATGCTGCCCTCGGTTGAGCGGCGGGACCATGGCCACCGCCGGGTTCAGGGTCACCTGCGTGCCGTCCTGCGAAGCCAGGATGCGTACGTGGTCCTTCTCCTTCCACCGCTCCCAGGTCTTCGAGATGATGTAGTGCGAGCCCCAGGTCTTGACCGGCATCATCTGCTGCTCGAGGTGATCGGCGCAGCAGATCCCCATCATGTTGGTGGCCTCGTGGCCGCCGAAGACGACGACCGGGGCATTGGCCTGGATGAAGGTCCCGGTCAGATCGCCATTGGACTGGTCGCTCTCGATGTTGAGCACCTCGCCCTGCTTGAGCTCCACCGTGTGGCTCTGCCCTGCGGCCACGGACGGCACGTCGCCGCCGCCCAGCGTCTTGGCCGTGGGGGTGAACGTCACCTGGGTCGGGACCGAGGAGACCCCGATCACGGTGAAGTAGGCGCGGAAGGTGGTTTCGAACTGTTTGAACGTCATCACGAAGTACTCGTTGCCAAGCGCCGGGGACGGCAGCAGCACGGAGGCATCGTTGGAGAAGACCTCGACCTTGTTGGAGAGCGGATTGAACTGGTACACGACGATGGGACGGCTGCTGGTCACCTTGTAGGCGTTCATCCCCTTGAGCGTGCCGTCGAGCCCCCACTTGGGCGGCAGCTCGAACTTGTGGAGGGACATCGGCCCGAGCGTCGCCTTGAGCTCGACGCCGTCCGGCTGCACGAGCACGACGTCGGCGTTGGCCTCCTTGGAAGTGTTGGACGCTATCACTGCGTACTGGGCATTCTGGGCGTCGTACTCCCCCTCCTTGGCGTTGTCCAGGTCGACGGCGTAGAACTCGCACCCGGCGTTGGTGTTCTGCTTGATGTCACCCGCGCAGGGGCTGAGGCAGGCTCCCATGTAGCAGGTGAGCCCGCCGGCGCTGCAGTCCTCGTTGAACTCCCACCCCATGCCGTCGTTCTGGCAGCGCATCGACGTATTTCCCTGGCACTGCTTGCTGCCGGGGTAGCACACCAGGCACTTCCCCCCGAAGCAGTCGGTGTTCCCGGTGCACTGCTCGAGCACGACGTAGTCCTTGCCGTCCGGGCTGCACTTGATCACGTTCTTATCCTTGCACGCGGTCTCCCCCGGCTTGCATTCCAGGCACTGCCCCTTGAAGCAGGTCTTCGTGCCGCACTCGACCACCTCGTAGTTCGGGTCCATGCCGTCGGGCGAGCAGATGTGGACCGAGTTGCCGACGCACAGCGCCGCACCAGGGTTGCACGGCTTTTCCGAGCAGACGCCGTCGAGGCAGAACATGTACTCGGACTTGCAGTGCTCCTTCATCACGCACTCGACGCACGCCATCTTGGCCGGGTTGCAGAACGGCAGGTCCGGATCGGTGCAGTCGAGGTTCTTCTTGCACTCCACGCACGTGCCGCTGTTCTGGTCGCAGAGGGGCAGGTCGGCCGGGCACTCCTGCGACGTGATGCACTGGTCCGAGGGCCGGGACCGGCCGTCCTCTCCGGGAACCCGGGGTTCCCCCCCCGACCCGTTGCCGTCTCCGTGCAGGAAGCGCACGTCCGACTCCCCTCCTCCGTCCCCGCCGGAGCAGGCCGCCAGCATCCCGGCAACCAGGAACACCATCGCAGCAATCCGACCCGCTACGGCCCAAATCCCCGATTTCATCGCTTCCCCCATCCGGCACCAGCGCGCGACCGGGCGGAAGTCTACCGCAATCGCCCAGAAGATGTAAAGCAATCCGCGCACCTGTACGCGTATAAGAGTGGTTGACTTGACCCCGACCTGCTGGTAGAGTTCAGGGCGACGATGACGTTCCGAAGCAGGTGGAGTGACGCCCCTGATCGCTCTCGAGGAGGAATTCAATGAGACTGGTCGCTACGTGGTGGACTACCGGGGTTGCCGCACTGTTCGTTCTTGCGCTGGTGAGCTCCAGCGCGTGCTCGGGTAACGGAAACGGCAACGAAACGGAGGTGAAGGATGTCGGCGATGTCGGGGACGCGGATGCCCGAATCGACCTCGACGTGCCTCCAGACAAGGAATCGACCGAGATTGATCTGAAGGACAGCGGAAAGGACGAGCCGGAGGGCGATATCCCGGACGTGCCGCAGGATGAAGAGATCATGACCCCGCCGGACGGCGAGATCGGGGAGGATGAGGTGGAGCAGCCCACTTGCGAGCTGCCTTGTGCGGAGATCGGAGACTGCGAGGGCAAGTTCCCCGACGTGGACAAGTGCCACGTCGAAATCTGCATCCCCGACGAGATCTGCGCAGCGAAGAATCCGGGCATGCTCGGGAAGTGCGAGCTCATCAAGAAGGATCCTCTCTGTTGCATAAAAAATGAGCAGTGCATGGACGATAATATCTGCACAATAAACGAGAAATGCGTAAATAACCTATGTACAAACGAGCTGGATTTGACCAACCCGGCATGCTGCGTCAACAACGTGCTGGTGAAGCTCGACTTCGAGAACATCCAGACCGGGGAAATGCCTCCTGCGGAGAAGGCCTACTGCACCGACAAGCAGCCGGGGGACAACGTCATCTGCTCGGTCCAGCCTACTCCGCTCGGCGGCAAGGCGGTCTACTTCGGCGACCCGGTTTGCAAGACGTACAACTCCGGCCAGATGGTGGACTGCCTGGCCGTCGAGAAGATCGAATGCACCGAGCAGACTCAGGACGAGGACTGCCCGGCCCCGCTCGCCGATTGCGACAACAACGGCGACTGCGTTCCGAGCCCGAAGGCTGCCCGCGTCACCCTCGAGCTCGTCGTTCCGGAGCTCAACCTGCCGTCGGACTCGCTGCTCAAGCTCACATTCCGGTACCTGATGAAGGCCGAGGAGCCTATCCCCGGGTCCCTCTACAACTTCGACACGCTCGACGTGTTCGCCCGGGTGGCCGAGGGGGGCGGCACGGAGGAGGAGCTGGCCTACAGCTCGATCGAGTTCGACAACGACACCCAGGGCAAGTTCGTGCTCATCGCGGCGAACCTCACCAAGTACGCTGGGAAATCCATCGACCTCGTCTTCCGGTTCGATACGTTTGAAGGGACGGAAAACGACCACCTCGGGACCTACATCGATGACATCACGGTCGGCACGTTCTGCTCGGAAGACACGTGCGACAAGACCAGCGACTGCAACGACAAGAACGTGTGTACGGCGGATGAGTGCGCGGAGTTCAAGAACACCGGGGGAGGAAGCCTGGTGGGGGTCTGCCTCAACGAGCTGGGAGACCCGTGCTGCACGCAGTGCGCCACGGTGGACGACTGTGCGGTCAAGTGCGGCGAGCCCATCGGCGAGTGCACGCTGGCTGCCTGCGAGGCGGTCGGCGCCGAGGGAAAGAAGTGCGTCTGGTCTCCCAACCCCGAGTGCTGCACCCAGGATGACCTCGGCCAGTACGGGAAGCAGGGGTTCGAGAGCGGCAAGCTCCCGGATCAGTGGAGCGTCGAGGCCCAGCCCGGAAACCCCTACAAGTGGGATGTCGTGTCCACACAGGCCGACCCGAAGGGAGGCGACATCTACGCCCTGGCCTTTGGAGCGGGCAGCTACGACTGCGGCCAGACCCACTGCTGGGGCAAGTTCACCACCGGCAAGTTCGACCTGACGAAGGTCTCGCCCAAGGCCTTTGTGAAGCTGACCTTCATGCTGCGGCTGGGGACCGAATGGGACAAGGTGGACCCGTCGGAGTATGTGCCGGTCGGCATCGATACCCTGAAGGTGTTCGCAGTAACCGAGAAGGACGAGTCGATCCAGGTCTGGTCCTCGGACGTCATCTTCGGAACCACGGGCTACACCCAGGATCCCAAGGGCGAGCTCCCCGACATCCGTCCCGTGTGGGCAGACCTCACGCAGTTCACCGGGCAGAAGATCGCCCTTCGTTTCGAGTTCGACACCGGGGACGTCAACCCGCCCGCCAACGACTACTATGGGGTCCTGATGGACGAGCTGGTCGTCGAGTCGGTCTGCGAGCAGGTCTGCCTCGCTGCGGCCGACTGCGTGAGCGGCGGCGATTGCATGAAGGGCAAGTGCATCGACGGCGTGTGCGGCTATGACTCCATTCCCGAGTGCTGCACTGCGATCTACAATCCCAAGTGCGACGACAAGGATGCGTGCACCGATGACGCGTGCGACGTTGGGGCCAAGCTCTGCTCCCACAAGTACAGCGGCGCGCCCGGCTGCTGCACCGCCAAAGAGCAGCTCTTCTACGACAACTTCGATGCTCCCGACAATGCGTGGAAGGTCCTGGAGCCGGGATCCCCGTGCGGTGACGGCGAGTGCGAGGAGCCGGAGTCCTGCATCACCTGCCCGTCCGACTGCAAAGTGTGCACGGTCCGGTGGCAGGTAGTGGACAAGCAGGCCTTCACTCCGAAGTCCTCGCTCTACTTCGGCAACACCGATACATGGACCTATTTCAACGGAGCGGCCCCGGCCTACGGCAAGATCACGTCCGCTCCGTTCCAGCTTCCGCCATACGGCATCCCGATCGTCTCGTTCATGCTCTGGCTCGAGACGGAGCACGGCGCCCAGTTCGTCGAGCCGGCCGACTTCGACAAGCTGACGCTCTATGTCGAGTGGGCCGACAAGGTGGACGGCCCGTGGTCTCCGGCCACCGCTGCCTGGAACTCCCTCTCGTGGG